>CAYOZT010000033.1:0-17112 GCA_964408545.1 uncultured Oscillospiraceae bacterium | reverse complement strand
AAAATTTTTGTCCAAAAAACTGTACCATTTTCAGCGCAGCGAGTCGAGGGATCCGTCCCCCAATTTTACGAAAAATGTCCCGTCAATGAATAAATTTCTCGACTCGCTATCGCTTGCTCGAAATAACAAACTTGCCGGTTTTTCGGCTTGACCGCGGGCGGAGAGTGTGCTATATTTTAAGATGGTATCATTTGTGACGCTCCGCGCGAAGCGGCAGTCGGAAGAGCCTGCACGGAGTTTTTTCTTCCTATATTGTTTGTATGAAAACGATCAAAAAAATCCTTTCCTATCTCATGATCGCGGTGACGGCGGTCGTGACCTCGCTGAGCTATCAGCTTTTCATTTTCCCCAACCGTTTCGCGCCCTCGGGCTTGAACGGTATCTGCACGATGATCCAGCATCTGACGGGCTTTTCCGTGGGCTATCTGAGCCTGCTGATCAACATCCCGCTGGCAGCGCTCGTGTTTTTCTTCGTCAGCAAGCCCATGGCGCTGCGCTCGAGCGTGTATGTGGTGACGTTCTCGGTGTCGCTGCTGCTGCTCGAGAAAATCGACCTTTCCGCCTTCGCCTACAATACCGCGACGGCGGCGATCTTGGGGCCGCTGGTGGCGGGCGTCATCCTCGGCGCGGCTTACTCCATGCTCGTGAAGGTCACGGCGACCACGGGCGGCATCGATTTCATCGCCGCGCTCATCCATAAAAAACGTCCGGACACGAATATGTTCTGGATCATTTTCGCGCTGAACGTGTGCGTGGCGGGCTTTTCCTACTTTGTTTACGACTATCAGATCGAGCCG
Organism: uncultured Oscillospiraceae bacterium; assembly: GCA_964408545.1. GTDB lineage: Bacteria > Bacillota > Clostridia > Oscillospirales > Oscillospiraceae > Faecousia. The sequence goes on along the minus strand of CAYOZT010000033.1, from coordinate 16,315 downwards.
GTGGTGCTGTGTATTTTGTACTCCTTCGCATCGAGCACCGTCACCGACAAGCTGACCAAATCCGGCCAAAGCGCCATCCGCTTCGAGATCGTCACCGATCGGCCGCAGGAGCTGTACGAGGCCATCCGCCACAATCTGCGCCACGGCGTGACCGCGATCCCGGGGCGCGGGATGTACCAAGACCGCGAGGTCAGCGTGCTCATCTGCGTCATCAACAAAAGTCAGATCGCCGCAATGAACGCCGTCATCCGCTCCTTCCCGCACACCTTCGCGGTGATGAGTCAGGTCGGCGCGGTGGTCGGCAATTTCAAGCAGCTCGATAAGGACGGGCACGAAGAACGCAATCTGCTCGATCCGGGAAAATAACTTGGGAGGTTTTTTCATGGCATACTATTATTCGCAGCCCAGCCGCGGCTTTTCCGATTACCTGCTCGTGCCCGGCTACACGGGCGAAAGCTGCACGCCCGATCGCGTACAGCTTACCACGCCGCTCGTGCGCTTCCGCAAGGGCGAGGAAAAATGCCCCTTGACGCTGAACATCCCCTTGACCTCCGCGATCATGCAGAGCGTGTCGAACGACGCGCTCGCCATCGCCTTGGCGAAGGAGGGCGGCCTGAGCTTCATCTACGGCTCGCAGCCGATCGCGTCGCAGGCGGCCATGATCGCCCGCGTCAAAAATCACAAGGCCGGTTTCGTCGTGTCCGCGTCGAACCTGACGCCGCAGCACACGCTGGCGGACGTACTCGATCTGAACGCGTACAACGGTTTTTCGACCATCGCCGTCACCGACGACGGCACGGCCAAGGGAAAACTTTTGGGCATCGTGACGGGACGCGATTATCGCGTCAGCCGCATGAGCCCCACCGATCCGATCAGCTCGTTCATGACGCCGCTCGAAAAACTCATCACCGCCCCCGCGCAGACGACACTGCGCGAGGCCAACGACATTATCTGGGAGCATAAGCTCAATTCTCTTCCGATCGTCGACGACGAGGGAAAACTGCTGTATTTCGTCTTCCGCAAGGATTACGCCTCGCACAAGGCCAATCCGCAGGAACTTCTGGACGACGATAAGCGTTTCATGGTCGGCGCGGGCATCAATACACACGATTACAAGCAGCGTGTCCCCGCCCTTTTGGACGCGGGCGCGGATATCCTGTGCATCGACGCGTCCGACGGCTTCACGTTCCGTCAGGAGCAGACGCTGCGCTGGGTGCACGACCAGTACGGCGAAAACGTGCGCATCGGCGGCGGCAACGTCGTCGACCGCGAGGGCTTCGAGTTCCTCGCCCGTGCGGGCGCGGACTTCGTCAAAGTCGGTATGTGCGGCTCGCTTTACACCGCGCGCTCGTCCAAGGGACTCGGCCGCGGGCAGGCCACGGCGCTCATCGAGGTCGCGGCGGCACGGGAAGAATACTTTAGAAAAACAGGCGTTTATATCCCGATCTGTTCCGACGGCGGCATTTCGCATGACCACCATATGCCCCTCGCGCTGGCGATGGGCGCGGATTTTCTGATGCTCGGGCGCTATTTCGCGCGCTTCGACGAGTCGCCCGCGCCGAAAGTCATGCTCGGCGGCGTTTACATGAAGCAGTATTGGGGCGAAAGCTCGAACCGCGCGCAGAACTGGCAGCGCTACGATCTCGGCGGCTCGTACCGCCACAGCGGTGAAGAAAGCGTCGACACCTACGTCACGAGCGCGGGCGCGCTGCACGACAATGTCGAATCCTCCCTGTATCGTCTGCGCGAGAGTATGTGCAGTTGCGGCTGCCTGAGCATCCCCGAGCTGCAGGAAAATGCCCGCTTGACGCTCGTCGGCAGTGCCGACGGCGCATCCTCCTACGAAGAAACGCACATCAGCGTCCCGAGAAAATGATCGAATCGAGGTGAAGGCCATGGCAAAGCTGTCCGATCCAGTCACCGTCCTGCGCGGCATCGGCCCGACGCGGGCGGCGCAGTTCGCCGCGCTTAATATCCGCACGCTGCAGGATCTGATCTGCCATTTTCCGCGCGGCTACGAGGATCGGACGAAGCTCGTGACCATCTGCGAGCTTGAGCCGGACAAGCCCGCGTGCTTCCGTGCCATGGTCATGTCCGGCCCGCGCACGCATCATGTGCGGCAGGGACTGGACATCACCAAGCTGCAGATCGCCGATCACACCGCGCGGCTGAACGTGACTTTTTTCAACCGAAAATTTTCCGCCGATCAGCTGCAATACGGAAGAGAATACGTTTTTTACGGCGCGATATCGGGCGATTTTTCGGGCTACGGGCTCAATTCGCCGAGTTTCGAGGCGGTCGACGCGCCGCCCGTCACCACGCGCTGCGTGCTGCCGCTGTATCCGCTGACGGCGGGACTGACGAACGCCGCCGTTATGAAGGCTGTGGAGCAGGCACTGGCCGTTTGTCCCACACCGGCGGAGATCCTTCCCGCGTCCGTGCGCAGCGAATACGGCATTTTGTGCGCGAAGGAAGCTTACCGTGCCATCCATCGGCCGCGGGATATGGCCGAGGCGGAGCAGGCGAAAAAACGCCTGATCTTCGAGGAGTTTTTCGTTTTTTCGGCAGGACTTTCCCTCATCCGCGCGGCGCGAACACAAAGAAAATGTGCGCCCTTCGCGGACACGGATCTTGCCCCATTCCTTGCGGCGCTGCCGTTTTCTCTGACCGCCGCGCAGCGCGGCGCGATCGACGAGATCCTCGCCGACCTGCGGCGCGGAGCGCCGATGAACCGCCTCGTGCAGGGCGACGTCGGCAGCGGCAAGACCATGGTCGCCGCCGCCGCGGCTTACGTGACGGTCAAAAACGGCCATCAGGCCGCCATCATGGCGCCGACCGAGATCTTGGCGGAGCAGCATTTCGCTTCGCTATCGAGGCTTTTGCAGCCGCTCGGCGTTCGCGTGGGACTTCTGACCGGTTCGCTGAAAGAGCGCGAAAAAAAGGCCGTCCGCGCGGACATTGCGGACGGACAATATGACCTTGTCATCGGCACGCACGCGCTTTTGACGGACAGCACGCTGTTTTCCGATCTGCAACTCGTCGTCGCCGACGAGCAGCACCGCTTCGGCGTCGCGCAGCGCGCACGCCTCGGCGCCAAGGGCGCTGCGCCGCATCTGCTCGTCATGTCCGCAACGCCCATCCCGCGCACGCTCGCGCTCATCATGTACGGCGATCTGGATGTTTCCGTTTTGGGCGAGCTGCCGCCCGGGCGGCAGACGGTGGATACCTTCCTCGTCACGGAGAGCTATCGCGCGCGTATCAACGCCTTCATCCGCAAGCAGACGCAGGAAAACCATCAGGTCTTCGTGGTCTGCCCCGCGGTCGAAGAAAACGAGGAGCTGAACATCAAATCCGCCGAACTCTGGGCGGATACGCTGCAAAACGCCGTATTTCCCGACCTGAAAGTCGCGCTGCTGCACGGACGGATGACGGGTGCGCAGAAAGAGGCGATCATGACCGCCTTCGCCCGCGGCGAAAGCCATATTCTTGTCGCGACGACGGTCATCGAGGTGGGCGTCGACGTGCCGAATGCCACGCTCATGGTCATCGAGGACGCCGACCGCTTCGGCCTGTCGCAGCTGCATCAGCTGCGCGGACGCGTCGGACGCGGCAGCGCGAAAAGCTACTGCATCCTCACCTCGCACAACCGCAATCCCGAAACGCTGCAGCGCCTGAAGGCCTTTTGCCAAACGAACGACGGCTTCCGCATCGCGGAAGAAGACCTGCGTCTGCGCGGCCCGGGCGACTTTTTCGGCTCGCGGCAGTCGGGACTGCCCGTTTTCCGCGTCGCAGACCTCAGCTGCGACCTGCAAACGCTCAAGGACGCGCAGACGGCCTCCGCCCACTGGATCGAGCAAGGCGGCACTGCCGATACGCCCGAGGCCAATGCCCTGCGCGAGCGCATCAAGGTACTTTTCGAAAACACGCAAGCGGGGCTGAACTAGCCCCGCTTCAGATTTTCGCACCGCCCTTGTGGGGATCGGCGTCCCCGACGGTCCGCTCGCGCTCCCCGCGGTAGAGGCGGACGCCTCTGTCCGCCCGAAAAAACGCAATTTTGTCATTTCGAGCGAGCGGCAGCGAGTCGAGAAATCCATTTTCTGACGGGACATTTTTTGTAAAATAAGGGGATAGATCCCTCGACTCGCGCTTACGCGCTCGCTCGGGATGGCATGACTTGACTTTTTGCCATTGTCCGGCCGTGCAATCATCGTACGGGGGCGGCGGGGATGTATCCCCGCCCTACCGCGCGTCGCCGTGGGGTGGTTTTGCATCGAACGGGGCTGCACAAATGTCGCGCTTTGGCGGTTGAGGCATGGTCTCAATCCTACAGCGGCATGGGCATTTACATCCCCAGTTCGTCGAGGTTGCAGTGGAAGGCGGGGAGGCAGTGGTAGATGAACCACTCGAGCTCCGGGCGATCCATGGCGTGCATGGCGGCCATGGTCTGTATGGCGGCGGACTCGAATTCCTTATTGCCCGCCTTTTGCTCCTCGACGCACTTGATATACGCCGAAAGCTTATCGGCCGCCTTGACGATGGGATTTAGCTCCTCGTCGCTCTCGTGGACATAGTCGACGTAGCTTTCGCGCAGCTCGCTCGGCAGCATATCCAGCAGTCGCTCGCCCGCGATGTGCTCGACCTGCTTGTACGCATCGCGGATGGTCGGCGAATAGTACTTGATGGGCGTGGGCAGATCGCCCGTGACGATCTCCGACACGTCGTGATACAGCGCCGCCACGGCGCAACGGTCGGGGTCGGGCGTGGGCAAATGCAGGATATCGCGGCGGATGAGTGCCAGCGCGTGCGCGAGCACGGCGACTTGGTGGCTGTGCTCTTGGATGTTCTCGGAAAAGCTGTTGCGCATCAGACCCCAGCGGGTGATGTATCTCATTCTGCCGAGCAGGGCGTAAAATTCGTTTGCCATGAAAATTCTCTCTCCAAAATTCTTTCTATCATTTTTGGGACATCCTCCGCGCGCCGGCAGAGGTGCTTTGCTCCCGCGCGCAGCAGCGTCGCTTCGTCACGAAAGCCCCACGTGACGCTCAGGCAGGGCACGCGGGCATTTTTTGCCGTCCATACGTCGACTTCGCTGTCGCCGACGTAGATGCAGCGTTCGGCGCCGAGCGCTTGCATGGCTTTGAAGACCATGTCGGGCGCGGGCTTGCGCGGACAGTCGGCGCTTTCGCCGCGCGCATAGAGTGCGGGGAAATAAGTTTTTGCCAGTTCGCGGACGGCATTGTCCGGCTTGTTGGACACGACCGCAAGGGGGTATTTTTCGCCGAGCGTGCGCAGAAGTTCGGGTATGCCCGGATACGGCGCGGTCAGACTGTCGCAGTGCGCGGCATAGTATTCGCGAAAAGCGTCCAAAACGCGCGGGACGTTTTCTTCTTCGCCCGCAGGGACGGCCAGACGAATGAGCCTTTCCGCGCCGTTGCCGACGAAGTTGCGCACTTCCTCGAGCGTGCGCGGCGGATAGCCGAAGCGCGTCAGCACGGCATTGGTCGCCGCGTGCAGGTCGCCCAAGGTGTCGAGCAGCGTTCCGTCCAAATCGAAGATGATCGCCGTTTTCAAATCAAAGCCCCCGATTTTTCAGCACGCGGATATCTTCGCCGACAAAGGTCAGTCGGGTGAAATTGCCGTGGAAGCGCGAGGCGATCTGCGGCGAATAGCGCCGCGGCATCTCGTCGATGTTCAGATTGGTGGAAACGACCATGGGTCTGGCGGCCAGAATGCGGTCGTTGAGCAGACTGTACAGCGCCGCCGTGACGAATTGCCCCGGCAGTTCCGTGCCCAGATCGTCGATGATCAACAGGTCGCAGGCAGTGAGTTTTTCCGCCTCGCGGCGCGTTTCGTCGCCGGCGTTGAAGCGCGCCTGCTCGAGTTTGGCAAACAGGTGCGACGCCGTTTCGTACATGACGCTGTAGCCGTGATCGGCCACGCTGCGCGCGATGCACGCGGACAGGAAGGTCTTTCCCAGACCCGTTCCGCCGACGAAAAGCAGATTGCCCGCGTCCTTGGAAAAATTGGCGGCATAATTCTTGCAGGTGCGGAAATTGCGCTCCATGATCGTGCGCGGCGCGGCGCCGTAGCGGCTGTCGATCTGATCGGGATAGTAATCCAAGCGGAACTGTGAGAAGTTTTCCTTCGTCCCGGACAGCAGCGTCAGCTCCTTTTTCTGCTCCTGCGAGCACAATTCGCGCAGACATTCGCACATTCGGCTGCCGATGTAGCCGATGCCACCGCATTTGTCGCAGACGGGGCTGTCGTCGAGATAGCCCTCTTCGAAATACAGCGCGGCCAGCTCCGCACGCTCCTGCTGCAGGGCGATGTTTTTGCGTTTGGCCTCCTGCAGCAGCTCCTGCGGATCTTCGCCTTGCGTGAAGGCGGCCTGCGCGGCCATGGCCATGGTCGCGCGCAGTTGGATGTCGATCTGGCGCAAACGCGGCACCTGCTCGTATGCCTGCGCCAGATGCTGCCGATTTTCGGAGGCACGTTCCTCCCGATCTTGGGCAAGGCGCGCTCTGGCTCTTGCCACCACTTCCGCACTGTATGCCATGGTTCAATCCTCCCGTAATATGCTTTGAATGGCTTCCAGTTCCGCGTCGCCCAGACGCCCGGAGGCACCTTTGGGCGGCGCTTTGCGGTCACCGTTGCGGACATCGTCCGCCGTGACCATGCCCGCTTCTTTCCAGCGGACGAGAATTTTGTTCATATACGCCCAGTTCAGCCCGCCCGTGTTCAGGCAGGTGCGCTCGTAGGCCATGGAGATCAGTCCATCGTCAAAGCCCATGTCGAGCCACGCCGCGGCATACTTTTCCTCGGCGGCGGTCAGGGCTCTGCCGTGGATCTGCAGCCGCTTTTTCAGCTGCCCGAGGCGGCTGAAGTAGAGATTTTGCCGGTGGATGAAGGCCGCGGCGGCCGGGAGCGTGTCGATGCCCTGCTCCGCCCACGCGTACGCCTCTTTTTCGATCGTGCGCAGCGAGGGATTGCGCAGATTGCCGCGCTGACGGGCGCGGTCGATGCAGTAGGTCACAAGCACGCAGATGACATCCTCCGGCAGTCCCAGATAGCGCACGAAGCCGAGCAGGATCTTCAGTTCCTCCGTCGTCAGCGTGCGCCCCAAGCGCCGCTGCACCTCGCCGTAGAGGTTGTGGAAGGAGGCATCCGTTCCCATGGCACGCAAAACGTCCTGCTCCGTATAGCTCGGCCGTTCGCCGAAGACGGGCGCCGCGTTCGGCTGCTGCCAAAGCCCCAGCTGGCGCAGTGTCGACGCCGCGCAGGAAAGGCGCGTTTCGTTCATTTGCAGCTGCTGCGCCGCGCCCTCGAGGGCGTTTCCGCTTTTTATGTACAGGTACAGCAGCGCCGCGTCACCGCTGGCCGCGGCGAGCAGCTTCTGTGTATCCGTTTTTTCCAAATAGACAGGCTCTATGTTCATCGCTTTCGCTCCCAAATTCGTCGGTGCCTTTCATTATAGCACATTTTGCCGCACACGACAACGGTTTTCGGCAGGAGATTTTTGTCAAAAAACAGGCGACATTTTTGGCACGACACATCATCTTGCCCAAAAGTGCGTTTTCACGACTAAATATGCCGCGTTTTTCCTTGACTTTTTCGCCGCGGGGATTATAATGGGTATGTATTCAAAAAACAGAAAGGGAGATCTCTTCCATGACCTATCGAATGAACATCGCGGGACTGGTGCGCGAGTTGCCCATCTGCCCCATCAACGACCAATTGTCGATCGCCGGATTCGTCGTTTTCGGCGATCAGGAGCTGACCGTCGCCTGCGCGCGCGAACTGCTGAAGATCGCACCGGAATACGACTACCTCATCACCGCCGAGGCCAAGGGCATTCCTCTGGGACATGAGATGGCGCGTCAGAGCGGTGCGAAGAAATATTTCCTCGCGCGCAAAGCTCCCAAGGCATATATGACGGGCGTTTTCGAGGCCACCGTCACCTCCATCACCACCATGGGACAGCAGCGGCTGTATCTGGACACGGCCGACGCCGAGCTCATGCGCGGTAAGCGCATTTTGATCGTCGACGACGTCATCTCCACCGGCGAGAGCCTGCACGCGCTGGAAGCGCTGGTAAAAAAAGCGGGCGGTATCATCGTCGGCAAAATGGCCGTGCTCGCCGAGGGCGACGCGCAGACGCGCGACGATATCCTCTACCTCGAAAAGCTGCCGCTTTTCAATTCCGACGGCACACCCAAAGAATAAAGTCCCGCGCGCTGCTTTTTGCAGCGCGCACGCTTTTTCAAAGCGGCGTAAACAGGAATTTCTGCGTTAGGCCGTTGCAGGCGGCGTAGACGGTCAGACTGCCGTCGGGACGGCGCTCGACGGTCAATGTCGGATCGTCGTTTTTGAGCAGTGCGCGGACATAGCTTTCCGGATCGTCGGTGCACACTTCTTCGAAAAAAACGTCGCGCATTTGGTTGTTTCGGCACAGATTTTGAATTTCCCGCACCAATTCGTATTCTTGCATTTTCTTTTCTCCTTTTCGGTTTACTTTCCGCCTGCGGCGTGCTATAATGTCCATAACAATGTTTCGGAAGTGACAGTATGAATTTTGACAATACGCACGTGCGCATCGACTTGGACGCGATCGGCGAAAATTTCGCCGCCGTGCAGAAAAAAGTCGGTGTTCCCGTTATGGCCGTGGTCAAGGCCGACGCCTACGGTCACGGCGCCGTTCAGATCGCAAAATATTTGCAGGATAAGTGCAGCTTTTTCGGCGTATCGTCCATGCTCGAGGCCAAGGAATTGCGCCAAGCGGGTCTGCGTACGCCGATCTTGATCCTCGGGCATACGCCCGTCGCGTTTTTTTCCGACCTCATCCGTCTGGACATCCGCCCGACCCTTTTTCGCTACGACGATGCGGCGGCGCTTTCCGCCGAGGCCGTGCGGCAGGGCGTGACGGCAGCGTTTCACTTCGCCGTCGACACGGGCATGAGCCGCATCGGCTTTCAGGCGACGCAGGAGTCCGTGCGGGAATGCCTGCGCATCGCCGCGCTGCCCGCGCTGCGCGCCGAGGGCATTTTCAGCCATTTCGCGGGGGCGGACTGCGCCGATCTGAGCAAGGCGCGCGCACAAGCGCAAACATTCGACGCGTTCGTGCAACGGCTCGAAGACGGCGGCCTGCACATCCCCATCCGCCACATGGACAATTCCGCGGGACTGATGAATTTCGACCGACACTACGAAATGGTGCGCTCGGGCATCGTCACCTACGGAATGTATCCGAGCACCGAGGTGTCGCCCGCATTGCTGCCGCTGCGCCCCGCGCTGTCGTGGCACAGCCGCGTGACACACGTCAAGACGCTCGAACAGGGGCGTGAGATCAGCTACGGCGGTACTTATGTCACGAGCGAGCCGACCGTGGTCGCCACCGTTCCCGTCGGCTATGCCGACGGCTATCGCCGCAGCCTTTCGGGACGCTTTTATGTGCTCATCCACGGAAAGAAAGCACCCATCCTCGGGCGCATTTGCATGGATCAGATGATGGTGGATGTCACCGACATTCCCGATGTGCAGCCGGAGGACGCGGTCGTGCTCATCGGCGCGGACGAAGGCGAGTGCATCCGCATGGAGCAGATCGCCGCCGCGGCCGACAGTTTCAACTACGAATTCGTCTGCGGCATCAGCCGCCGCGTCCCGCGCCACTACTACAGCGGCGGGAAGATCGTCCATTGCGTGTATTACCTGCTCCCCGAGGAGCAGGGCTGAGCGGCAACGCCGCTATCTTTCGATGACCGCGCGGCCGGATGTGTGCACCGCGCCCCGATTTTTGTACCACCGCTGTAGGGAAGAGGCCATGCCTCTTCCGCCCGGGCGGCTATCTGCCGCCCGCCGCGCCGAAGGCGCGCTGCCTTCCCCTTTGGGGAAGGTGGCCGAAATCTTTGATTTCGGTCGGATGAGGTTTTTTTAACGGGACATTTTTCGTGAATTAAGGGGATAGATTCTTCGACTCGCTTCGCTCGCTCAGGATGACATGATCTTGCGTTTTGCGATTAGACCGGCTGTGCAATCGTCGAACGGGGGCGGCGGGGACGTGTCAGCGCCCTACCGCACGTCGCCGCGGGGGGGCAAGCGGACCGTCGGGGACGCCGGTCCCTACGGCGGACATCCCGCTTACTCATCTTCGTTTGCAGGCGTAAAAATAGGCCTGACGGAAATCTTCGCGTTCTTTATAGTACTGCTCGAGCTGCTCGTAGCCGTGCGCAAGCAGCTGTCTGCGCTGCCGCTCCATATCCTCGCGGTAGTAGATGCTGCCGCGGTCGACACTTTCCAAGATCGGCACGGCGCCGAGCGCATCGCCGCGCTCGAGCGCGTCCTTGCCCAGCGCCAGATCGCAGGCGGCGCAAAGATAGCGCTTTTCTTCGTCCATGAGCGTGTCGCGTGCGTCGTACTCGTCCAGACTCCGTCGCAGCGATACCCAGTTTTTTTCCGCGAAGGCGCGACGCGCCGCATCCATACACGCTGCATTGCGGCAAATTTCTCCCGACTCTTCCAGAAAATAGCCGACACTTTTTCCGAGCCGTGCGGCAAGATACTGCAGCGTCGCCATGGAAGGGGAGGCCTTGCCGCTTTCGATGAGCGAAAGCATATTCCTCGTGATGGCGTCGCCGCACAGCTGCCGCTGCGAAAGTCCCGCCTCCAGCCGCGCCTGCCGCAGCCGCTGTCCAAGTTCCATACGCATCCCTCCGGGTAATCGTGATTTACCTACATTGTATCACATCCGCGCGGCAAATGCTATATTTTCAAAAAATTCATTTGCTATTTTGTAAAAAATGCGATATAACTATACCTATCTTGAGAAAAAGGTGATCTTATGTCCGATTTTCGTCCGAAAGAGCTGATTTCCGAGGCGCGTTTGTCGGTGGGCGAAGCCACATACTCCCCGAAAAAGCTGACGTTGCTGCACACGGGCGTCGCGGCGGGGCTGAGCCTCGTGCTGTCGCTGCTGACGTATTTTCTGGATGTCGGCATCGGCAATACCTCCGGCCTGAGCGGGCTGGAGAGCCGTGCCGTGCTGGAAACGGCGCAGTCGGTGCTGCAGCTGTTCGTGTTCGTGTTCAGCCCCTTCTGGGCGCTCGGCTTTGTCGCGGCGGGACTGCGCTGGAGCCGTCGGCAGGACGCCGTCCCCGCCACGCTGTGCAAGGGTCTGCGCCGCTGGGGGCCTGCCGTTCGAATGTTCCTTCTGCAAGCGCTGATCTATTTCGCGGTCGTATTCGTCGCGGTGGAGATCGGCTCGGTGCTCTATTCGCTCACGCCCGCGTCCGACGCGGTGCAGGATCTGATCGCGCGGACGGAAACGGACGATCTTTCGACCTTCCTGTCCGAACTCGATGACGCCGCGTATACCGAGATCTTGCTCGGAATGCTGCCGTTCATCCTCATCCCCATGCTCGTAGCCATCGTGCCCGTGTTTTATCGGCTGCGTTTCGCTTCCTATCTGCTGATGGACGATCCGCGCTGCGGCGCGCTGTACGCCGTCGTCACCAGCTGGCGCATGACCAAGCGCAATTGCCTGAAGCTGCTGCGCATCGATATCCGCTATTGGTGGTACTATCTGCTGGAGGCGGCGGTGCTGCTGCTGCCGGCGGGGGATGTGCTGGCGACGCTGCTCGGCATTGAGCTGAATATGAGCGCGATGACCGCGTCGATCGTGTTTTATGTGCTCGCGCTCGGCGCGCAGCTGATGCTGTATGCGTGGAAAAAGCCGCAGCTGTTCGCAAGCTACGCGCTATTGTACGATCGCCTGCGCCCCGTCGAGCCGAATAAAGTCTGAACATCATTTTGAGGCTGCTTCGCAAAGAGGCAGTCTCAAAGCTTTTTCCGTTTTCGAAATTTACAATTTATCCATAGCTTTTGTGTTGACAATCGGCGCGTGCTGTGCCATAATATTTCGTAGCGTGCTACATTTCTTGAGAGGAGGAGCAACATGAAGAAGCATTTCGGGCATCGCTTTCGCCTGCTGCATTGGTACACGGATCAGCGGATGACCGAGACCGTGGCGCAGTTCGACCTGACCTCGTCGCAAAGTCGGATCATCGGCTTCATCGCCCGCGCCAAGACGCCTCCCTGTCCTCGCGATATCGAGGAATTTTTCGGCCTGAGCCACCCGAGCGTTTCGGGGACGCTCGCGCGTCTGGAAAAAAAGGGCTTCATCTCGTTCCAAACGGACGAGTATGACCGCCGCTGCAAGCGCATTCGCCTGACCGATCGGGGAGAGGAATGCCATGCGCAGGTCGTGCGTGCCATCGACCGAATGGAAACGCTGATCGTTCGCGACTTTACGGCGGAGGAACAGGCGCAGTTCTCCGCATTTCTCGACCGCGCCATCCATAATCTCGGCGGCGAAAGCTGCCACTGCAAGGAGGAACCCCAGACATGATCAAAAAACTGGCCCGGTGCCTGCGGGGCTATTGGCTCCCCGCTCTGCTCAGCCCGCTGTGCATGATCGGCGAGGTCGCCATGGAAGTGACCATTCCCGAGGTCATGTCCGATCTGTACGATTTCGGTATCGGCAATCAGGACATGAGCGTCGTGGTGAATAAATCCGTTCTGCTCGTCGTGTGTGCATTGCTGTCGCTGATGTTCGGCGTGGCCTCGGCGGTCTTTGCCGCGCGCGCCGCCACGGGCTTTGCCAAAAATCTGCGCCATGATATGTACTATCATGTGCAGGATTTCAGCTTCCACAATATCGATAAATTCTCCAGTGCATCCCTCGTCACCCGCCTGACGAGCGACGTTGCGCAGATCCAGATGGCCTTCCAGATGAGCATCCGCATGGCCATCCGCTGCCCGATGATGCTGATTCTGGCACTGACGAAGGCGCTGCGGCTGTCGACGCAGCTGTCGAGCGTGTATCTGAAGGTCATGCCTGTGATGATCGTCGCGCTCGGCTGCCTGATCCCGATGGTATTTAAGATCTTCGACCGCGGCTTCAAGCTCAACGATCGGCTCAACACCGTCGTGCAGGAAAATGTGCACGGCATTCGCGTGGTCAAGGCCTTCGTCCGTCAGGACAAGGAGGAGGAAAAGTTTACGGGCGTTTCCGACGAGCTGAAAAGGACTTTCTCCAAGGCAGAAAAGATCCTCTCGCTCAACAGCCCCTTCATGATGACCTGCGTGTATATCTGCATTCTGACGATCTCGTGGGTGGGCGCGAAGCTCGTCGTCGCCTCGGGCAATAACCCCGAGAACGGCCTGACCACCGGTAATCTCAGCCAGATGTTCACCTACACCACGCAGATCCTCTCCGGACTGATGATGCTGAGCATGGTATTCGTCATGCTGACCATGAGCCGTACGCCGCTGCGCCGCTGCAGCGAGGTGCTCTCCGAGCAGTCCGATCTGCGCTCGCCCGAAAACGCGTTGACCGAGGTCGCGGACGGCTCCGTCGACTTCGAAAATGTTTCCTTCCGCTACTCCGAGCAGGCCAAGCACCGCGCGCTCAAGGAGGTCAACTTGCACATTCCCTCGGGCGCGACCGTCGGTATCATCGGCGGCACGGGCTCGTCGAAATCCACGCTCGTGCAGCTCATCGCGCGGCTGTACGACGCTTCCGAGGGCGTCGTCAAGGTCGGCGGCGTCGACGTGCGCGATTACGATCTGGAAGTTTTGCGCGACAATGTGGCCATGGTGCTGCAAAAAAATGTCCTGTTCTCGGGCACCATCAAGGAAAACCTGCGCTGGGGCAACCCCGACGCGACCGACGAGCAGCTCGTGCACGCTTGCCGTCTGGCCTGTGCGGATGAGTTCATCCAAAGCTTCCCCGACGGTTACGACAGCTATATCGAGCAGGGCGGCACGAATGTTTCCGGCGGCCAAAAGCAGCGCCTGTGCATCGCCCGCGCGCTGCTGAAAAACCCGAAGATCCTGATCTTGGACGACTCGACCTCCGCCGTCGATACCAAGACCGATGCCTCCATCCGCCGCGCTTTCGCCGAGGAGATCCCCGGCACGACCAAGCTCATCATCGCGCAGCGCATCGCCTCCGTGCAGGACAGCGATATGATCGTCGTCATGGATAACGGCTGCATCGTCGCCGTCGGTGACCACGACGAATTGATGCGCACCTCGCAGATCTATCGGGAAGTGTACGACTCTCAGCAGAAAGGAGTGACGGAATAATGCCTCCTGTCAGAATGCGCGGCGACGGCCGCAAAGCGAAAAATCCCATCAAGACATTGCTCCGCCTGCTCGGCTATATGAAGCAGTACCTCGTCGTACTGATCCTCGTGCTGCTGTGCATCGTCGCGACCGCCATTGCAAGTGCCAAAAGCTCCACCGCGCTGGGCGATCTCGTGGACAAGTATATTTTGCCGATGGTGGCGGGCGGATCGAGCGATTTCGGCGCCGTGAAAAACTTTTTGATCACACTCGCGTGCTTCTTCGTCATCGGTATCCTCGGCAGCTTCCTGCAAAGCTACCTGATGGTCGGCGTAACGCAGGGCATCCAGAAGGACATCCGCGACGAGATGTTCCGCAAAATGCAGCGCCTGCCCATCCGCTATTTCGACACGAACACCGCCGGTAACATCATGTCGCGCTACACGAGCGACATCGATACCTTGCGCCAGATGATCTCGCAGTCCATCCCGCAGGCGGTCTCTTCGCTCGTTACGATCGTGGTGGTGCTCATTTTCATGCTGATCAAATCGTGGCTGCTGACACTCGTTTCCATGGTCACGATCGTCGCCGTCGTCCTGATCACCAAATTCTTGGCGGGACGCTCCGCCCGCTATTTCATCGGGCAGCAGCGCTCGCTCGGCAAGGTCAACGGCTATATCGAAGAAATGATCTCGGGTCAGAAGGTCGTCAAGGTCTTCAATCACGAGGAAGCGTGCAAGCGGGAGTTCGATCAGCTCAACGAGGAGCTTTGCGAAAACGCCTTCTCCGCGGGCAAATTCTCCAACATGATGGGCCCGATCAACAATAACCTCGGCTATATCCAGTATGCCATCCTCGCCATCGTCGGCGGCACGCTCGTCGTGACCACGGACGGCGGTTGGCTGACGCTGGGCGCACTGATGGCGTTCATGACGCTCTCGCGCTCGTTCAACCAGCCCATCAACCAGATCTCGCAGCAGATGAACTCCATCATCATGGCCTTGGCGGGCGCGGAGCGCATCTTCGAGATGATGGACGCCGAGCCCGAGCAGGACGAGGGATATGTCACGCTCGTCAATGCGAAGATCGACGAAAACGGCCAAATCACCGAAGTCCCCGAGCACACGGGGCACTGGGCATGGCGCCATCCGCACGGCAACGGCACGCTGACCTACACCGAACTCAAGGGCGACATCACCATGCACGAGGTCGATTTCGGCTATGTGCCCGAAAAGACCGTGCTGCATGACATCAGCCTTTACGCCACGCCCGGACAGAAGATCGCCTTCGTCGGCGCGACGGGCGCGGGAAAGACGACCATCACCAACCTCCTCAACCGCTTCTACGACATCGCCGACGGCAAGATCCGTTACGACGGTATCAATATCAATAAGATCAAAAAAGAGGATCTTCGCCGCAGCTTGGGCATCGTGCTTCAGGATACCAACCTCTTTACGGGCACCGTGATGGAGAACATCCGCTACGGTAATCTCGACGCGAGCGACGAGCAGTGCATCGAAGCGGCCAAGCTTGCCAATGCGCACGATTTCATCACGCGCTTGCCCGACGGCTACGACACCGAGCTGAGCGGAAACGGCGCGAACCTCTCGCAGGGACAGCGGCAGCTGATCGCCATCGCGCGCGCGGCCGTGGCCGATCCGCCCGTGATGATCTTGGACGAGGCGACTTCCTCCATCGACACGCGCACCGAAAAGCTCGTGCAGGACGGCATGGACGCGCTGATGAAGGGAAGAACGGTCTTCGTCATCGCGCACCGCCTCTCGACCGTCATGAACTCCGACTGCATCATGGTGCTTGACCACGGCCACATCATCGAGCGCGGCACGCACGACGATCTGATCGCCCTCAAGGGCACCTATTATCAACTTTACACCGGCGCGTTCGAGCTGGAATAACGCAAAAAAATCGGCGGGCGACGAAAGTCGCCCGTCCGTTTTTTCAAAGCGGTTTGAAGCCGTTTAGATGAGATTGCTCGGAATGAAACAGTTATCCGCATCGATCGGTATCGGCTCCTCGCACATACAGATGATGCCGCCGTTGCCACGATTGAGGGATGCTTTGTCGATCACGCTGTACTTTTTGACCTCTCTGCGGTCGGGTGCGGCACTCTTTTTGATCTCCAACGGATGAATGACATTGTTTTCCTCAACGAACACATCAATCTCTTTTGCAT
>CAYOZT010000032.1:0-17328 GCA_964408545.1 uncultured Oscillospiraceae bacterium | reverse complement strand
TGGGGGGCAAGCGGACCGTCGGGGACGCCGGTCCCTACCGCGCATCGCCGTGGGGAATTCGCGCCGAAAGGGACGGCGGCGTAAAAAGTCGTGTCATCCTGAGCGAGCGCAGCGAGTCGAAGGATCCGTTCCTTTTCGTGCCGAACGGCGCGGCGGGCGGATAGAGGCGTCCGCCCCCTACCACATATACGGACATTTTCATGCGGGACGCCGAGGGCGTCGTCCCCTACGCAAGGGTTACAAAAAAAACACCATGTCATCGAAGAGCGAGCGCAGCGAGTCGAAGGATCCGTTCCTTTTCGCGCCGAACGGCGCGAAAAGGCCGTCGGTGGCCGAGGTTAACGGCACTTGTCGGCGTTTTCAGGTGGCGGTGACGATCACTTGCCCGTCTTCGACGCAAGCGTGCAGCGCGGTGATGGGCGACTCGAACGAGTCGATGATGCGCTCGCTGATGGGATCTTCGAGCCGTTTCCCGATGGTTCGGCGCAGATTTCTCGCACCGTAGCTGAGCGAATACGCTTCTTTCACGAGCAGGCTTCGCACGCTGTCGTCCCACGTGAAGGTAAGTCCCCTGCTCTCGAGGCTCTGCTGCAGCTCGCGCAGCATGATATCGGCGATGCCGAGGAAATTTTCTTCGCTCAGGTGATTGAACGTGATGATCTCGTCGACACGGTTCAAAAACTCGGGACGCAGGAACTCGCGCAAGGCGCCCATGGTCTTTTCCTCGACCATGTCGTGATCGCTGCGGCCGAAGCCGAGGCCGCCGATGCGCCCTTCCGAGCCTGCGTTGGAGGTCATGACGATGATGGTGTTTTCAAAATTGACCACCCTGCCCTGTGCATCGGTGATGCGTCCGTCATCGAGCACCTGAAGCAGCACGTTCAAAACATCCGGGTGCGCTTTTTCGATCTCGTCGAAAAGCACCACGGAGTACGGGCGGCGGCGGATCTTCTCCGTCAATTGTCCCGCCTCGTCGTAGCCGATGTAGCCGGGAGGCGAGCCGATGAGCTTGGAAACGGCGTGCTTTTCCATATATTCGGACATATCCAAGCGGATAAGGCTGTCGACGCTGTCGAACAGATCGTCCGCCAATTGCTTGACGAGCTCCGTCTTACCGACGCCCGTCGGGCCGACGAAAATGAAGGAAACGGGGCGCTTTTTCGGGCTGATCCCGACACGGCTGCGGCGGATCGCCCGCGCGACGGCGTCGACGGCGGGATCCTGTCCGACGATGTGCTCTTTTAATCGCGCGTCGAGCCCTTTGATCTGGCGATACTCCTGCGCCTTGATCTTCGATGCGGGGATCTTCGTCCACAGTTCGATGATGTGTGCCAGATTTTCCATCGTCACGGCGGGCTTGGGGAGCTTCTCGAGCTGCTCGATCTGCGCGGAAAGCTGCAACAGCTTGCTGCGCACGATGGCAAGGCGCTCGTAGTTCTGATTTTCGGTCTGCTCGTTGAGCATTCGAAGCTCGAGCTCATAATCGTCACGTTCTTTTTGCAGCTGCGCTTTTTGCGAGATCTCCTTGCAGCGCAGATTGACGTCCGAGCACGCCTCGTCCAAAAGGTCGATGGCCTTGTCGGGCAGGAAGCGGTCGGTGATGTATCGCTCGGAGAGGATGACGCACTGCCGCGCGATCTCGGGCGAAATGTCGACGCCGTGGAAATCGGAATAACACTTGGCGATCCCCTGCATGATCTGACAAGCCTCCTCGATGGTGGGCTCGGCCACGGTCACGGGCTGGAAGCGGCGCTCGAGCGCGGCGTCCTTTTCGATGTGCTTGCGATATTCGGCGAAAGTCGTCGCACCGATGACTTGGATCTCGCCGCGCGAAAGTGCGGGCTTGAGGATGTTGGCGGCGTTCATCGAGCCTTCGGCATCGCCCGCGCCGACGAGATTGTGCACCTCGTCGATGACGAGGATGATATTGCCGCAGGCTTTGACCTCGGCGATGAGGCTCTTCATGCGGCTTTCGAACTGGCCGCGGAACTGCGTGCCCGCCACGAGTGCGGTCAAATCGAGCAGAAATACCTCCTTGTCCATCAGCTTATACGGTACCTCCCCCGCAACGATACGCTGCGCCAGGCCCTCGGCGATGGCCGTCTTGCCGACGCCGGGCTCGCCGATGAGGCAGGGATTGTTTTTCTGGCGACGGTTGAGGATCTGAATGATGCGCTCGGTCTCGACATCGCGGCCGATGACCTTGTCGAGTTTGCCCTCGCGGGCGCGCGCGGTCAAATTCAGGCAGTAAGTATCCAAGAATTTGTGCTTTTTCTCTTTCTTTTTCTGCGGCTGCTCGCCCTCGGGCGCCCGATCGGGCTGCGGCGGCTGCGGCACAGGCAGATTTTCGCTTGAGCCGAACAGCTGGTTGAGCAGCGGGAAAGTCGCCGTGCGGCTCTCGGCCTCGTCGCCGTCGGGCGTGTCGGGATCGATCTGACCGAACACATTGCTCATCTCGTCGGTCAGATTATCAAGATCTTCCTCCGAGAAGCCCATCTGCTTGACCGCCTGATCGATCTGCGGGATACCGAGGCTGCGGGCACATTTCAGGCAGTAGCCTTCATTGAGCGTGACGCCGTTTTCGATCTTCGTGATGAAGACGACGGCGATATTTTTCTTGCATTTTGTACAAAGTTTGGCTTGCATATAGATCACTCCATTTCCAATGGAACATTAAAAGCTGTTTTCACATTCAAAATTTTCCGTGCCGTCGTCGTACCAAAGGTGCGTCATATAAAGCCCCCCGGGCGGGACGGTCGGCCCTGCGGCGGTGCGGTTGCCGCTGTCCAAAATCGCGCGGATCTCCTCCGGGCGGATCTTCCCCTCCGCGGCGTAGACGACGGTGCCCGCCATGGCGCGCGCCATGTTATACAGGAAGCCGTTTGCGCACACGCGCAGATAGATGAGCTCTCCCCTGCGCTCCACATGATAATAGTATACGGTACGGACGGTGCTTTTGACATCCGTGCCGACACTGCGCACGGCGGCAAAGTCGTGTGTGCCGACGAATTGGTCGGCAGCGCGCTGCATGAGTTTTTCGTCCAAGTGTTTCGGATAAAACCATGCTCGGTTTACATAAAACGGGTCGCGCACACGCGAATTATATAAAATGTAGGTGTATTCCTTGCGCGCGCAGGAGCCGATGGCATTGAATCGCTCGTGCACGTCGAAGGCTCTCGTCACTACGATATCCGCCGGAAGGTGCGTATTGAGCGCATACGGCAGGCGCTCGGCCGGGATCGTAGACTCGGTGCGGAAATTCGCCACATAGCATTTGGCGTGGACGCCCGCGTCCGTGCGGCCGCAGCCGGTGACGTGCGCGGCGTGCCCGACGACGGCGGCAACGGCCTTTTCCAAGGTCTGCTGCACCGTTTCGAGGTTTTTCTGCGCCTGCCAGCCGTGGTAGCGCGTGCCCTCATAGGTCAAAAACAAGGCAATATTTCGCATTTTTCTCCTCACAGGCCGAAGTGTGCCAAAGTGATGATGCCGCCGAGCAGCACAACGCCGATGGCGTAGGTCAGATAATCTCGGCGCATATAGCGCAGCAGCTTCATTTTCGTTCGTCCCTCGCCGCCTTGGTAGCAGCGACACTCCATAGCGGTCGCCAATTCGTCGGCACGACGGAAGGCGCTGATGAACAGCGGCACGAGAATGGGCACGAGCGATTTGACCTTCTCGATGAGGTTGCCCGATTCAAAATCCGCGCCTCTGGCTTTCTGGGCGGACATGATCTTGTCGGTCTCCTCGATGAGCGTCGGGATAAAACGCAGGGCGATGCACATGATCATGCTCAGCTCGTGCACGGGCACGCGGATCTTTTTCAGCGGGCCGAGCAACGACTCCAGACCGTCCGTCAACGCGATGGGCGAGGTGGTGTAGGTCAGCAGAAACGTTCCGCTGATGAGCATCAAAATGCGGATCATCATGAAAAAGGCGCGCACGACGCCCTCGAGCGTGATGGTGAAGATCCACCAATCGACCAAAACGCGCTCACCCTTCGTGAAGAAAATATTCAGCACACCGGTGAAAATGAGGATGACCACCAGAGGCTTCATGCCGCGCAGCAGGCTTTTGAGCGGGATACGGGAGATGGCGACGGCCAGCGCCAAAAACGCGAACATCACGCCGTAGGAGATCCAGCTCGTCGCAACGAACAGCGCGACGATGTACACGATGAGCATCACGAGCTTCGTTCTCGGGTCCATTTTGTGCACGGGCGAATTTCCCGGGAAAAACTGGCCGAGGGTAACGTCTTTGAGCATATCAGCGTCCCTCCTTTGCCGTTTTGATCGCAGCGATCGCCTGTTCCATGGTGTACACCGCGGGAACATCCAATCCCATGGCACGCAGGCGCAGGAAAACGCGCGTGATGGGCGGAATATCCAAGCCCATGCTTTCCAGCTCCGCGGCGCGTTCGAAAACTTCGGCGGGCGTGCCGTCCATGGCAAGGTGTGCGCCGTTGAGCACCAGAAGGCGGTCGGTCAATTTCGCCACATCGTTCATCGAGTGGCTGACCATCATGACGGTCGCGTTCTTTGCGCGGCGGTAGCTTTCGATATTGGCAAGGATCTCCTCGCGACCGGCAGGATCGAGTCCCGCGGTCGGCTCGTCGAGGATGAGCACCTCCGGCTCCATGGCGATGACGCCCGCGATGGCGACGCGCCGCTTCTGCCCGCCCGACAGATCGAAAGGCGACGCTTTCAGCTGCTCGTCCGTCAAACCGACAAACGCCGCGGCCTGACGCACGCGTCGGTCGATCTCCTCCTTCGCAAGCCCCATATTTTTCGGGCCGAAGGAAATATCCTTATAGACCGTTTCTTCAAAAAGCTGATATTCCGGGTACTGGAACACCAGTCCCACGCGAAAGCGCGCCGCGCGCGTCAGCTTTTTGTCCGACCAAATGTCCTGCCCGTCGAGCAAAATACTGCCGGAGGTCGGCTTTAATAGGCCGTTCAGGTGCTGGATGAGGGTCGATTTTCCCGAACCGGTGTGGCCGATGATCCCGATAAACTCCCCCCGCTGCACGGAAAAATCGATGTTTTCCAGCGCGGTATGCTCAAAGGGCGTACCGGCGGAATAGATATGTGTCAAATTTCGGACCTGCAAAATAGGTTCCACGGCATTTCCTCCCGAGCGTCAAGCCTTTACAAAGCGGTAAAGTGCCTGCGCACATTTTTCTGTTTCCAAAGCATCGAGCGGCAGCGAATCGCCTTCGCCCTTGAGCGCATAGCAAAGCTCCACCGTGTCGGGCGCGGCCAGACCGATGCCGTGCAGCAGCTCCACCTGAGAGAAAACCTCCTGCGGCGTGCCGTCGGCGGCAATGTCACCCTTGTGCAGCACGATCACGCGGTCGGCCTTGGCCGCCTCGTCCATGTGGTGCGTGATGAGCACGACCGTGATGCCCTTTTCCCGATTCAGCTTCTGCACGGTGTCGATGACTTCCTTGCGGCCGCGCGGGTCGAGCATGGCCGTCGGCTCGTCGAGCACGATGCACTTCGGCTCCATCGCGATGATGCCCGCGATGGCAACACGCTGCTTCTGCCCGCCCGAGAGCAGGTGCGGGGCGTGGCTGCGGTATTCGTACATCCCCACCTGCTTGAGCGCCTGATCGACGCGGCGGCGGATCTCGGGGCTCGCGATGCCCAGATTTTCGGGGCCGAAGGCCACGTCCTCTTCGACGACGTTCGCCACGATCTGATTGTCGGGATTTTGAAAGACCATACCGACATTACGGCGCACGCGCATCAAAAGCGCCTCGTCGGAAGTGTCCAGTCCCGCGACGTAGACCTTTCCGCCGCAGGGCAGCAATATTGAATTGAAATGCTTGGCAAGCGTGGATTTTCCGCAGCCGTTGCTGCCCAGAACGGCAACGAAGCTGCCTTCTTCGATCGTCAGGTTCAGATCCGTGAACACGGCAACGCTCGGGGCATTGTCGGCACTCGGATATGCGTAGTTCAGATGCTCCACGCGGATCGCTTCACTCATGTACATTTCCTCCGTTAGGGCGTCCAGCGTCCCGTTGCGCCGCAGGGCAGCACAAGCCCGGTAGCGCTGACGGGCAGGCCGACCTCCCCCACCTGTGTATGTCCGCCGACGAAGGCGGTGTCGGCGGCATAGCCGACGGCAGACGGGGCAAGACCCGTCGTATACGAATTGATGATGACGAACAGCGGATCATCGGAAAGGAGCTTCGCCGTTTCCTGCAGGAATGGGTAAAAGCTCGTCTCCATTTTCCAAATTTCGCCGCTCGGGCCGCGCCCGTAGCTGGGCGGATCCATGATGATGCCGTCATAGCGGCGTCCGCGACGGATCTCACGCTGAATGAACTTGGCGCAGTCGTCGACGATCCAGTGGATCGGACGCTCGGAAAGTCCCGAAGCCTGCGCATTTTCCTTTG
Organism: uncultured Oscillospiraceae bacterium; assembly: GCA_964408545.1. Taxonomy (GTDB): domain Bacteria; phylum Bacillota; class Clostridia; order Oscillospirales; family Oscillospiraceae; genus Faecousia. Next base: position 10,931 of record CAYOZT010000032.1, on the reverse strand, counting down.
CCCACGAGACCATGCCCTTGGAGGCGTCCACATGGAACACCTCCGCGCCGCCCGCGGCGGCAGCCAATGTCGCGCCGCCGGAATAGGCGAACAAATTCAGCACCCGCAGCGGCCTGTGCGCGTCGGCGCAGGTCTGGCGGATGAAATCCCAGTTGGCGGCCTGCTCGGGAAAAACGCCCGTGTGCTTGAAATTCATGGGTTTGACATGGAAGGTCAAAAAATCCTTGTAATGCACCTGCCAGCGCTCGGGCAGGTGATGCTCCGTCCAGTGGCCGCCGCCCGTGTTGGAGCGGACATAGCGCGCGTCGTACTTTTTCCAGCGCGGATCCTCCTTGGGCGTATTCCAGATGACCTGCGGATCGGGGCGCACGAGGATATATTTCCCCCAACGCTCCAAGCGCTCGCCGTCGGAGGTGTCGAGCACCTCATATTCTTTCCATCCGTCGGATATCCACATCGTGTTTGTACCTCATTCCGTATTTTCTGTATCTTCTTCCTGCGTCGGCAGCGGGAACAGCGTCGGCGGAGTCGTCGGCTCGGACGGCGGGAGCGACTCGCTCGGCTCGGGCGGCAGCACGTAGCTTTCCCAGCTCTCGCGCGTGTGCACGGTGCACACGCGGTACGGCAGCTGCAACCCACGGTTGACATCGCCGCGGAAACCGTAAAAACTGTCGTTGCCGCCGTATTTGTCCACCAAATAGACATAATCATCGCGCAGATATTGTGCCGAAAGTCCCTTGCCCTCGGCACGCAGAATCGCCTGCAGCTGCGCGTTCGTCAGCTTCAGCAGCGCGCGGGACTCGAGCTTGAGTGCCCCGACGGCCGCGAAGCGGCGGCAGTATTCGTTGGCAACGCCGTCCCCGTCGACACAGTAATCCACGCGCGTATGCGCCGTGCAATGCGACGTGGGCGCATCCTGCGGGTACACCCAAACCTCCTGCACACGGCAAAAATCCGTGTCCGTGCGGATGTCGCAGTAGCAACTGTCGGTTGCGAGCAGCCCCGAATCGAGGCAAACGGTCACCTTGACCATGCCTTCCGTCGAATACAGCGCGACGCGCTTTTTCCCCGTGTGCAGCGGCTGCATGACCTTTTTCCAGAGCACCGCGGCGGGATTTGCGGAAGAGCCCGTCAGAACGATCTTTTCGGGCGTATCGTAGCCGCACCAGACGGCGGCGGTATAGTAGCCGGTAAAACCGGCGAAATAGCGATCTTTGTTCCCGGAGGTCGTTCCCGTCTTGCCCGCAACGTCCATGCCGGCGATGTCCGCCGCCGAGCCCGTGCCGACGTCGACGGCGCTGTCGAGGCAGTAATTCATATAGTTGACGGCGCTGCTGCCGAGAACGGTGCGGCTTTCCTGTTCGTTTTTCAAAACGACCTCGCCCTCGTCGTCCAGCACGAGAAGGAAGGTCCTCCCCTGCCGCCAAACGCCGTCGTTGGCAAAGCAGGCATACGCGCAGGCGACTTCGCGCACGCTCACGCCGTTCGTCAGCGCGCCCATGCCGAGCGGCGCATAATCGAGGTCGGAGAGGATCTGCCCCGACGCCGTTTCCAGCCGCTGCGTCAGCGTGGACAAGCCGAAGCGCTCGCTTGCGAAGCGGTAGCTGTTTCCCAAGCCCAGTCGCGCAAGCGTATTGACCGCGACCGCGTTGGTCGACGAGACGATGCCTTGCCAGACCGTCTTTTGATAACCGTATATGCGGCTGTCGTTTTTCGGAAAGGGCGTGCCGTAGCTCGAAATGCGCAAGGGCATATCCGCGATGACGGTCGCGGGCGAAATGAGCCCCTTTTCGAACGCGGGCGCATAGACCGTCAAGGGCTTAACGGACGAGCCGATCTGCAGCGGTGCCTGTGCGCGGTCGTACGCATCAAAGTCCCTCTTTTCCCCCACGCCGCCCGCCATGGCGACGATATCGCCGCTGCGATTGTCGATCAGCACGATGGCCGACTGCAGCTGCTGCGCGCTTTGCGTGGCGGGGATATTGCTCAGATCGGTGTAAATATTGTCAACTGCCAGTTGCGCCTCGGCGCTGTAGGGCGTGTAAATATGGTATCCGCTGCGGCAAATGAGCGTGACATAGTGGCTGCGCACGGTGTCGTTCCATGCGGTGACGCCGTCCTGCGCGGCCAGCGCTTTTGCCACATCCTCGAGCACGGTGTCGACATACCAAGAATACACCGCGCCCGATAGATCGAGCGCGTCCTGCTCTCCCTTGCGGAAGACCATTTCCTGCGCCATCGCCGTGCGGTATTCGCTTTCGTCGATCATGCCCTGCTCGAGCATGGCGGCCAATACGCTTTCCTGTCTGCGGCGATTGCGCTGCGCGCCGTTGAGCTGCTCGCCGCGATAATCGTCGAGTGAGCTGCGGTAAGGGTCATACAGGCTCGGATTGTTGGTGATGGCGATGAGCGATGCGCACTCCGCGATCGTCAGCTCGTCGAGCTGCTTGCCGAAATAGTACCACGCCGCGCTTTTTACGCCGTTGCAACCATTACCGAAATAGATGCAATTGAGGTACCATTCGAGCACCGTTTTCTTATTGTACACCCGCTCGAACGCCAGCGCGCGGAAGATCTCGAGCACCTTGCGTTGCACGGTCACATCGTCGGCGGTATCGTCGGTGGTCATATAGAGGTTTTTGACCAGTTGCTGCGTCAGAGTCGAGCCGCCGAAGGTATCCGCCCCGCCGCGCAGCAGATTGACGCAGGCCTTGGCGGTGGTGATCCAGTCGACGCCCTGATGCTCGTAAAAACGCTTGTCCTCAATGGCGACGGCGGCTTGGATGAGCATTTGCGGAAGCTCATCGTAGGACGCCCAGCGGCGGTCGGTGCCGCTGTAGAGCTGCTGCAAAACCTGTATTTCGCCGTTCGAATCGTAATAATACAGGTAGCTCGTTCGCTCGAGATCGTAGCCGTCGAGATCGACCTCGGCCATCGGCAGGATATTTTCCTGCAGATACGACGCGAGCATCGTCACGAACACCACGCCGCCGATCACGGCAACGAGCAGCAATGCCCCCAGTGTCAGCGTAAGCGCCCTGAGCACTTTTGCGACTTTTTTCCACACTTTTTTCATGTCCTTCCCTCCGCCGTGCCGCAAAAAGCGGCGATCCTTGCGCGGGAAACGGAACATTCGGGCATTGATTGTGCTATTATATCACATTCTTTCGGAAAACGAAAGCCCCAATTTATGAACAATTGCAAAATTCCCCACGCGCGTGGTTTTTCGGAATAGCTTTCCCGAAAATGCATACATTATCATAGAACACGCTATGTAAAAGAGGTTTTTGCATGAAAAAGAAACGATCCGCTCGCTTTGTGTGCGCGCTGCTGCTTTTCGGCTTTCTTCTCGGTATCCACGAAGGACGCGTCGCCATCTGGCGCGACGGCGACGAAAAGCCTTGGCGCATCCTCCCCTATCCGAGCCTCGTGCTTCCGCCCGCAACGCAGTCCGAGCTCAAGCGCGGGATCCGCATCGACACGATGGAAGACCTTGACCGTCTGCTGGAAAATTTGCTTTCGTGAAAAAAGGACTTGATTTTGCGCTCCGGAGAGAGTACAATAGGCTCGTAAAAAGATCCGTGAAGGGAGCACATCATGTCTGAAGATTTCGGTTCCGATTTTATGACCATCGTCGACGAGGACGGTACGGAGTACGAGCTTGAAATTCTCGCCACCGTCGAATACAACGGCTTTACCTATCTTGCCGCCATCCCCGCCGTGGATGCGGACGAAGAGGCCGATTTGGAGCTTTGCATCCTCAAGAGCGTCGAAGAAGACGGTGAGGACATCCTCTGCGCCATTGAGGACGATGCCGAGCTCGAAGCCGTCCACGCGCTCATGATGGAGCAGCTTTACGAGGACGACGAGGACGAATAAAGTTCACACTTCCTGCTTGGTTCGTAATGTGTTCGTTTGGACCCACATTTTTTGATCGGGACGCCAGTTTCTCCGCCGGTTTGCAGACCTCCCGCCCCCGCTATGACGGAAGGCGGATGTTGGGAGCAGTAAAGGTCGGGAGCAGCAACCCACCTGCCCAGTTCGTGCAGGTCATGATCGGATGCATACGGCTAAAGCGGGGTGCATGGGGAGCATTTGCTCCCCATGTTTTTTCTATTGTGCACCGTTTGTGAGGGATTTATTGTAAACTTTTTTATTTTTTTGCTTTTTTCGCAGATTGCCACTTGAAACTCGGCGGCAAATCAGTTATAATGCATAAGTCTTATGCGTGAAATTTTACCTTCCATGCAAAAATCACACAGATGAAACGAGAGGAAATGATTTTATGAGTTCATCCAAGAAAAAACAGCTTCGCAAGGAGCAGTACATGACCGAGCGTCAGGATGCTGCCTCCAAGGAAGCCAAAAAACTGAAGCGTTACACGCTTTCGTTCTGGGTCGCGATCGCGCTGGTGTTCTGCATCTTCATCGGCGTTGTCGTCAGCGCTCCCATCCGCAAATATGTGTATCGGCATACCGATGTCATCCGTGTCGGCGACCATGTGCTCAACGCCGTCGAATTGAACTACTTCTATGTCGACGCGATCAACACCTACTACAGCGAGTGCTACAGTAACTACTACTCCATGCTCGGCAGCAGCTGGACCGCCCTGCTCGGCTTCGAGACCGGCGTTCCGCTCGACGAGCAGACCTACAACGAGGAAGCCGGCACCACTTGGTCCGACTACTTCCTCGACTACGCCAAATCCAACATCAAGGCCACCTACGCCATCTACGACGAAGCTGTCCGCAAGGGCTACACCCTGTCCGAGGACGAGCAGAGCGATCTCGACTCGCGTATCACGACGCTCTCTTTGTACGCGCAGATCTACGGTTACGACTCCGTCGATGCCTACCTGCAGAACATCTACGGCACTGCTGCCACCGAGAAGAGCTACCGCGCTTATCTCAAGGTCTCTTCTCTCGTCTCCTCCTACTGCACGACCTACCGCGACGAGCTGAAATTTGACTCCGCCGCCCTGAGCGCATTCGACGAGGAAGCCCCCTACACCTACAATTCCTACAGCTACGCCGTCTATAAACTCTCCGTCTCCGACTTCTACGCCGAAGGCGCGGGAACCAAGAGCGAGGACGGCAAGACCACCGAGTATTCCCCTTCCGAGAAGGAAGCCGCATATAAGGCCGCCAAAGAAGTCGCCGATAAGCTGGCAGCCGGCGACTACGCCGATCTCGACGCTTTCCGCGCAGCGGTGAAGGCGCTCAACGCCGAACTCTTCCCCGAGGAAGATAAGGACGACGACAACAGCGCAAATGCCAAGGCTGCTCGCTCCGCCGATGCCACCGCCGCGAACGAAGGCGAAGAAGACACGGTAGAAGCCACCGAGGGCGACGAGATCGCCGACGACGTTATTGAGGCCGAAGGCAAGACCGACGACGCCGAGGCCGAAGACAAGACCGACGACGCCGAGGCCGAAGGCAAGACCGACGATGCCGAGGGCGACGGCAAGGCCGACGACGCCGAAAAGGACGACGACACGAACGACGACAAGTCCGAAGAGGAAGAAAAAGAAGAAGAACTTCCCAAGAACCTCAACGAGTACGACGACATTCTCTACAGCAGCCTCAGCAGCCTCTACCGCGACTGGATGATCGGCAAGCAGCTCAAAGACGGCGTCGGTGAAAAGGAAGAGTACAGCGACGACGACTACGAGTATATCCCGCGCGAGAGCGGCGATACCACCGTCATCACCTACCCCACCACCGCCACCGCGGACAAGGACATCACGACCGTGTATGTCATCTGCTACGGTGCAGTTGAGGATAACACCTTCGCGCTGAGAAACTTCCGCCTGATCTACGTCAACAACAGCACCCAGACGAGCGCCAGCACCACCGACGAGAAGTTCGAAGCTTCCAAGAAAGAAGCCGACCTCCTGCTCGAAAAGTACAAGGCCAATCCGACCGACGACAATTTCTCCGAGCTTGCTCAAAAGGAGTCCGACGACAGCAACAGCAAGTCCGACGGCGGCAAGTACGAGAACGTCTACCCCGGTCAGATGGAAGACGCCTTCGGCGGAGATTTGGAGGATTGGTGCTACAGCGATGAGCGCAAGCCCGGCGATTACGATGTTGTCAAGACCGACAGCGGCTACTGCGTCGTCTACTACGTGCGCCAGAGCCTGACCTCCTACCGCAACTATATGGTCGAAAACGCTCTGCGTTCCGAGACCTACACCGCATGGTACGACGAGCTGGTCAACGCCATGAATGTCGAGCTGATCACCGCCAAGTATGTCGACACCGGCATCAAGATCGGCACCAAGTCCGACAGCACGACCGAGACCACCTCCGGCAAATGATGTGTGAATAATGCGCGCCTCCCGTGGTACAATTCCACGGGAGGCGATTTTTTTGAAGAAAACAATGACCGTTTTGGCAGGCGCAGCGGCCGGCCTCATCAACGGCCTTCTCGGAGCCGGCGGTGGGATGGTGCTCGTTCCCCTGCTCGGCGCCGGCGCAGAATTGTCCGAACGGGAGATCTTCCCCGCGTCGGTCGCGATCATACTGCCGCTATGCGTCGTATCTTTGCTGGTCGGCGCGCACCACGCGCCGATCGCATGGGCGCAGGCGTTGCCGTATCTGATCGGGAGCATCCCCGGCGGGCTGCTCGCAGGCGCCTTCGGCAAACGCATCCCCGTGGCATGGCTGCACCGTGCATTGGGACTTGTGATCTTATGGGGAGGCGTGCGATACCTATGGGCGTGAGTTTTCCGTCGGCCGTGGCCGTCGGTTGCGCGCTGGGTTTTTTGTCGGGGCTGGGGATCGGCGGCGGGAGCCTGCTGATCCTGTTTTTAACGCTGATCGCGCACATGGACGCGTCCACGGCGCGCTGCATCAATTTGCTGTTTTTTATCCCCTGCGCCCTTTGCTCGAGCCTGTTTCGTCTGCGGCAAAAGCAGCTGCCGCTGAAAAAGCTCCTGCTGCCCATCGCAGCCGGTTGCATCACGGCGGCCGTCGCGTCCCGCTTCGGAGCGTGGCTCGATACGCAAATTTTGAAAAAGATCTTCGGCATTCTCCTGCTCGCGACCGGTCTGCGCGAGCTGTGCTACCGAAAAAAGGGCGCATCGGGGCATTAGAGCGAATTCAAATAGCCCTCGAGGATGAGCGACGCGGCGACAGCGTCGACGGTATTTTTGCGTTTTTGCCCGTGATAATTGTGCGCGGACAGAATGTTGTGCGCCTCGACCGTCGTGCGGCGTTCGTCCCACATCAGCGTCTCCAGCCCGCTCGCCTCGTGCAGCTTTTGCGCGAATTCGCGGCAAAGCGCGGCACGCGCGCCCTCGCTGCCGTCCATATTGCGCGGCAGTCCGACGACGATACGCCCGACCTCGTTCTCGCGTGCGATGCGCACGATGTCGGCGATCGCTTTTTCCGTGTTTCGGCTCGGAACGACGCTCGTCGAACCGACGATACTGCAGCGCAGATCGGACAGCGCAACGCCCGTGCGCGCGTCACCGTAGTCGATACCCATGATGCGTTTCATGCTTTTCCCTCTTTTCTTTTCAGCCGCAGGGCGGCGTCTTTGACATCGGCGCGGATTCGGTAGGATTCGCGCATTTTTTGTATCGTTTTGTTATGGACGAAGGAGTCGAGGCTGCCGCTCTCGAGCAAGCGTAAAATGCACTCCGGTTTCCGCACCGCGATCTCGGCATAGCACCACGCCAATGCCATGCGCACATAATAACGTTCGTCACGGATGCACGTAAGCTGCTTCATCGTCCACGGGAGCTCCTCGGGCGACAAGAAATAGTCCATCAGGACGATCACGCCGAAGCGGACGGTATATTCGTGCTCACTTTTCAGGCACGCAAGCGCAAAACTGCGTAGCGGTTCGACATCATCGCGGTGCGGCTTGAGCGTCGGCACGACGGTGTCGGTCATCGCCCAGCTGTCGAGCGCGGGCAGGATGCGCCACAGAGCGGTCTGCTTTTGCGTGAAAGGACAGCGCGCGTAGGCCACGGCCAGCGCCGTGACGAGCACTTGCTCAAAGCTTTCGTAGTGCTCGCAATATGTCAGCGTCTCCCAGTCGTTCTTGCTCAATTCCTTCGCCAGCGTGCGCAGCACGGGAATACGCACGCCCCACATCGGGTAGTGCGTGTCGGATATGACGGCGTTGTGACAATTTGGCTCCACGGCACCCGAAAGCGCGCGAAAACATTCGTTCCATTCGATTTGCATCGAGCATCTCTCCTTTTGTATGATTATAGCACAAGCTTCGCCAAAAGGAAAGCCTTCATTTATTCAGAAAATACACGGCAACGTTCAGATACAGCGCAAAGCACAGCCAGAAAAGATACGGGATCTGCAGTGCAGCAGCAAGCGTGTCGCATTTGGCAAAGAATACCGTCATCGCCGCGACGAGTGAGAGCAGCAGCACCAGCCACAGCGCCGCAAAGCCGTATGCCGCGGCGTTAAAAAACAGCAGGCTCCAGAAAAAATTGACGATCAATTGGGCAACGTAGCCGTTGAGCCCCATGCTGCGCGCTTGAGACGGCTCCGTGCGCCAAACGCGCGCCGCCGCAACGCCCATCAGGATATACAAAACGCTCCACACGATCGGAAAAAGCCACGCAGGCGGTGAAAGCGGCGGCTTGACCGCCGTCAGCGTATAAAGGCGCATTCCTTCCCTGCTTAAAAATCCCGACAGTGCCCCGACGATCAGCGCCGCTGCGGCGCTGAAAATTGCGATTTTTCCCTTTTTCATCCTATCCGCTCCTTCCTGTTTCGCAGGATTCCTTCCTTCCATAGAATATGTGCGCAAACGCCGCACTTATGCATCGGCGCAAAGACGCATTTTCCCGCAAAAAGAGTGAAAAAAGTCAAAAAAACAGTTGACTACGGCGAATAATTGTGATAGAATGACTCTACCTGTGAAAAAAGGGCTTTGTTGTTATGCCCATTTTTCAGCCTCGGGCGGGAAAATGTAGTTTGCCCGCTTCTAAATTCTTTCTAGCCGAGGTGATACAGGGAGGCAATGTTTAAGGAGGTGCCGTTATGCGCGTTAAGGTCACTTTGAGATGCTCTGAGTGCAAGCAGAGAAACTACAACACCATGAAAAACAAGAAGAACGACCCCGATCGTCTGGAGATGAGCAAGTATTGCAGATTCTGCAGAAAGCACACCACTCACAACGAGACGAAGTAAGGAGGGAAAGATCATGGCAGAAGTCAAAAAGGAAAACTGGTTCAAAAGAACATGGGGCAAGCTGTGCAAATACTTCCGTGAGCTCAAGAGCGAACTGAAGAAAGTCGTCTGGCCCACCCCGAAGCAGACTCTGAAGAATTCCCTGATCGTCTGCGCTTGCGTTATCTGCGTGGGCGTATTCGTGTGGGTGTTCGACTATGTGGCCGGTTGGGGCATCTCCGCTCTGATCAACGCCTTTCATTAAGGTGTAGGACATGGCAGGGACTGCGAAATGGTATGTCGTGCATACCTACTCCGGTTATGAAAACACGGTAAAAGCCACGATCGAGAAAACGGTGGATAGCCGCCGTCTTCAAGATCAGATCTTGGCCGTTTCCATCCCCATGGAGACCGTGACCGAGATCACCGAGTCCGGCGTCAGCAAAACGTACGACCGTAAGGTGTATCCCGGCTATGTTCTGGTCAAGATGATCTACAGCGATGACACTTGGCACGTCATTCGCAACGTCCGCGGAGTGACCGGCTTCGTGGGCACATCCAGCAACGATCCCACTCCCCTGACCGATGAAGAGGTCTACGCCATGGGCGTCGAAAAGCGTGAGATCATCGTCAACTATGCCGCCGGCGACACGGTGCGCATTCTCGACGGTCCTCTTGCCGGCTTCACCGGACGCGTCGAGGAGGTCGAGGTCGAAAACAATTCGGTCAGCGTGGTCGTATCCATGTTCGGCCGCGAGACCCCCGTCGAGTTTGAGCTCGATCAGGTGGAGGTCATTTCCCAATAAACGCACGGTCGGCGTGTCCGATCGGAACGTGGGAGGGGTAATACCCCGAAAAATGTACGCTTTGCGTACCGCTACCACATTATTTTCAGGAGGTGCTTATCATGGCACAGAAAGTCACCGGTATCATCAAACTTCAAATCAACGCCGCCAAGGCGACCGCTTCGCCCCCTGTCGGCCCGGCTCTGGGTCAGCACGGCGTGAACATCGCCGCGTTCATCAAGGAATTCAATGCCCGTACCAAGGATATGGAGGGCTACAAGATCCCCGTCGTCATCACCGTCTACGCTGACCGCAGCTTCACCTTCATCACCAAAACCCCTCCGACTCCCCTGCTGGTTCTGAAGGCCGCAGGCATCAACAGCGGTTCCGGCGTCCCCAACAAGAACAAGGTCGCATCCCTGACCGCCGCTCAGGTCACGGAGATCGCCAAGACCAAGCTGCCCGACCTCAATGTCAACAGCTTGGAAGCTGCTGAGAGCCAAGTTCGCGGCACCTGCCGTTCCATGGGCGTCACCGTTGTCGATTGATCACTTTCATCCGGGAAAAATCTGATACCCGGAAATGTGGGAGGATTATTCCGCATCACCACTATATAGGAGGATAAATTAAGTGTTTAGAGGTAAAAAATATCAGCAGAGCGCCAAGCTCATCGACCGCTCTGTTCAGTACGATCCCACCGAAGCCCTCGATCTGGTCGTGAAGGGTGCTTCCGCAAAGTTCGACGAGACTGTCGAAATTCATATCAAGTTGGGCGTTGACTCCCGTCACGCCGATCAGCAGGTTCGCGGCGCCGTGGTTCTGCCCAACGGCACCGGCAAGACCGCCCGCGTTCTGGTCTTCACCAAGGACGCCAAGGTCGACGAGGCCAAGGCTGCGGGCGCCGATTACGTCGGCGGCATGGAGCTGGTCGAGAAGATCACGAAGGAAAACTGGTTCGAGTTCGACGTCGTCGTCGCCTCTCCCGATATGATGGGCGTCGTCG
>CAYOZT010000031.1:0-17358 GCA_964408545.1 uncultured Oscillospiraceae bacterium | reverse complement strand
TCATTGCGAACCAGTCCTCAGACTGGTGTGGCAATCCCCTAAATAGAAGGGAAATCCTCAAAATTACGGACGTAAATGTTTGGAAATTCGGGAGATTCCCAGCTGTGCATAAGAATCCGTAAGCAGCTATTGCTGCAACGGCTTTCTATAATGGCAGTGTGCGCACTGGCTCGGAATGACACGGTTTTTCGACACGCTGAAGGGTATCCTTACGGATATCCATTTGCGGGATATACCGGAAGGGACTCTCCCACGGCCTAAAAAGTGTCCACCGGACACTTTTTTAACGGCCTTTCGAACCCCACCGACAGTATAAAAGAAAAGGGTATCCTTACGGATACCCTTTTCTTTTATACACCGGAAGGGACTCGAACCCCCAACCCTCGGAACCGGAATCCGATGCTCTATCCATTGAGCCACCGGTGCATTTGTACGCGGTCATTATACCCCAACATTGGCGATTTGTAAAGAGGAAAAAACGGAAATTTCGTCGCAGGAAAGTGAAAGATCCCGCCGAGATGAGCGGCTCGTTCTCGGCGGGATACTATCGCTCGCTTTTCGGCAGCGTTACCAACTGCACATTTTTCGGAACAGCTGCATATATTTTTGCGCAGGCTTGTCCCAGCTGAAATCTTGGGACATATCGGTCTTTTGCAGGCGGCGGAAGCCCTCGCGGTCGTCACGATAGAGGCGGATGCAGCGGCGCACGGCCTCGAGGAAATCGTCGGCATTGTAACTTTGGAAGGTGAAGCCGAGGCCGCCGTTGCCGTGCTCATCCACGGGCGGTACGGTGTCGCGCAGGCCGCCCGTGGCGTGTACGACGGGGACGGTGCCGTAGCGCATGGCGTTCATCTGGCTCAGGCCGCATGGCTCGCTTTTCGAGGGCATAAGGTAGATGTCGCCGCCGGCGTAGATGCGCGAGGCCAGATCCAGACGGAACATGATCTGCGCCGAAACGCGGTCGGGGAATTCCTGCTGCAGTGTGCGGAAGAAATATTCGAATTTTTCCTCACCGTTGCCGAGGATCAGCAGTTGACAATCCTCTTCCCACAGCAGGCGGCGGATGCAGTAGCACAGCAGGTCGAGCCCTTTGTGCCCGGCAAGGCGCGTGACCATCACGAGAAGCGGCGTATCCGCCTTAACGGGCAGACCGACTTCGCGTTGCAGCGCTTCCTTGCACGCGGCTTTTCCGGCAACGAAGCTGTTCAAATCGTAGTGGCAGGGGAGCGCGGGATCGGTCGCCGGATCGAAGGTGTTCACGTCAATACCGTTGGTGATTCCCGTCAGCTTCCACTCGGCGTTTGCGATGATGCCGTCCAGTCCGTGGGCATAGTACGGATACATCAGCTCGCGCGCGTAGCTTTCCGACACGGTCGTGACGAGGTCGGCGCACTCAATGGCACCCTTCATCAGATTGACCTGCCCATGCATTTCCAGACACGGGCGGTATTCGTACGGCAGCGCGAGCACCTGATCGAAGAAGGCACTGTCCGCCCAGCCTTGGTACTCGATGTTGTGGATGGTGTACATGGTGCGGGTGCGGGGGAAGACGTGGCGGAACTGCGCGTTGAGCATGACGCTCACGGCTGCGGTCTGCCAGTCGTTGCACGCGATGACATCGGGCACGAAGCCGATGGCGGCCAAGCCGCTCAGGCAGGCTTTGGAGAAATAGGCATAGCGCTCCGTGTCGTCGCCGTAGCCGTAGAGCGCGCCGTCGCGGTGGCCGAAATAATAATCGTTGTCGATGAAATAGACCTGCACGCCGTCACGGCGATTTTCCAGCTTCATCACGCCGACATACTGATTGCGCCAGCCCAGATCCATCCAGAAGTAGGATACGCAGCGCGTTTGGTAACGCGCATCGTCCTTGATGCGCTTGTAATACGGCAGCACGAGCACCACTTCGTTCCCCGCGGTGCGGGAAAGCGCGGCGGGAAGCGCCTCCATGACGTCGCCGAGGCCGCCGGATTTGGCGTAGGGCGCACCCTCGGAGGCCAGAATTGCTATTTTCATACGATCTCTCCCCGCTTGATGATGATGGGGTTGCCGGGCGTGCCGATGAGTTTGGAATTGGGGCGGACGGTCACGTCCTTGTCCAAGATCACGTATTGCAGAACGCAGTTTTCGCCGATGACTGCGTTGTTCATGACCACGCAGTCGCGCACCTGCGCGCCTGCGCAGACCGTGACCTGACGGAAGAGGACGGAATTAAAGACCGATCCCTCCAGAACGCAGCCGTCGGCCAGAATGCTGTCGTCGACGCGGCAGTTCTCGCCGTAGTAGGCGGGCACCTGATCGCGCACTTTGGTGTAGATGGGGTGGTCGGCGCCGAACAGATCGTGGCGGATATCCTTGTCGATGAGTGCCATGGAGTTTGCGAAATACTCACCGACCGTTTCGTTGTACAGCGCGTGGCCTTCGAAACGGAAAATATTGACGGAAACGGCGCCTTTCTGCCATTGGCCGAGCACGAGGTCACGATCCATGTGATACAGATTGTGGGCGATGTGCTCCTTGACCTGACGAATGAGCCACTGCTTGCCCACGACGAAAATATCCATCGAGGCAAGATAGCCTGCGGGCGCTGCATAATCGACCGCCATGTCGGCAATGTCGCCGTTTTCGTCCAGCTTGACGGCGAGGTCGAGCTGCTTTTTCCCGTCGGCGATGCCCGATTTGGTGACGAGGGTGATGTCCTTGCCGGAGGCAATGTGCGCGTCGATGACCGCGCGCATATTGACGTTGCTCAAAACGGCGGTGTCGGTCAAAACGACGTAGTCGTACTGATCGCCGTAGGTCAGAAAATCCATCGCCGCGTACAGCGATTCGAGTTTTCCACGATAACTGTCGGTCGCGGACATAGCGTAGGGCGTCAGAAATTCAAGACCGCCCTCTTCCAGCTCCAAGCCCCATTCTTCGCCCGAGCCGATGTGGTTCATCAGGCTCTGGTAGTGATGGCGGGAGATCAGACCGATGCGGCGGATGCCCGCGTGCGTCAGATTGGAGAGCGCGAAATCCACTTGGCGGTAGCGACCGCCGAAGGGGATGGATGCGGTGGTACGCTGGGCGGTCAGTTCGCCCATGGCGGCGTCATTGGCAAAAACGATACCGAAAACGTTCATAGCATGGACCTCCTTACAGCATTTGTCCGGGCAGGAGCGCCGTGCCGGCCTCCACCACGGCGGATTTGGACGTGACGGAAATGTTCTTTTCCTCGCCGGCGGCGAAGGCACCGCCGACGACGGCATTGCGGCAGACGCGGCTGTTTTCGCCGAGGATCGCATGGCGGACGATGGCACCGTCCTCGATGACGACGCCCGGCATGACCACACTGTCTTCGACGATGGCGTTTTTGCCGACAAAGCAGCCCGTGGAGATGACGCTGTGGCGCACATGGCCGTAGACCTCCGAGCCTTCGGCCACGAAGCAGTTGACGGTGGTGGCGTTTTCGTCGATGTAGGTGGAGGGCAGGGCGTTGTTTCGCGCGTAGATGCGGCCCTTCCCGCCGCCGCGCAGGTCGAACGCGGGCGCCTTGCCCAAAAGATCCATGTTGGCCTCCCACAGAGAGTCGATCGTACCGACGTCCTTCCAATAACCGTCGAAACGATAGGCCATCATCTTGTGCCCTTCCTTGAGGAGGGTCGGGATGATGTTCTTGCCGAAATCGTTGGAGGAGCGGCTGTTTTCCTCGTCGGCGATCAGCGCTTCGCGCAGAACATTCCAGTTGAATACATAGATGCCCATGGAGGCATTGGTGGATTTCGGTTTGGCGGGTTTTTCCTCGAACTCGTAGATGGAATTGTCGGGATTGGTGTTCAGGATGCCGAAGCGCGGTGCTTCCGCCAAGGGGACCTCGCGCACGGCGATGGTGCAGGAGGCATTATTTTTCTCGTGGAAGGCGACCATATCGGAATAGTCCATTTTGTAAATGTGGTCGCCCGAGAGGATGACCACGTAGTCCGGATCGAAGCGCTCGATGAAGTCGATGTTCTGGTAGATGGCGTTGGCCGTGCCCTTGTACCAGCCGGACTTTTTGTCGTGCCGCTCGTAGGGGGGCAGCACCTGCGCGCAGCTGTGCGTCTTGTTCAGCCCCCACGGCTGGCCGTTGCCGATGTATTCGTTCAGCTCAAGGGGCTGATACTGCGTCAGGATACCGACGGTGTCGATGCCGGAGTTGACGCAGTTGCTCAAGGGGAAGTCGATGATGCGGTATTTTCCGCCGAAGGGGACGGCGGGCTTGGCGGTGCGCTCCGTCAAGACCTTCAGCCGGCTGCCTTGGCCGCCGGCCAGCAACATGGCGATGCAGCGTTTTTTCTGAAAATACATGACTTTTTTCTCCTTCACTTCATTTCGTAATTTTGGGGTATGGGGGATGCGTCGTGCCCTCCGGTCCCTACGGGCGTGCAAGCGGGACATCGGGGGAGATGCACTTATTTGCTCTTCTTTTTTCCTTGCTTTCGGAAAATGCTCAGCGACATCGGGGCGAGGTGGAAATCGCCCTTGTAGCGATACTCGCGGTATTCGCCCTCGTAGGCCTCCACCGCAGCGGGAAGACTGCCCGTGCCGCCGTATTTTTGCTCGTCCGAGCAGAATACGCACTCGTAGCGCCCCGCCTCGGGAAGTCCCAGAACATAGCCGTCACGCGTGACGGGCGTCATGTTCAGAATGACGATCAGCTCTTTGCCGCTCTTCGAATCGATGCGGCGGAAAGAGAGGACGGAATTGTCGCTGTCGTCGGGCTGGATCCACTGATAGCCCGCCCAGCTGCCGTCGTCCGCCCAGAGAGGCGAGTTTTCTTTGTAGAAGCGGTTCAGCTCGCCGTTGTACTGCAGGAGTTTTTGGTGCATTTCATAGTCGAGCACCGTCCAGTCCAGCGCGTCATTATAGCGCCACTCGCTGAACTGCCCCATTTCGCCGCCCATGAACAGCAGCTTTTTGCCCGGTTGCACCATTTGGTAGCCACGCAACAGGCGCAGCCCCGCAAATTTCCAGAAATAATCGCCCGGCTGCTTGTTGATGAGGCTGCCCTTCATGTGCACGACCTCGTCGTGCGAAAGGGGCAGGATGAAGTTTTCGGAATAGGCGTAGGCCATGGAGAAGGTCATCTTGTCGTGGTGATATTTGCGGTTGATGGGATCTTCTTTGAAATATTTGAGCGTGTCGTTCATCCAGCCCATGTTCCATTTGAAATTGAAGCCGAGGCCGCCGTCTTCGACGCGCCATGTGACCATGGGGAAAGCGTGCGACTCCTCCGCGACCATGATGACGCCCTTGCGCACGGCAAAGCAGGCCTCATTGAGCTGACGCAGGAAGTCGATCGCCTCAAGATTTTCGCGTCCGCCGAATTTGTTGGGCTTATAATGCGCGCGGCTGTAGTCGAGGTAGAGCATGGAACTGACCGCGTCGACGCGCAGGCCGTCGATGTGGAACTGCTTGAGCCAGTAGATCGCGTTCGAGATGAGGAAACTCTTGACCTCGGGCTTGCCGAAGTCAAAGATGCGCGTCGTCCAGTCGGGATGCTCGTTCATCTCGGGATCGGACAGCTCGTAGCAGCAGGTGCCGTCGAATTCGTACAGGCCGTACAGATCCTTCGGGAAGTGCGCGGGCACCCAGTCGAGCAGAACGCCGATACCGGCGCGGTGCAGCGCGTCGACGAGCGCCTTTAATTCGTCCGGATCGCCGTAGCGGGCGGTGGGCGCATAGTAGCCCGTCACCTGATAGCCCCAGCTCGGGTCAAAGGGGTAGGTCGCCAGCGGCATGAACTCGACGTGCGTGAAACCGAGCCCTTTGACATAGCCTGCCAATTGCTCGGCAAGCTCGCTGTAGCTATGCGTCGTGCCGTCCCATTTTTTGCGCCACGAGCCGAGATGCAGCTCGTAAATATTCATGGGAGCGTGCAGAATATCGCGGCGGGCACTTTGGGCGAACCACAGTGCATCGTGCCACTTGTAATTGTCCTGCAGCCAGATGATGCTCGAAGTCTCGGGCGAGAGCTGTGCGCGGTAGGCGTAAGGGTCTGCCTTGTAGACTTCGTTTCCCCACGGCCCCGTGACAAGGTATTTGTAGCTTTGTCCGACGCGCGGATTCGGGCTCCATGCCTCCCAAAGTCCCTGCGAGATGCGTTGCATGGGCAGGTCGACGGTATTCCAGAAGTTGAAGTCGCCGACGACGGATACCTTTTGCGCATTCGGCGCCCATGTGCGGAAAACAAAGCCGTCGACACCGTCGCGCTGCTCGGGATGACAGCCCATGTGCTCAAAAGCGTGCGTAGACGAGCCGTTATGGAAATGATATATGAATTCACTCAAAGAAAGGCTCATAAACAATATCCTCCGTGAATAATTTCGGATTCTTTCCTGCGCGGAATTTTGTCCATATATATCATAGCACATTTTGACGGATATTCAAAGTGGAAAAATGCCCGAATTTCGGGGTCGGATACTGTTATTTTTCACAACGCTTTGCCCAAAATCGCCGCGCGGACGAAAAAATTCGGCCTTTCGTCTTCCAAATTCGCCGAGAATGTGCTACAATGCAAAAAAAGGAGGGGACGCCATGGACGAGAAAAAAGAATACGCCTGTCTCGGGCTGCTGGCGCACGTGGACGCGGGCAAGACGACGTTGTCCGAGGCACTGCTGTACCGCAGCGGTGCTTTGCGCGCCCCGGGACGGGTGGATCACGCCGACGCGTATCTGGATACCCACACGCTCGAGCGTGCGCGCGGCATTACGATCTTTTCCAAGCAGGCGCTTTTTTCCACGCCCACGCGCCGCTGGACGCTGGTGGACACGCCCGGCCATGCGGATTTTTCCGCCGAGGCCGAGCGAACGTTGCCCATTCTCGACGGAGCGATATTGCTCATCAGCGCGTCCGACGGCATTCAGGCGCACACGCTGACGCTCTGGCAGCTGTTACGGCGCTACGAGATCCCGACGCTGATCTTCGTCAATAAGACCGACCTGCCCGATGTCGACCGCGACGCACTGCTCGCGCAGCTTCAGCGCGAGTTCGGCAGCAATTGCGTCGATTTCGAGCAGCCGCGCGCCGCGATCGAAGAGGCGGCGGCTCTGTGCGACGAGGCGCTGCTGGAAAACTATCTCGAAAGCGGAACCGTCACATCCGACAATATCCGCAATCTCATCGAAAAGCGCCGATTGTTTCCCTGCCTGTTTGGCTCGGCGCTGCGCCTTCGGGGCATCAATCGGCTGCTGGAGGTGCTCGACGAGTTTTTCCCGCGCCCGACGCGGGGCACGGGGTTTGCCGCCACCGTGTACAAAATTTCGCGCGACGCGCAGGGCAACCGCCTCAGCTGGCTCAAGCTGACGGGCGGAGAGCTCGCGCTGCGCTCGGTGCTGCCGTACAAGACGCGCGGCGGCGACGCGCGCGAGGAGAAGATCACTTCGATCCGACTCTATTCCGCCGACAAATTCACGGCCGTCGAGCGCATTTTCCCGGGACAGATCGCCGCCGTGACGGGCTTGACCGAGAGCTACGCGGGGCAGGGCTTGGGCGCGGCGCAGGACATTCCGCTGCCGACGCTGGAACCGGTCATGACCTACCGTCTGGGACTGCCCGCGGGCAAGGACGTCGCCGTCGTGCTGCCGCTGCTGCGGCAATTGGAAGAGGAAGATCCTATGCTGCACTTGAACTGCGAGGGCGAAAATGTGCACATACAGATCATGGGAGCCGTGCAACTGGAGATCTTCCGTGCGCTGGTACGCGAGCGCTTTGGCTTTGACGTACAGCCCGACAGCGGCAGCATTTTTTATAAAGAGACCATCACGAATACCGTCGAGGGTGTGGGACATTTCGAGCCGCTGCGCCACTATGCCGAGGTACACCTTTTGCTCGAGCCCTTGCCGCGCGGCAGCGGGCTGCAATTTGCGACGAATTGCCCGACGGAGCTGCTCGACGAGAGCTATCAAAGCCTAATTTTGACGCATATGGCGGAAAAAACGCATCGGGGCGTGCTCATCGGCGCTCCGATCACGGATCTGCGCATTACCTTGATGTCGGGTCGGTCGCACCTGAAGCACACAGAAGGCGGCGATTTTCGCCAAGCGACCTATCGGGCGATCCGTCAGGGCCTGATGCAGGCAAGATCGCTGCTGCTTGAGCCGTGGTATCGCTTCCGACTGCGCGTCCCGACCGAGCAGATCGGTCGCGCCATCACGGATATCCGCGCCAAGGGCGGAGAATTTGAGCCGCCGCAGGCGCAGGGAAACTTCAGCAGCATCTGCGGAACGCTGCCTGCCTCCGAGCTGGGCGATTATCCGCAGCAGGTCGCCGCCTACACGCAAGGGCGCGGACAGCTGCACATCACGCCCGACGGCTACCGTCCCTGCCACGACGCGCCGCAGGTCATCGAGAAAGCCGATTACGACGCCGAGCGCGACATGGAAAATACGCCCGATTCCGTGTTCTGCGCGCACGGCGCGGGCTTTACGGTGAAGTGGGATCGCGTGAAGGAATATATGCATCTGGAAAGCTGCCTGCGTGCGCCCGCCGCGCCGCAGGTCATTGCGCGCAACCTCTGGGCGGACGATCGGGAGTTGGAAAAGATCATGCAGCGCGAATTCGGCACGCCGACGACCGTTCTCTACCGCCCGCCGCGGGAAAAGGAGCAGCCGCAGACCCTGCACATCCGTCCGCCGAAAAAGCAATATCTGATCGTGGACGGCTACAACATCATTTTCGCGTGGGAAACGCTTGCGCACATCGCCGCGGAGGACTTGGAAGCCGCGCGGCGGATGCTCTGCGACCGCCTGAGCAGCTACGCCGGTTTCTGCAAAGTCGAAACGATCGTGGTGTTCGACGGCTATCAGGTGCGCGGAAATCCGGGCGAAAAGCTGCGCTATCACAACATTGGGGTCGTTTTTACGCGCGAAAACGAAACGGGCGACCGCTATATTGAGTCCCTCGTCGCCGAGATCGGCACAAATCACAATCTGCGCGTTGCCACCTCCGATGCCCTCGTGCAGCTCGGCGCGCTGCGCTCGGGCGTGCTGCGCATGAGTGCGCGCGAGCTGCTCGCCGAGATCGAGCAGGCCGAGCGCGATATGAAAAAATACGGTTGAATACGCAACACTCCTCGGCGTGCCGGGGAGTGCTGCGCCGTATCGTTGTGTTTCGTCAAAATGTTTTTCAAAGAATTTCGGAAAAGGGCTTTTCAAAGACCAAAAAATAATGTAAAATAGACACAAAGCTCGGAAGGGGGTGCGTGCGTGGAACAGGAGATCTTGCAGGGCACGATCGGCGCGGTGGTTTTTCAAAATTATGATAACGGCTATGCCGTGCTGCGCTTGCAATGCGACGATCGCCGCGGCGTGACCGTGGTCGGCACCATCCCCATGCCCTGCGTGGGGGAGCGACTGATGGTCACGGGACACTGGACGACGCACGCGAGTTTCGGCCGCCAATTCGAGGCGGAGTTCCTCGAGCGGCTCATGCCCCGCACGAGCACGGATATTTTGACCTATCTTTCCTCGCGCATCATCAAGGGGATCGGTCCGCGCACGGCCGCACGCATCGTCGAACACTTCGGCGAGCAGACGCTGCTCGTGATGGAGCGGGAGCCGGAGCGATTGCGCGAGATCAGCGGCATTTCGGCGGCCAAGGCCAAGGCCATCGGCGAAGAATTTCGCCTGCGCGTGGGAATGCGGCAACTTATGGAATTTTTCGCCGCGCATCAGCTGCCGCCGGAACTGGCACTGCGCGTGTACAAACGCTACGGCGAGCAGGCGGTGGAACTGCTGTACGACGATCCGTATTTACTGATGGACGACGGTCTGGACGCGCCCTTCGGCGCGGTCGACCGCTTTGCCGTGGAGCTCGGCGTTGCCGCGAACGATGTGCGGCGCGTGGAAGCGGGCATTTTATTTGAACTGAACTACAATCTCGGCGCGGGGCACAGCTTCCTGCCGCTCGATAAGCTGAGCGCGGCAACGGCGCAGCTGCTTTCCGTCGACACGCAGGATATTTCCGCGGGCATCGAACGACTGTGCGACGCGCAGCGTCTGGTGCGCGATACGCTGGCCGGGATGCAGGTGATCTACCTGCCCGCGCTGCACGAGGCGGAGTGCTACATACACTCGCGCCTGCTGCAAAGCGCCAAGCTCGCTTTCCCGAGCGTGCAGAATATGGACGCGATGCTCGCCGTTGCGCAGGAAGAAAGCGGACTTTCCTATTCCGAAGCGCAGCTCGAGGCCATACGCGATGCGATGGCGTGCGGCGTACTGCAGTTGACGGGCGGCCCGGGCACGGGCAAGACGACGGTTTTGCGCGGCGTATTGTCCGTGCTGCATCAGATGGGACTGCGCTGCGTGCTGGCCGCGCCGACGGGACGCGCCGCGCAGCGCCTGACGGAGGTCACGGGCGAGGAAGCCTCGACCATCCATCGTCTGTTGGAGGCGACCGTCGATCCCAACACGGGACAGATGTATTTTGTCAAGGACGAAAACGATCCGCTCAAGGCCGACGCTGTCATCGTCGACGAAATGAGCATGGTCGATGTTTTGCTGCTGCACAGCCTTTTGAAGGCCGTGCCGATGAAAGCGCGCATCATCCTCGTCGGCGATCCCGATCAGCTGCCGCCCGTCGGCGCGGGTTCTCCTTTTGCTGACTGCTTGGCAAGTGAAATGCTGCCGACCATTCGCCTGCGGGAGATCTTCCGTCAGGCGAGCCAAAGCCTGATCGTCATGAACGCACACCGCGTCAACCGCGGCGAAATGCCGCAGCTGCGTGATGTCAAGAGCGACTTTTTCTTCCTGCGCTGCCAATCGGAGGAAGAGGTCGCACAGACGGTGCAGCAGCTTTGCTGCACGCGCCTTCCGAAAAACATGGGCATCCCCGCCGAGCAGATCCAAGTGCTGAGCGTGACGCGCAAGGGCGGCGTGGGCACATGGTCGCTCAACGCGCGATTGCAGCGTGCGCTCAATCCGCCGCAGCCGGACAAGAAGGAGCGTCAGCGGGGCGATTTTACCTTCCGCGAGGGCGACCGCGTGATGCAGATCCGCAACAACTACGATATCGTGTGGAAAAAATGCGACGGCTCGGCCGTCGGCAGCGGTATTTTCAACGGCGATATCGGCCGCATTTTGTGCATCGACGCGCAAAGTGAGACCGTGACCGTACGTTTCGACGAAAAAGAGGTCGATTATGATTTTTCGCAGCTCGGCGAGCTCGAACCGGCCTATGCCATGACGGTGCACAAAAGTCAGGGCAGCGAATACCGCGCGGTCGTCATGCCCGTGTGGAGCGGCTCGCCGTATCTGCTCAGCCGCAGTGTCCTGTACACCGCCATCACCCGCGCGCGGGAGCTGCTGATTTTGGTCGGCAGAGAGGAAGTTGTCGCCGCGATGACGGAAAATGCCAAGAAAAACCGCCGCTATACGGGACTCAAGCTGCGTTTGCAGGAGAAATGCACATGAAATGGACGAAGTGGCTCGCGGAGTTTCTGTTTCCGCCGAAATGTGTCCTGTGCGGTCGCGTGCTCGAAAAGGAGCAGACGGATCTTTGCCATCGCTGCCGCACGGATGCACCCGAGTGCCCCGTGTCCAAGGCGAAATATCCGTACTTGCACGCGTGGCTCGCACTGTGGTATTATGAGGACACGGTGCGCGGGAGCTTGCTGCGCTACAAGTTCCGCGGGAAAAGACATTATGCGCAGACCTACGGCAGGCTGCTTGCTATGAAGCTCAGCCGTGAGGAGCGCACGGACTATGATATTTTGACATGGATCCCCATCAGCGAAAAGCGCCGCCGCAAGCGCGGCTTCGATCAGGTGGAACTGATCGCCGAGGCCGTCGCGCGGGAACTGGGCACGCAGGCGACGCCTTGCCTGAAAAAACTGCGCGACAATCGGGCGCAGTCGTCGGTCGTCGGACAGGCGGAGCGCCGTGCGAACGTACTGGGCGTGTATGCCGCGTGTGATCCGCAGGCGTTGCGGGGAAAGCGCGTGCTGCTGTTTGACGACATCGTCACGACGGGCTCGACCGCGGGCGAATGCGCGCGTGTTTTGCTGACCGCGGGGGCAAAGGAAGTAGATCTGGCCGTAGTTGCGGCCGCAAGACAACATAAAAAGGGTAGCAGGTGATCTTATGCAGCTATTTGCGAATGATTTGGGCGTGGATCTGGGCACGTCGAACGTGCTCATCTATGTGGACGGACAGGGCATCGCGATCCGCGAGCCGTCGGTCGTGGCCGTGGATAAAAATACGGGACGCATATTGCAGGTCGGCACGGAAGCGAGAAATATGCTCGGGCGGACACCGGGCAATGTGGTCGCGATGCATCCGCTGAAAGAGGGCGTCATTTCCGACCACGGCATGACCGTGCGGATGCTGCAGACGCTGTTTCGACGGGTGGGAAAACGTTACACGCTGCTTTCCAAGCCCCGTGTCATCGTCTGCGTACCGAGCGGCATCACGGAGGTCGAGGAGCGCACGGTCATCAACGCCGCCATCGAGGCGGGCGCGCGCCGTGTCTATCTCATCGAGGAGCCTCTGGCCGCCGCGCTGGGCGCGGGACTGGACATCAGCGGTCCGCGCGGACAGATGGTGGTCGATATCGGCGGCGGTACGACGGACGTGGCGATCTTAACGCTCAACGCCGTGGCGGTATCGTCTTCGCTGAAGGTGGCGGGCGACAGCTTCGACGAGGCCATCGCGCGCTATGTGCGCCGTCGGCACGGCGTGGTCATCGGCAAGACGACCGCCGAGGATATCAAGATCAAGATCGGCGGCGTTTGGGAGCGCGAAGACGAGATCGAAGCGACCGTGCGCGGCCGCGACTCGAAGACGGGAATGCCCCGCGAACTGACGCTCAGCTCGACCGAGATCTTTGAGGTGCTGCGTCGCCCCGCGCGGCAGATCGCCGATGAAGTCGTTTCGGTGCTCGAGGATGCGTCGCCCGAGCTCGTCGGCGACATTGCCGAAAACGGCATCACGCTCACGGGCGGCAGCAGCCAATTGTGGGGCATGGCGGAGCTGATTGAGGCGCGCACGGGCATTGCCTGCACGGTTGCGGACGACCCGGACTCCTGCGTGGCCTACGGCTGCGGCAAGAGCCTCGCATGGATGAACCACATGACCGAGGGCGCGATCAACATTGCCAGAAAACGCTTGCTCAGAAGCGAAGAATAAGAGAATCGGGCGTGCCGCGGCACGCCCGATGCGTTTTTGGATATGTACGCATACGGGCGGACAGAAGAGTCCGCCCGTATGCGCCGTGCACGGTCTTACATGGTCGTATAGCCGCCGCAGGCGCAGTCGTTTGCGTTGCGATCACAGCCGGTGGAGGCAAATTGCTGCGTGGGGAAGGGGATGCGGCTGAACATTTCGCAGGGATCTTCCGAGCAACCGGGATCGGCGCAACATTCACGGCAGGGAATGGCGTAGTCGCGCACGGGGACGACGATCTGTGCCTCGCGCTCGAGCCGCACGACGGAGAATTGCCCCAAGGTGACGAACAGTCGCCGCTGGTCGCCCGAAAGCACCAGTTCGTCGTCAAAAAGACGCCGAATGTAGTCGGGGATCTGCAGCGCGACCGGCTCGCCGCCGCATTCGCAGACCTCGCGCACACGGCTCGAGAGCACCATCGGGTCGAGTACCTCCACCACGGCGGTGGGGCGATTGGTCGAGTAGATGCTCAGCGCGTCGAGAGCGTTGAGGTCGGTCTGACTGGTGAAAATGTGCGCCCGCGAATCTTCTCCGCACAGCACGACGCGCTTGGAGAACACGACGAGCCCGTTGAGCGTCACGGGGCGGGCGCTGCCGACGATGGCGTCGGCAAGGATGCGGTAGTAAAAGGTGATGTCGATGCAATAGTGCTTGCGGTCGAAGGCGACCGGCTCCACATCCAGATACGCGTACAGCAGATCCGCGCAGCGCACTTTGGCGCTCGCGGCGCCGTCGAGCAGCGACTGCGACGCGGTCGTTAAGTAGACACGAAGATCCTCGATGCAGTCTTTGTCCCGACACGAGTCCGTGATCTTGCGCGTGCTTATGGACATCGTCTGCGGCGCGGCGTCGGCGCAGCAGTTTTCCTGATTTCGTTCGGCCATAGCAAAAACCTCCTATAAAAAGCTTACACGACAGTTTATGCAAAAGCCGACAGAAGGTGCGTTTGGCTTTTTTCGTCAGAACGAGAAGCGGAGCACGGTCTGCGTTCGATATTTTTCGCCCGCGCGGGTGATCGGCTGCGGCCACATGGGGTGGTGCAGCGCGTCGGGGAAAAACTGCGTTTCCAAGCAAACGCCGCTGCGCGGCGGATAGTGCTGCCCGCCCTTGCCGCATTCGTCGGTGAAATTGGCGGTGTACAGCTGCACGCCCGGTCGATCGGTATACACGGACATCGTACGTCCGCTGTCTTCGTCGCGCAGCGTGGCGCAGGGATTGCAGAAGACCTCAAAGCTATGGTCGTAGCCGTTTTGCAGCAGCAAAGGCTCGTACTCGGCGCCGATGTCGCGCCCGAGCGGCTTCGGAAGGCGGAAATCCATCGGCGTATCCGCGACGAGGCGGCATTCGCCCGTCGGGATGGAGGCGGCGTCCGTGGGGCAGAAAAAGCGCGCGGGCATACAAAGCGTCTGCGCCATGGCTTTTTCGGGGTGCGTGTGCCCGGCCAGATTGAAATAACTGTGATTGGTCAGATTGAACACCGTGTCGCGGTCACAAACGGCCTCGCAGCGGATGTGCAGCGCATCGTCGCGCAGCGTATAGCACAGCTCGATATCGGCGTTTCCGGGGAAACCCTGATCGAGGTGCGGCGAATGCAGGGAAAAGGTGATGCTGTCTTGCTCGTGGCGCTTGACGGACCATAAGCGCAGGTGGTAGCCGTTCGGACCGCTGTGGAGATTGTTTTCACCCTCGTTGGGCGTCAGTGCGTAGGTTTTTCCGCCGAGCACGACGGCCGCGCCGGCCGTGCGGTTGGCGTTGCGCCCGACGGTCGCGCCGAAGCAGGCGGTCGATGCGGCGTATTCTTCGGCGGAGTCGAAGCCGAGCACGATGTCGCTCGGCGCGCCGTTGCGGTCGGGCACGAACAAGCGTACGAGCGTCGCGCCGAAATCGCTCAAGACGGCGCGTAGTGCGCCGCAGGAAATGGTATACACGAAGGCGTCCGCGCCATTGCGCGTGCGGCCGAAAAATTCTTTCATAGCAAATTCCTTTCCGATGAAAATGGCATCTGTGCAAACAAAACAAATTATACAACGGTTTTCTGTGAATTTCAACGAAATAATTGTTAAGCTTTGAAAAATCGCGCCGTCGCTTTCACCATTATGTCAAAACGGGCGTGTTGTACGAATGTGAAAAATTTTTTACATTATTTTGTGATTTCCTCTTGAAAAAGACACAAGATGTAGTGTATAATAGAAGCGATCGCTCGCCCGTCGAGCCGAAGATACACTTATCATGGAGGGAGATCCATCATGAAGATCATAAAAAGAAGCGGCGCGGAGGCCATGTTCGATATCAACAAGATCGTCGTCGCATTGCAAAAAGCCAACAATGCCGTCGAAGAAAAAGTGCGCATGACGCCCCTGCAGATCGATCGCATCGCCCGCAGTGTCGCCATTTCCTGCGAGGAGCTCGGACGCAGCCCCTCCGTCGAGGAAATTCAGGATATGGTGGAGAAGGCGATCATGGCGCACGGCGCGTTCGAGGTCGCCAAGCAGTACATCACCTACCGCTACACCCGCAGCCTGATCCGCAAATCCAATACGACCGATGACCGCATCCTCACCCTCATCGAGTCCAACAACGAGGAAGTCAAGCAGGAAAACGCCAACAAAAACCCGAGCATCAACGCCGTACAGCGCGATTACATGGCGGGCGAAGTGTCCAAGGACATCACCAAGCGTATTTTGCTGCCGCAGGAGATCGTCGATGCGCACGAGGCGGGCATCATCCACTTCCACGACTCGGATTATTATGCCCAGCATATGCATAACTGCGATCTGGTCAATTTGGAAGATATGCTGCAAAACGGCACGGTCATTTCCGGCACGCTCATCGAAAAGCCGCATTCTTTCTCCACGGCCTGCAACATCGCCACGCAGATCATTGCCCAAGTTGCCTCCAATCAATACGGCGGCCAGTCGATCTCTTTGACGCATCTGGCGCCCTTCGTGCAGGTCAGTCGCGAAAAGATCCGCAAGACCGTCGAAAAAGAGCTGCAAATGCTCATGGTCGAGGCGGACGAGGAAAAGATCGAAGCCATCGTCGAGGACAGACTGCGCGACGAAGTTCGCCGCGGCGTGCAGACCATCCAGTATCAGGTCGTGACGCTCATGACCACCAACGGCCAAGCGCCTTTCATCACCGTGTTCATGTATTTGAACGAGGCGCGCAACGCGCAGGAGAAAAAAGACCTTGCCATGATCATCGAGGAGATGCTGCGTCAGCGTCTTGACGGCGTGAAAAACGAAAAGGGCGTCTGGATCACGCCCGCCTTCCCGAAGCTCATCTACGTGCTCGAGGAGGACAATGTCCGCGCGGGCACGCCGTACTGGTATTTGACGCGTCTGGCGGCGAAATGCACCGCCAAGCGCATGGTGCCCGATTACATCAGCGAGAAGAAAATGCTCGAATTCAAGGGCGACGTCTACGTTTGCATGGGTTGCCGCTCCTTCCTGACGCCCGACCGCTTCACCGACGCGGGCGTCGGCAACATTGCCAACGCCGGCAATTACGAGCCGGGCAAGCATAAGTATTACGGCCGCTTCAATCAGGGCGTCGTCACCATCAATCTGGTGGATATCGCGCTGTCGTCCGGCAAGGATATGGATAAATTCTGGAAAATTTTCGATGTCCGCCTCGACCTCTGCTACCGCGCACTGATGTGCCGTCATGACCGCCTCAAGGGCACGCTTTCCGACGCCGCGCCGATCCTGTGGCAGTACGGCGCGCTGGCCAGACTCCCCAAGGGCGAGCCGATCGATAAGCTCCTTTACGGCGGTTATTCGACCATTTCCTTGGGCTATGCGGGACTTTACGAATGCGTCAAGTATATGACGGGCAAGTCCCATACCGACGAGGAGGCAAAGCCCTTCGCCCTGCGTGTCATGCAGTACATGAACGATGCCTGCAAGAGCTGGAAGACCAAGCACAACATTGATTTTTCCCTCTACGGCACGCCGCTGGAGTCCACTACTTACAAATTTGCGCAATGCCTGCAAAAGCGCTTCGGTCTCATCCCCGGCATTACGGATAAAAACTACATCACCAATTCTTACCACGTTCACGTGACCGAGAAGATCGACGCCTTCACCAAGCTCAAATTCGAGTCCGACTTCCAGCAGCTGTCGCCCGGCGGTGCCATCAGCTATGTGGAAGTGCCCAATATGCAGCAGAATTTGGATG
>CAYOZT010000030.1:10401-17979 GCA_964408545.1 uncultured Oscillospiraceae bacterium | reverse complement strand
CCGCCCGCTGCGCCGTAGGCGCGAAAAGAAACGGATCCTTCGACTCGCTGACGCTCGCTCAGGATGACATATTTTGACATTTTGCCATTGTCTGACCGTGCGGTCGTCGTACGGGGGCGGCGGGGACGTGTCCCCGCCCTACCGCGCATCGCCATGGGGGCGGGAAAGGAACGGATCCTTCGACTCGCTTTGCTCGCTCAGGATGACATATCGTTACATTTTACCGTTTGTCCGGCTGTGCAGTCGTCGAACGGGGGCGGCGGGGACGTGTCCCCGCCCTACCGCGCATCGCCATAGGTTTGGCAAGCGGACCGTCGGGGACGCCGGTCCCTACGCAAGGATTGCGAAAAACACAATGTCATCCTGAGCGAGCGGCAGCGAGTCGAAGGATCCGCCTTATTCATATATTTTTGTGCAATTTTATCAATATTTGTGAAAAAATGTTTCTCCCGATGGGCTTCTTTTGGGAAAAGTGACAAACTTTGCCGAAAAGAGCAGAAAAAGCTTGACTTTATATATATATATATATATAATTGCTTTTGCCCGCGGGCGGTGTGGCACGTGAGGTAAAAAACAAAAGGAGAAACAAAAAATGCGCAAAATGAACAAAAAGGGCTTCACCATCGTCGAGCTCGTGATCGTGATCGCCGTGATCGCGATCCTCGCCGCCGTGCTGATCCCCACCTACTCCAGCCTTGTCAAGAAGGCAAATGTGTCTGCCGATGAGCAGGCCGTCCGTCAGATGAACACCGCTCTGGCCATTTACACGGCAGAAAACAACAAGCCCGACAATATTTACGAAGTGAAAAAGGCTTTCGATGAGAACCTTATCAATGCGGAAAGCTTGATTCCCGTTACGCAGGGCTACGCTTTCTACTGGGACAAGGACGAGAATAAGATCGTTCTGGTCGGTAATGGTGGAAAGGTGCAGAAGCCGGAGAGTGACTGGCTGCTGCTCAGCACGACCGGTTACGGAGACACCTGTTCTGTTTCTAACGCTGGTGATCTGCAATCGAAGATCTCCGCTTCGAGCAATGAAAACCCTGCGTTGATTAATCTGGCATCCCATGTTGAACTGACAAAGAGTGAAGATAAAAAGGAATTTAGTTACTATAATACAAAGAAGAAGACGACGTATACATCTCTTCTCGTGACAATGGGGCAGTGTGTTGTTTTGGATTTGAACGGTAATACGCTGAATGTTGGCGATTCTCCTGTAATCGTCGAAAAGGGCGGCTCGTTGACCATTAAGAACGGTACGATCACCGGCAACGATTGGGTACTGGGCAATATCGGCGGAACACTTACGTTACGTGATGTTAAGATTACAAAAACTCGCGCAGAAGATGTAGGTATGCAGTATACCGTCTTTGTGGCCGGTATCTCGGATACATCTATCAGAGATTGTGAGATTAGCACGACCGCGGGTTATGCGTTTAGTACCGATAGCGGCAGCAGCGAAAATGATGGTGCAAGAATTTCTATTGTGAATTCCAAATTGAAAACTACCTCCGGTTCCGAAGACGTTAGTAGTGCACCTAAGGAGAAAGGACAGTTTTCCGCCATTTTGGTGACGATCGGTGCGGATGTGGAAATTGACAACTGTGAAATTGCCGGCGTTTCCAGCGGAGCCTACCTTCGCGGCTGTAATGCGACGATCACAAATTCGAAATTCAAGCACACGGCAACAGAAATGTCCACAGAATATAGCAACGGCTGCAACGGCCCGTTTGCGGACCTCGTGCTCGCGTCCGGCGGCAGCAGTTACGGGCAGGATTATGTTACAAATGTATCTTTTACCTGCAACAATGTTGAGGCAGATAAAGTGGTTGTAAACCAGCCCGAGGGTGGTACGGTAACTATCAGCGGAGATATTGAAATAAACCATACTTGCCATTTGGGCAAGAGTGATACTTGTAAAGGCGACGACGCCACCTGCGGTAATGACTAACGAATTAGGAAAACGAGGTTCGCTACTGACTGGCGACAACTGTTTCACTCTCCATTCCCGGACTTTGTAGTCCATAAATTAGCCCCTCCCGAGCACACCGCGGGAGGGGCTTTTGTATGCGCTTTTTGTAGGGACCGGCGTCCTCGACGGTCCGCCCTTACCGCATGGGGACGGATCCTTCGACTCGCTATCGCTCGCTCAGGATGACATGACTTTACTTTTGGCTATTAGACCGGCTGTGCGATCGTCGAACGGGGCGGCGGGGACGTGTCCCCGCCCTACCGCGCCTCGCCGTGGGGTGGGCGGACAGAGGCGTCCGCCCCTACTGGATGGGGGGCAAACGGGACGCCTAGGGCGTCGTCCCCTACGTTTTTTGTGGATGGTACCGTTCATCCGACCACGCAATTATCGTACGGGGGCGGCGGGGACGTGTCCCCGCCCTACCGCGCGTCGCCGTGGGGTGGGCGGACGGACCGTCGGGGACGCCGGTCCCTACAAAGGCGCATTGTCCAAGGACGCGAGAATATATCAAAAATTCTCCGACTGCGTGATGCAGTCGGAGAAAAATCAACGATGGAAGGGCTTTTTGCGCATTTTGCGCGTGTTCCACAGGTGCACGAGCGTCGAAACGAGCAGAATGCCCGCTGCCAGCAGTCCCGCGACTTGGACGGTCTTGGAACCGTAGTAGGAAAACTGCGCCGTGTGCCCCATGATCAGGTTGTAGATCGTATAGTACAGGCTTGAGCCGGGGATCAAAATGATCAGCCCGATGACGAGATAGCCGATCGCGGGACATTTGCGGATGCGCGCCATGACCTCGGCATAGACGGCTGCGGCGATCGTGGCGACAAAGACGGCGACCATTTCGCCGCCGCCGAGCAGCGTCACAAGGCAGTGCGTGCTCCAGCACAGGATCCCGCACAGAACGCACAGACAGATCCCCGGGCCGTGGATGTTGAAGATGATGGAAAATCCCACGCCGCCCATGATGCACGCGACGATCTGGATGGGGAAGCCGTGCTCATAGAATTCGGCGTTTTGCGGAATGCCCCAAAACTGCTGCGAAAGCCCGAGCGCGACGGCGGTGCCGCAGGCAATGGCGACGGCGATCATCGCAACTTGGATGATGCGGTTGACACCCGAGTTCGTGTCGCCGAAAATGATGTCGCGAATGCCGTTGGTGAACAGCAAGCCCGGGATGAGCACCATGACGGTGCCGATGATCGCGGCGTCGGGGCGCGGCGTCAGGCCGAGATGGCCGAGAAGATAAGGGATAAATGCCAGCGGTATGGACGTCAGGAGCGTGCTGAAGAAGGTGTTGGCGCGGTATTTGTCCATCAGACGGGAGATGAGGCATACCACCATGCCGCTCAAGCCCGCGGTGAGCGCGTCGGCAAGGCCGCCGCCGAAGAAAACGGCGAAGCCGCCCGAGGCCAGAAAATAGCCCAGTAGGGAAACGGGCAGTTTATGCGTCCGCTTGGCGCGGATGGTCTCGTCGAGCAGCGCCATGGCCTCGTCCGCATCGGGCTTTTCGCGGCAGATACGGCGGCTGAGGTCGGAAAAAAGTTCCACCGAGTCGAGATCGTTGCCGTGGATGCCGATGCGACGCATCCGCGTCGTCGGTTTGCCGTCGGGACGGATGATGCTGACGATGAGGTTGTTCGGGATGGCAAAAACCTCCGCCTGAATGCCGTAGGCGGCGAAAATGCGGTTGATGCTGTCCTCCACGCGGTAGGTCTCCGCGCCGCACATCGACAGCTCGTAGCCCAGATCGACCGTGAAATCGAGCAATTTGTTGTAGTCCATAAGGAAATTTCCTCACAATTGATATTCGCTCCACCAGTATAGCACATTCCGCCCAAATTACAAGTGCCATTTTCGTATTTTTTCATCGCGGCGTACGCGTACGGCGGGGCTTGCAATGCTTGCCGATTTGTGTTACAATGGCACAAAAGAGGAGGGATGTTCCGTGAGATATCCGAAAATTCGATTCATGACGCGCACGGCGCTGATGCTCGCACTGCTCGTTGCGCTGCAGGCGCTCACCGCGGGCGCGGGGCAGTATGTGACGGGCTCCTGCGTCAATGCGGTGCTGGCCGTGGCGGCACTCGTCGGCGGGATCGCCTGCGGGGCGGTCGTGGCGACGCTGTCGCCGTTTTGCGCGTTTTTGTTGGGCATCGGGCCGCAGCTGATCGGTATCGTGCCGGGCATCGCGCTCGGAAATTTGACTTTTGTGGCGTTGCTGTACCTGCTCATGGGCAGACGGCAAGTGCCCGTTTGGCGATGGGCGCTCGCGCTCGTCGCGGCCGCGGCGGCAAAATTTGCCATGCTGTACGTCGTGATCAACAAGTGCATCGTCCCGCTGCTGGGCGACCGCGTCAAGCCCGCGCAGGCGAGCAAATTCCTCGCCATGTTCTCGTGGCCGCAGTTGGTGACCGCGCTCATCGGCGGCGCCGTCGCGCTCGCCGTCACACCGCTGCTCAAACGCGCAGTGAAACAATAATTCGGCAAAAAAGAAAGCACCCGACGTTTTTCGGGTGTTTTCTTTTTGCGTTTACAGGTGCTTATCCATGGACAGCTTGGCGGCTTTGGCGACATCGGTGATGACCTTCGCTTGGCGGGCGTCGCAGCGTTCCAAAAGGGCGGCCAGTTCCTCTAAGCAGACGCTTCCGGCGACCGCTTGATCGGTCAAAAGGTCGTCGGTGCGGACTTCCAGCGCGGCGGCGATGTCCACGAACACGGGCAAGCTCAGCTTGGTGTTGCCCGTTTCGATGTGGCTCATGTGGGTGGTGGAGATGTTGACCTTTTCCGCCAGCTCCTCCTGAGAAAGACCGTGCGCCTTACGAATTTTGCGAATTTGCTGCCCGATTTTGTAGTAATCCATAGTAAAAACCGCCTATACAATAAAATAATACTTGAATTATATAGGCAATCGTGCTAGAATTACATAAACTGCATGGGCTATTTTCTGTGCAGATAATTAAAAGAAGGAGACAGATTGTTATGAACAAAGACCAAATGAGGCTGTTTGCTTGCTATCTTGCCCAGCTGCTTGCAGACGGAAAGCAGGAGCCGACGGGAACCGTTGCCGCGAGAAAAAGAAATGGCGAACTGGTTTCCTATTTAATGGGAAAATATCAGCCGACCTATTTTTTCATAGATCGAACTGCTTTTCCCGAAATCGAATCGGCACTAAACACGCTCGATCTTACCGTAATCGATGATCACTATGCCAAAGCCGCCGAAGAAAACGCTCTGTGCGGCCTGCTTTGCCTGATCATTGATCAGTTGTTGTAACAGGAGAGAACAAAAATGGGAGAATATAAATATAGAATTGTCCGTGAGGGGAAATGGCGATTTGAGCTTATGCCGAACAATAGCAACATCATGTGCATGGGAAAATCGGGCGACTATGAATCGGAAAAAGAGGCACGAGACGCGATCGACAGGTTGCGTGTTTATTTGACCGGAAATCCGAACCCCCAAATATTTCAAGAAACGAAGATGGGGGCGTTCGATAACACACTGTACAGGAAATACTTTTATTTCTCGGAAAAAGAACGCTTTTCGACAAAATTCTATGACGCACGGCATAAAGCGCAAACCGGCATGAAGAAGGTTCTTTTACACTACAATGCCGATATCCGAGAGGATCTGACTACAACGATTGAATGAGGTGAGAAATATGAAAAAGATGATCAAATTGGCTTTTGCGGCGCTTTTGCTGTGTATTGTGTGTGCGATCGTGCTGCCTACAACGGCGAATGCATGGATAGCGGAGGTAGCAAGCGGCACTTGCGGCGACAATTTAACTTGGGTGCTGGACGAAGAGGGAACACTGACCATTTCCGGAACCGGCGCGATGAAGGATTATTCCAAAAATTATTACAATTCTAGTAATCCGCATTGGACATCCTATAGAACAAAAGTTAAAAAGGCTGTGATTAAGAACGGTGTGACGAGCATTGGTAATTATGCGTTCTACAACTGCAGCAATCTGACGAGCGCTACAATCGGTGATGGTGTGACGAGCATCGGCGGCAGTGCATTCTACGGCTGTAGCAGCCTGACGAGCATAACGATCGGCAACGGCGTGACGAGCATCGGCGATAAGGTGTTCTACCTCTGCAGCAGCCTGAATGCTGTCTATATTACCGACTTGGCGGCATGGTGCAATATCAATTTCAAGATTGAAACCGCGAATAGTCGGGGGCAGTATCGACCCTATAGCAATCCGCTGTATTACGCACATAATTTGTACATCGACGGAAAACCGGCAACGAATATTGTGATTCCGGACAGCGTTACGAGCATTGGTAAGTATGCGTTCTACAACTGCAGCAGCCTGACGAGCATTACGATTCCGGACAGCGTTACGAGCATTGGAAAAGAAGCGTTCTACGGCTGCAATAGCGTCAAGTATTTGACACTTCCGAATGTTGAAGCTATAGCGGAACGTGCTTTTTATACCGAGGGAACCTCCGCACTGAAAAAGGTTTTCATTTCTAAAGAGACGCTGCTGATCGAAAAGGATGCCTTCGGCAGTGACGCGGAAGTGACGGATATCTACTACGGCGGCACGGAGGAAGAATGGAACGCGATGAGATTCCTCACCGGAAATAACGCGCTGCGCAACGCGACCGTGCACTTTAACGCCACCGGCCTTGCCTGCGAGGACGAACACGATTGGAACACCGGCGTAACAACAAAGGAAGCTTCCTGCACCGAGCGGGGCGAGCGCCTCTACACCTGCCTTTGCTGCGGCGAGACCAAGACGCAAAGCGTTGAAACGCTTGCACACAGCTACGGCAACTGGACAAGTGTCGACGCGGAAAACCACAAACACATTTGCACCGTTTGCGGAAACGAAGAGACGGCCGCCCATACATATGGCAAATGGACACGCGCAGACGCAGAAAATCACAAGCGCGTCTGCACGGATTGCGGAGACGAAGAAACTGCCGCGCACGCATGGAACGGCGGCGAAGTGACCAAACAGCCGACCTGCAGGGACGAGGGCGTCAAGACATACAGCTGCACCATCTGCGGCGGCAAAAAGACCGAGCCCGTCGAAAAAACCACGACCCATACATACGGCAACTGGAAAAACGCAGGCACGGAAAACCACAAGCGCAGTTGTTCTGTCTGCGGAAACGAAGAAACTGCCGCGCACGAATGGAACGGCGGTGAAGTGACCAAAGATCCGACCTGCAGGGACGAGGGCGTCAAGACATACACCTGCGCCGTCTGCGGCGGCAAAAAGACCGAGTCCGTCGAAAAAACCACGACGCATACATACGGCAACTGGAAAAAGGCGGACACGGAAAAGCACAAGCGCGCCTGTACCGTTTGCGGCAAGGAAGAAGTTGCCGCGCACGCATGGAACGGCGGCGAAGTGACCAAACAGCCGACCTGCGCGGCGGAGGGCGTCAAGACATACACCTGCGCCGTCTGCGGCGGCACGAAGACGGAAAGTATCGACAAAACGGAGAATCATTCGTACGGCGGGTGGGGATTTGTCAACACCGAGAACCACAAGCGCGCGTGTACCGTTTGCGGTAAGGAAGAAGTTGCCACCCACGAATGGAATGCCGGCAGGATCACGACAGAGCCGACCTGTGCGGCGG
>CAYOZT010000030.1:0-10301 GCA_964408545.1 uncultured Oscillospiraceae bacterium | reverse complement strand
TCTGCGGCAAAGAGGAAGCCGCCACCCACGAATGGAATGCCGGCAGGATCACGACAGAGCCGACCTGTGCGGCGGAAGGTGAAAAGACCTATACTTGCACGATCTGCGGCGGAACGCGCACCGAATCGATCGCAAAAACCACCGATCACCGTTTCGGCGACTGGGGCGGATGCGACGCCGAGAATCACAAGCGCACTTGCGAGGTCTGCGGCAAAGAGGAAGCCGCCACCCACGAATGGAATGCCGGCAGGATCACGACTGCGCCGACCTGTGCGGCGGAAGGCGAAAAGACCTATACTTGCACGATTTGCGGCGGAACGCGCACCGAGTCGATCGCAAAGACCACCGATCACCGTTTCGGCGATTGGGGCAAATGGGATATCGAAAACCACACGCGTGCGTGTGTCGTTTGCGGTAAGGAAGAAGTTGCCGCCCACGAATGGAATGTCGGCAAGATCACCACTGCGCCGACCTGTGCGGCGGAGGGCGTCAAGACTTACACCTGCACGATCTGCGATGAAACGCGCACCGAGTCGATCGCGAAGACCGAGGAGCACATCCCCGGAGAGACGGCGACGGAGGAACACGGGCAATACTGCACCGTCTGCGGAAAACTTCTGCAAGAAGCGCTGACGCCTTCCGTCACGCCTACCGAGCCGGAGCAGACCGTTCCCGATCCGACCGAGCCCGAGCAGACCGACCCTGTGGCTACCGAGCCGGAACAGACCGAAACGGAACCGACCCGTCCGCAGGAGACGACCCTGCCCGACGCGACCGCAGAGCCGGACAGCCCGAGCACGCCGTCCGAGCCGCAAAACAGCAACACGAGCGTCATTTTGATCGCTGTTTTTGCGCTGCTCCTTGTCGGCGGGGCGGTGGTGATCGTCGTCCTCAAGAAAAAATAAGCGAACAAGCAAAAAGCAGGAAGCCGCGGCTTCCTGCTTTTTATCGCTATGGATTTACTCCTGTTCCCAGTTGTGCCAGACGTTTTGCACGTCGTCGTCATCGTCCATGATATCGAGCAGTTTTTCCATGAGGGAAATATGCTCCTCGGACTCGAGTTTCTGATAATTCTGCGGCACCATCTCGATCTGCGCGGAGGCGAAAGTGTAGCCCTTTGCGCTCAAGGCGTCCGCCACGGCGTTGAAATCGTCGGGCGCGGTGTAGACGGTGAAGCAATCCTCTTCGGCCTCGAAATCATCCGCGCCGCAGTCCATCGCGTCCATCATGACGGCGTCCTCTTCCAGTTCGCCCTCTTCATTGTCGATGACGAGCACGCCCTTCTTGTCGAACGACCAGCTGACGCAGCCGCTCGCGCCCAGATTGCCGCCGAATTTGTCGAAATGGTGGCGCATGGAACCGGCGGTACGGTTGCGGTTGTCGGTCATCGTTTCGACGATGACGGCGACGCCGCCGGGGCCGTAGCCCTCGTAGGTGATGGACTCGTAATTGTCCCCGCCCGCGCTGGCAGCCTTCTCGAGGCAGCGCTTGATGTTGTCGTTGGGCATATTGGCGGCCTTGGCCTTAGTCACGACGGTGGCAAGGCGGGAGTTATAGGCGGGATCGGCCGAGCCGCCCTCCTTCACCGCCACGATCAACTCTTTGGCGATCTTGGTGAATGCGGCGGCGCGCTTGGCGTCCTGCGCGCCCTTGGTCTTTTGAATGTTATGCCATTTGGAATGTCCGGACATATTGTTTCTCCTCTCGGATGTTTCTACGGAAATTTTTCAATCTATGATAGCATATTTACGGCGAAAAATCAAGCATTATCGGTAGAATTTCATGCAATCTTTGTGCGTTTTCGAGATCTCCACCCGCACTTCGGGAAAAGCCGCGCGCAATTTTTCCGCCAAAACGGCAACGACGGGATTTTCGGTGCAAAAATGCCCCGCGTCGATGAGGTTCAAACCGACATCGTGCGCATCCCAAAACTGATTGTAGCGAATGTCGGAGGTGACGAAGGTGTCGCAACCCGCCGCCACGGCATCGGCCATGTCGGACGCGCACGCGCCGCCGCCGACCGCGACACGGTGCACCGTTTTCCCGCCGTCCGTGTAGCGCAGTCCCTCGCAGCCGAGAGCGGACATGACCTGTGCGAGGAAAGTCGAAAGCGGCATCGGCGCGACTTCGCCCGCGCGAAGCAGATGCGCGTTGCCGATGACGCGGATGTTTTGCAAGCCTACGGTCGCGGCCAGAACATCGTTGACGCCGCCGTCGGCGCAGTCGAGATTGGTGTGCGCGTTCACGGCGCTGATACCGCTGCGACACAGCCGCAGGATGCAGCGGCCGACGGAGGTATCGTCCGTGACAGATCTGGGCGCGGTGAAGATCAGCGGGTGGTGCGTCACGATCAGCTGCGCGCCAATTCGCTCGGCCTCGGCGCACACATCCTCAAAAGGATCGAGCGCGACAAGGATGGTTTCGACGCTTTGACGGCGACTGCCGCACAGCAGACCGACATTGTCCCAGTCCATTTTCAGCTCGCGCGGCGCAAGAAGCTCGAGATACTGTAAAACATCGTTGACGGTGGTCATTATTTGTCCTCCTTTGCTTGGGGCAGCGCTTCCAGCTCGCGCAGCGCGGCCGCGCGCTCGGTAGCGGCGTATTCGCCGCGCGCGGCAAGCTCGTTGCGCAGCATCGTTATCATACGGCGGCAATAGGCGGCGGTGTCCGCATCGTCTGCCGTGCGCAGCGCAGGTGAAAAATAGCAGTCGCCCGCGCGCAGCGGCGGCACGCTCGGATCGAAGCAGACTTCCATCACCGTGTATAGGAAATGGCCGTCGCGCTGCACTTTTTCCGCGCGGATATGCCAGCCCTTGTCCGAAAGATAGCGGCGCAGGATGTGCGTCTTGGTTTGACATTGCAGTACGAGCCGATATGTGCTTTTTCGCAGCCACGGGGCGTTTTCGAGGACGGAGATGATCGTATCGGCGCCCATGCCCGCGCAGACGAGACAATCGAAATCCGGCGGGACGTTTCGCAGCCCGTCCGACAGGAAAAAGCGCATTTTTTGCGCCATGCCGAATTTTCGGGCATTGTGCATGGCGCTTTGCAGCGGTTGCTCGTGGATATCGCAGCAGAGCACCTCGCGCGCAATGCCCTGATGCAGTAAGTAAATGCCGAGATAGCCGTGGTCACAGCCGATGTCCGCCACCCGATCGCCGGGGCGGACGAATGCGGCGCAGGCCAGCAATCGCGGAGAGATCGGAATTTTCATAGAAAACCTCAAAAAGGAATGCCATCCCGGCAGACGGGATGGCATAGCCGGTCGTTACGCCTGATTGGCCTGATCGGCCTCATAAGCTTCCAAAAAGTGATTGAGCTGCGCAAGGAAGGGCTCGCAGTCGATCCCGTGCACCATGCACGCTTCCTCCACCGTCTCGCCGCGCGAGGACGGGCAGCCCAGACAGTGCATCCCGATGGCAAAAAACAGCGGTGCCGCGTGGGGCGCAATGTCCAAAATATCGCCGATGATGGTATCCTTTTCAATCTTAACAGCCATGTGCATGACCTCCTGATCTATATTTACCGACCTATTATAACCGCTTTCGCCGCAAATAGCAAGAGGAAATCCGAAAAAGCGGAAAATTTGCTGTTTTTCGCCTTTTTCAAAAAAGTTAACGCTTCGGTAACATAAAGAATATGCATTTTACGCTATAATATATCATATTTTCAGAACAGGGAAGTGCAGGCAATGCTTGAACTAAAGAATATCGTCAAAGATTACCCCGCAGGAAGCGGGACGGTGCACGCGCTGCGCGGCATCGATCTTCAATTTCGCAGGAACGAATTCGTGTCCGTGCTCGGCCCGTCCGGCTGCGGCAAGACCACCATGCTCAATATTCTGGGCGGCCTCGACCAGTACACGAGCGGCGATCTTGTGATCAACGGCCGCTCGACCAAGGATTTTTCCGATCGCGACTGGGACGCTTACCGCAACCATTCGGTCGGCTTCGTTTTCCAGACTTACAATCTCATCCCGCACCAGACGGTGCTGCAGAACGTCGAGCTGGCACTGACGCTTTCGGGCGTTCCCAAACAGGAGCGTCGTGCGCGCGCGAAAAAGGCGCTTGAGGATGTCGGACTGGGCGATCAGCTCAAGAAAAAGCCCAGCGAAATGTCCGGCGGACAGATGCAACGCGTTGCCATCGCGCGGGCGCTGGTCAACGATCCGGATATCATCCTCGCCGACGAGCCGACGGGCGCGCTCGATACCGAGACCAGCGTGCAGGTCATGGAGATATTGAAATCCGTGGCGAAGGATCGCCTCGTCGTCATGGTCACGCACAACCCCGACCTCGCCGAGCGCTACTCCACGCGCATCATCCGTATGCTCGACGGCGTCATCACCGACGACTCCATGCCCGTTACGGAGCGCGAGCTGGACTTGATGCGCAACGCGTTGCCGCAAAAGACCGAAAAAAAGCCCAAAAAGCAGAAAAAACCTTCTATGTCGCTCGGCACGGCCTTCATGCTGTCGCTGAAAAACCTGTTCACCAAAAAGGGAAGGACGACTTTGACGGCCTTCGCAGGCTCGATCGGCATCATCGGCATCGCGCTGATCTTGGCGGTGTCGCAGGGCATGACCATGTATATCGATGCGGTGCAGGAGGAGGCACTTTCGTCCTACCCGCTGACCATTCAGGACAGCACCGTCGACCTGTCCTCTTTGATGTCGACCTTC
This sequence comes from uncultured Oscillospiraceae bacterium, assembly GCA_964408545.1. Lineage (GTDB taxonomy): Bacteria > Bacillota > Clostridia > Oscillospirales > Oscillospiraceae > Faecousia. Next base: position 5,617 of record CAYOZT010000030.1, on the reverse strand, counting down.
ATGGGCATGAACAGCGCCGACATTGACCACCCGACCGACGACGGCAACGTTTATCAGAAGCCGGCACTGTCCGAAATGGTCAACGCGCTCAACAGTCTTGACGTGATGGAAAACGATCTGCGCTCTTTCAAGGCATTTCTGGAAACGCAGCTGGCGGACGAGCAGTCGCGATTGTACGGCGCGGTCAGCGGCGTGCAGTACAGCTATGCGCTGCCGATGATCGTCTACACCAAGAACGCCGACGGCGAGATCATCGTTTCCGATACGCAGCAGATCCTGTCGGAAATGATCGCCGAGTATATGGGCGCGGATCTGGCCGCGATCATGACGGGCGGCTCGGCGAGCACCGGCTCGGCGACTTCGGGACTGACGAGCATGATGAGCGCCTCCGGCAGCTCTATGAAAATGTGGCAGGAGATGCTCGCGGGCAAGGACGGCTCGCTCATCAGCGACGTGATGATGAAGCAGTACGACATCGTTTACGGCTCGTGGCCGAACGATTATAACGAGATCGTGCTCGTCCTCAACGAGAATAACGAATTGGACGATCTGACGCTCTACGCCCTCGGTATGCTCTCGCGCGACGATATCGACCGCATCATGGACGCGGCCATCAACGGCGGCGAGCTGGAAACGACCGAGAAAAAATGGAGCTATGCCGAACTTTGCGGCAAGGAATACAAGCTCGTGCTCAATTCCGACTGCTATATGCTCGACGAGAACACGGGACTTTGCAACGACCTGCGCGACACGGACGCCGGTGTACGCTATCTGTATGAGAACGCGCTGTCGCTGCGCGTCGTCGGTATCATCCGCCCGAGCGAGGACGCGACGGCGACCATGCTCTCCGGTTCGATCGGATATACGCAAAAGTTGACCGAATACTATATCACGCAGTCGCAGAAGTCCGACGCCATTTCGGCGCAGCAGAGCAACAAAAGCTACGACATCATCACGGGGCTGCCCTTCAAGGAGAGTACCGGCACGCTGACCGACGGCGAAAAATCCGCCGCCCTGCGCGCGCACATCGCTTCTTTGCCCGCGCAGGAGAAGGCGAAGCTCTATGTTGCCATCAAGAGCATCGCGCCCGCGGAAAGAGTCAACAATTTCTTGGAACTTGCGATGACGCAGTTTGACCGTGCGCAGGTCGAGCAGGTGCTCGTGCAGCTCGTAGCGCAGCAGATGGGCATCAGCGGCGAGCAGGTGACCGCGTATGTTCGGGGAATGACGGACGAAGATCTGCAGGGCTATTTCCGTGAATACATGGAAAGCCAATATCGCGCGCAATACGCAAGCGAGGTCGAAGCCGAATTGGCGTTGCTCAGCGAGGAAGCACTCTGCGCCGCGCTGGAAGCCGAGCTGCCCACCTATACGGACGCACAGTGCGCAACGTATTACGACGAAGTGATGGAGTTTTCCACCTCGACCTATGAGGACAATCTGCTCGAACTGGGCTATGTTGACTTGGACGAACCGAGCAAAGTCAATATCTTCGCATCGTCTTTTGCCAATAAGGACATCATCGAGGACGTCATCGCCGAGTATAACGCCGACCGCGAGGAGCTCGACAAGATCACCTATACCGATTATATCGGCATCATTTTGTCCTCCGTTACGACCATCATCAACGCCATCACCTATGTTTTGATCGCGTTTGTCGCGATCTCGCTGGTCGTTTCGTCGATCATGATCGGCGTGATCACGCTCATCTCCGTACAGGAGCGCACGAAGGAGATCGGCATCCTGCGTGCCATCGGCGCGTCGAAGAACAACGTGTCGAATATGTTCACGGCGGAAACGGTCATCATCGGCTTTGCCGCGGGCTTGCTGGGCGTGCTGGTGACGTATTTGCTGTGCATCCCCATCAACGCGATCATCAACCACCTGACGGGCATTGCGAACCTCGATGCGGTGCTGCCTGTCGGCTACGCGGCGATACTCGTCGGCATCAGTGTCGTGCTGACCCTAATCGCGGGCTTCATCCCCTCGCGCAGCGCAGCGAAGAAGGACCCCGTGGTCGCGCTCAGAACGGAATAAAGGTTTTTCGGCTGCCGTTTTCTTCGGAGATCGGCAGCCGAATGCGCGTTCTGCACGGAGAGAAAATTTTTCAAAAAAACGAAAAATAATGCTTGCATTTTCCTGCACGGTGTGCTATGATATCTAGGTGCTTGAGAGAGCGCATATGCGCCGATAGCTCAGTTGGATAGAGTGACTGACTACGAATCAGTAGGTCGGGGGTTCGAGTCCCTTTCGGCGTACCATACTCATAGGTCAAAAATGCAACCTATGCCGAAAAGCCTTGTTTTACAAGGCTTTTTCGGTTTTTATGGGCGATTTTTTTGCCCTTTTGTTTTTTGCAACTTTTTGCGAACCGACGGGGATTGAACCCGCGACTTTTTCGCATATTTGAGTGATCTCCGCTTTCTTGGTATAATGTTAGAAGAAAGAGAGAAAGCGAGGGCAGGAAAATGAAGCGGGAAAACAGAACGGTACGCAGGCTTAAGCTCAGTCACTTTGAACTCCGCGTTCTTATTGACGCGCTCAACACACGGCGCCTCAAAGAAAAGGCGCGGGGCACGGACACGACCGAGATCGCCGACCTCATCCTCTATCTGTTGGACGTTTTGGAGGCGTAATTACATACGGCACATTCAGCCGACTTTATGACCACTTTTTATGTGGAAATAAGGTCGGCTTTTTTTGTTTGCCGTAAAACTTAACCGACAGAGAGGAGAAGAAAATGTCCGAATTTTGTTTCTACCTATACCATATCGGAGGTAGCTGAAATGTTCGTTGATATTTGTAACCTATTTCCCCTCAAAATACTAACATACGAACTTGAAAAGCGAGAAAAAGCAAGAAAACGTGAGAAAAACAGAGAAAAAGAAAAATCGAAAAAGTAAAATGTATAGTATACTATCATATACATTTTCAAGATAACAAAACCTTAAAAGTTGCATTTATCATATAGTTATCTCGCTTTTCTTCGATTATCTCCGTTTTGTATGTTAGTATTTTCGGGGAAAATAGGTTGTAATACCGACAAGCAGTACAGCATTATTTATGCCGATCCACCGTGGAGGTACAATCAAAGAAACAATAAAAACACCAAGTTTGGCGGCGGTGTTCACGCGCACTATCCGACAATGAGTATGGAAGAGATCGAAAAACTCCCCATAGAAAAACTCGCAGGAGAGAACTGTGCGTTATTTCTTTGGACTACTTTTCCGTACTTGGATAAGCAAATTCAACTATTTGAAAAATGGGGGTTCCGTTATACGACGTTGGGATTTAGTTGGATAAAGACCAATGTATCTACACCGAAAATGAACTGTTCGGGACATACGAGAGTGTGATCGCATCGGACAGTTATCCCGAAGCGATCAAGTTGTATGCCGATGATATTCGGGCGGAGGCGGTACAGCTTGAACTCAACCAAAGAGCGATGGGAGATGCCGCGCTCCCTTGCTACAAGGAGAATGAAGTTCGCCCCGTGTATTTTACCGACAATATTATCGGAAAGGTCGTTGCTGTCGAAGCAAGATATTTGTCGGAAGGGTATAAGGACAGAGGGCATCAACTGTATTATGTGGTAGGCGGTTCGGGCGCATATCCCAACTCTCGCGGACAAGCGTGTTTCAGCTATGATCTTTATGACGGCAAAAAGGAGCGCATAGAACGCTATGAGGTCATGGGGTATATGCGCGAGGAGGAGTTGCCCGAGTTTGCCAAGAAAACGCTTGAAACGGTCAAGTGTAAAATCAAACAGGAAAAGGAGAGAGAGGAGCGATGACGACGATATGGCAGAGATCAACAAAGTCAACCTAAAGCTGCTGACGCGCCTTGCAGAGGCGGACATCACCTCGGAAAAGGCGGTCATGGCGTTGAAACTCAAAGACATTCTGTCCATTCCGGGCATTACCAAGCAGGAGTTGAATGCTATCTGTGATTTGCAGGACGCGATCAAGGCGGGGGACATTCTCGCATTCCTTGCCGTGCCGAGTGAGGCGGGCAACGCGGAGGGCAATGGCGATGAAACTTGAACGCCTTGCGCTGTGGGCGGAAAAAAGCCTGTTTACCGAGCAGGGCGAGGAGGATAAGGGATTTATCGGATGGTGCAAAGGCAACTTCGCGGATGAAAAATTGGTGCTTTCGGATATGGAACCGTCGGCAGACGGCGACCGTATGCTCCGCTATGAGATCGAGTCGCTTTGTATTTTCCTTGCGAGCGAGAGCGCGGGGTATATGCTCCGCACTCTCACCGATCTGAAGGCGTTTTGCCTCGATAAGGTGCACGACCATATCCCGTATGCCTTCAACCGCGAATGTCTCGGCTTTCGTGTGTTGACCGAGGAGCACGCTTGGTATATCGCGCTGACGCCGTGGAACGCGAAGCGGCAATTTTGTTTTTATTGCTACGACCGAAAAGCCCTGATGACCGCCCTTGCAAAAGAAAAGGGCTTGCCCGAGTGCTGCTACGGCGTTTTGAAATACACGGGCGAGCGCATCCGCATTCGCTACGGTGAGGATATGTACGAAAGCTTTCCGCAGTACGGCGGCAATGCGGTGGCAAACCGCGCATTTGCCGATGAGCAGAACGCGGCAGCGCACCTTTCGGTCGAGCAGGTGGCGGCGATGGAGAACGGCATCATTTACGGGTGGGACACCCCCGCCGCCGATCCGAAAAACTACGATGAAAACGGTCACTTCTGCATTGCCGCAGAGGTGACGAGAGAAAGGAGACGATGACGCGAATGAGCGACTATGTGTATAAAGACCGATACGGTGTGTTCTCCGTGCTTGACAAAGCCACGATGGAGGAACCGAAAGAGATACGCTTTATTTCCCCCGACTATCAAGAAAAGTTCCGCATTCACGACGGAGAGCAGATCCTCGTCAGTTACCCCACGGGCGAGAAAAAGGCGTTCGTGTGCAGGTATATCGACGACTACCACCTGCTTGTGGGGCATAACGCGTTCCACATCTGCGAGTTTGCCGAGCGAATGCAACGGCTTGGCGCATACGTGCATCCTTTCCCCGAAAAGCGCATGATCTGGCAGAACATTGACCTCGACCTCAAGGATTGGGAAGAATTGCGCGAGGAGCACCCCGGATATACCGAGCAGCAGTTGACCGACGAGATGTATGAGATCAACAACGACTATCTGGATGACGAGCGCGCCAACCTCAATATCCAATGCGACAACGACATCATCGTGTTCGGCGACATCGGTCGGTGGAACGGCAGAGTGCACGGCTACAAGATCATTGAATCCGGCAATATCAGGGACTGCCTTTACACCGATTGCGACATGGCGGAATGGTACGTTGACCGCGAGGGAGAATTTCGCAGTCGGCAGATCCACCACGACGGCACGAATTATCTCTGCTACCGCAAATTCAAGGACGACCTTTCGGAGGACGACCGAGACGATTTTCTGGACAAATTCTATGACGGCAAAGCCACGCAAGCCGACATTGACCGTGTGACGGATAAGCTCGGAGGCATGATCGCCGATGTCTACGGCTGGGACTTGCCGACCGAAAGAAAAGAACGAGTAGCGAAAATGGTACAGTTTTTTGGACAAAAATTTTAAAAAATAAATGACAGTTATGC
>CAYOZT010000029.1:0-18211 GCA_964408545.1 uncultured Oscillospiraceae bacterium | reverse complement strand
GGCGTGCTTTGTGCCAAGATCCACTTGGACTTCGGTGTTGCCGATGCCGGTAACGGTGCCGATAACCTTATCTCCTGTATTTAAAGTCTTGATGGACTGTTCCAGAAGTTCTGCGAAGTTCTCCTCCTGTACAGCCTCAACATTAGTAATTTCGCTCATAGTCTTATTGACCTCCTTTATTATCCACGCGGGTGTGGAAGCACCCGCCGTGATTCCGACGCTTCGTGCACCCCGAAAAAGCTCGGGCTGCAGCTCGGTGGCATTGTCCACCGCAACAACGGTCTTGCAGTGTTCGCGGCAGATCATCGCCAAACGCCCCGTGTTGGAGCTGTGGCGGTCGCCGACGACGACCATGGCATCGCACTTGGCGCTCAAACGCGCGGCTTCGCGTTGCCGAAATTCCGTTGCTCTACATATTGTATCAAATATTTTCAAGTTAGTAAACTGTTTTTTTGCAAAATCGCAGCATTTTTTCCACAAATTTTCTGTGGAGGTGGTCTGACAGACCATGCAGATCGGCAGATCCGCGGGAATGTCGTCGTTTTTTGCCCAATTTTCCAGCTCCTGCAGCGATTCGAACACGCGACTGTCCGTGCACCAGCCCGCGATCCCCTCGACCTCGGGATGTGTCGGCGAGCCGATGATGACATTTAATCGGCCTTCGCGCTCGGCCTTGCTGACAATGTCGTGAATGCGCGCGACGAACGGGCAGGTCGCATCGATGATCTCGCAGCGTGTCTTGGAAAGTGTCTCCGCCACGGCACGGGAAACGCCGTGCGAACGGATGATGACGGTCTGACGCGCCGTAGCCTCCTGCGGCGTATCGATGACGTGAACGCCCATGCGCTCGAAGTGCTCGACCACATGGCGGTTGTGGATGATCGGCCCGAGCGTGACGACGGTTTTTCCCTGCGCCACGGCCTGCTCGACCGCCTCTACCGCCCGATCGACTCCGAAGCAAAATCCTGCGCTCTCGGCGATCTGTGTTTTCATAGGCCGGTCTTCTCGTGCACGATGCGGCGAATGGCGGCGACGACATCCTCGGTGTCCATGTCGGAAGTATCGAGCTTGATACTGTCGCGTGCCATTTTTAAGGGCGCGATCTCGCGGTGGGTATCCTGATAGTCGCGCTTGAGAAGTTCCTGAAGCACCTGATCGTAGCTGTCGTGGCTCCCCTTCGCCTTCAGCTCCTCAAAACGGCGCTGTGCGCGCACCTCGGGGGTCGCCGTAAGGAATATTTTGACATCGGCCTTCGGCAAAACGACCGTTCCGATATCGCGTCCGTCCATGACGACATTGTTTTCCGCTGCCACATCGCGCTGCATATCCAGCAGCATATCGCGCACGACCGCGTGCGCGGAAATGAGGCTCGCTTTCTGCGAAATATCGGGCGTGCGAATATCGTCGGTAACGTCGATATTGTTCATCAGCATATGCTGCAAGCCCTCTTCATCGTAGTAAATATCGATGTTCAGTTCGTCGATATAGCGTGTCACGCCGTCGACATCCTTCGCACTGATGCCCAGAAGATCCATAAAATAGGCGGCGGTGCGGTAGATGGCGCCGGTGTCCACATAATAAAATCCCAGCTCGGCGGCAAGACGCTTGGCGATCGTGCTTTTTCCCGCACCCGCAGGGCCGTCGATGGCAATGGATAGGGGTTTGTCCATAAATGATGTCCTCTCTTTATCTTTCTTCTCTGAGCTTGGCCAGTGCGGCACTTTCGCGCGCGGTCACTTCCTGCGCGGTCATGGAAAGCTTTCTGCCGACTTCCTCGGCCGAAAGCGGCGCAGCGCCGTCGAGCCCGAAGCGCTCGGACAGGATGCGTGCATCCGTTTCCTCGAGCGTCCCGAGCAATTCCGAAATACGCTGTCGCATTTGGAAATATGCCGTATCCTCCACGCGCTGCGTTTCTTCCTCGGAAGCGCGCTCTTCCTGCTTCTCGGGCGGTTTGGCACGCTGCAGTGCCCGCGCGGCATCCATCGTCTCGGAAACGGCGCGCGCCTCGTCGACGCTCAGGTGGATATAGTCGGCGATCTCCTCCAGACTCGGATTTCTTCCGAGCTCGGAAAGCAGCCACGCATCCGCCGCACGGAAATCCTCCACGGCCTGCCGCATTTTTGCGCCGATACCGTTTTGGCGTGCCTGAAGCGTAACGGCTTTGGCAAGATATGCCGCGATGCGGCGACGCACCTGCGCCTCAAAATCGCCCTCCCGATAGCACAGTATCCCCTGCCAGAGTCCGAGCGAGCCCTCCTGAATGAGATCGAGCAGCAAGACGCCGCGCCCGGTCAGGGCACAGGCCATCTCGACGACTGTCGGCAGCATGGCATTCGTCAGCGCGGGAACGGCGGCATCATAACCGCCCGCGTAGCGCCGCGCCAAAGCCGCAACACCTGCGAGTTTCGGCAGGCTCTCGACCTCCTCGAGGTACAGCCGCAAAGGATCGTTTTCTTCGAGTCCGTCCCGCAGCGAGCCGCTTTTGACCAACTGCTGCTCCCTGCGCAGACGCACGGCAGCCTGTCCCGTGCCCGTAGCCATGGGAAGCTCGGAAATATCGAGCAGGATGTCCTCCGACTCCAGATACAGCAGCGCTTCTTCCAGCGCGTCCTCCGACTCGCCTTCCATGAGCGTCAAAAACCGTACCGCCGAAAGTGTTCCGCCCGAGCGGACGGCGCGCAGCGCCCTTGCCCATACGGGCTCTTCAAAGGAAAAATCCAACTGTGTCATTCCAGAAAATCCTCCAATCCGATGTCCGCACCCAATTCCTTCAGTCGGTCGATCGCCTGTTTTTCGATCTGTCTTGCGCGCTCCTTGGAAATGCCCAGCTGCGCGCCGATCTGCTCGAGCGACTTACGCTCGCCGTCCATACCGTAGTGCATACGCAGCACCTGCGCTTGGCGCGGAGTCAGCATGGAAAGGAGCTTTTCCATCGTCTGTGTCAACGCCTGACGCACGAGCCTTTCCTGCGGCTGTGCGCTGTGGATATCTTCGATGCGTGCGCCGATGGGATCGTCCTCGTCGGTCGCGGCATCGAGCGAAACGGTCTGCGGCTGCAAAAACCGCACGCGGCGCAGTTTTTCGATGTCCATGGCGCAGTGTGCGGCCAATTCCTCGTCCGTCGGCGCGCGTTTCAGCTCGCGCCGCAGCGCCTGCTCGGCATCGCGGATCTTACGAAGCTGCTCGGCGGTGTACGCGGGCACGCGGATGATGCTCTGCTGCGATTCGAGGTAACGGGTGATGCTTTGGCGGATCCAAAGGGTCGCGTAGCTGGCAAAACGGCAATCGCGCGTGTGATCGTATTTTTTCGCCGCGGCAAGTAAGCCGATGCAGCCTTCCTGTATCAGATCCATGACCGGAACGCCGCGGCCGCCGTATTCCTTGGCGACCGAAACGACCAAGCGCAGGTTGGACAGCACCAGCGTGCGGATAGCGGCCTCGTCCCCTTGGACGCAGCGTGCGGCCAACTCCTGCTCCTGCTGCGCCGAAAGCAGCGGGATGGCGCGGATCTGGCGCAGAAAGGCCGACATATTCTCTTCGGGCGCGGGCGCGGTCGGGGTGGGCGTGTAGAGCATCAGTTGAGTCCTTTTCTTTCCTTGAGCTTGTTGCGAAGTGTCAGAAGATCATCGTCCGAGCTGACGGCGGCGGACATATGCTCGGCGCGGATGGTCGCGATGCAGTCGCGCAGGGCATTTTCGTTGACGGGCGCGCTGTGGCGTTGCAGCACATTGACGATGTGCGACATTTCCTCCGTCGAAAGCTCCGTCAGCACCGCGGCGGAGACCTCCAGTCCCGCACGGTAGCGGCTGCGCTGCTGCGCAAATACCCTTCCGAGCAGCGGCGCGGAGAACATATCCTCCTCCAGTTCGCCGCATTTCTCGAGCAGCGCGGGCTCGGTCATCACCATGGCGATCAGCGTTTCCTCCGCCATGGCCGAGCGCATATTTTTATAGTAGAAGTCCCGCGTTTTCGGTTGCAGATTTTGCACCGGCTGCAGATCCTTCTTTTCCTGTTTTTTTCGTTCGCCGGCGACACGGCGCTTGTACGCCTTGTCCACCTCGAGCTTCATCGCCTCGTAGCTGATGCGCCCGAGCTGCGCGACACGGTTGCCGTAAACTTCGCGCTGCACGGCGCTACCGAGCGTGCACAGAAGCTGCGCGGCCTCTTGGATATAGCCGATGCGCTGCTCGTCCTGCGACAGATCGTACTTTCGCGCGATGGCATCGAGCTGGTATTCGACACGGTTCGACGACTGCTCGAGCAGCAGCTTAAAGCGGTCGGCACCGAATTTTTTCAAAAACTCGTCGGGGTCTTTCGCATCCTTCATGCGCAGCACCTTCACCTGCAGGCCGACTTTTTCGAGCATCGGGATGGCGCGCTGCGCGGCACGCTGGCCGGCCTCGTCCCCATCGTAGATGAGCACGATCTGCTCGGTGTAGCGCGATAAAAGCACTGCGTGCTCCTGCGTCAGGCTCGTGCCGAGCGAGGCGACGGCGCAGTCAAATCCGTACTGATGCAGCGCGATGGCGTCCATATAGCCCTCGACCAAGATGAGATAGCCGAGCTTACTTTTTTTCGCCACATTCAGGCCGAAGAGGTTTTTGCGCTTGTTAAAGATCTCCGTTTCGGGAGAATTGAGATATTTGGCGGCGTTCGGATCGTCCTTCATGATGCGTCCGCCGAAGCCGATGACATTGCCGCGCACATCGATGATGGGAAACATCAGTCGATCGCGAAAGCGGTCGAACAGGGCACCGTTCTTTTTGGAAACGGTCACGAGGCCGGATTTTTTCAATTCTTCGTCGGTATAGCCTTTTTTTCGCAGCGCGTCGACCAGATCCGACCAACTGTCGGGCGCATAGCCGATACCGAAATGGACGAGCGTCGACTTTGTCATCCCGCGGCGGACGGCGTAATCGAGCGCGGCCGCGCCGCGCGGCTCATACAGCGCCGCGTAGAAAAAGCGTGCCGCTTCCTTATGTAAGGCCCAAAGGCGCTCCTGCTCGCGGTAGCGCGACTGATACTGAGCATCCTCCGGGACTTCCAGCCCCGCGCGCTTGGCCAGCGCACGCACGGCGTCGGCGTAGCTGAGTCCTTCGATCTCCATCTCAAAATGGATAACATTGCCGCCCTTGTGGCAGCCGAAGCAATAGTAGATCCCCTTATCGGGCGCGACGGAAAAGGAGGCCGTTTTCTCCCCGTGGAAGGGGCAAAGGCCGAACATATTCGCACCCGAGCGTTTGAGCGAAACATATTGTCCGACGACGTCCTCAATGGGATTTCGCGCCACGAGTTCATCGATAAATGCCGGAGAAAAAGCCATGTCTGCCCCTCCTTTCCCGTTGTGCTCGCATGACCGAAAAAGAATTATACCACATTATCCGCGAACATTCCAGCCCATCGGTGTAAAAATTTGCGTAAATTTATCCACGGCGTAATTATCCGTCATGCCCGCGATGTAATCACAGACCACGCGCGGCAATCCGTCAAAAGAAAACTGCGGCTGAAAGTCCTCGGGAAGCTCCTGCGGATGGTTTACATAATGTTCAAACAAGCGTTTAAGCATATCCTTTGCCTTGCCCTCCTCCCCTTTTGCGACGGGGTTTCGGTAGACGCGCTCGAACATGAACGCGCGCAGCTCCAGCAGGGCGTTTTCCGTCTGCGGTGACAAAAGGATCTGCTCCGCTTCGCGCGAGGCGTCGATCATATCGCGCACGAGCGTATCGATGCGCTGCGCGTGCGTCTGACCGAGCGCCGCGGCGATCGATCTCGGAATATCGTCGGCGCGCAGGATACCCGCGCGCACGGCATCGTCAATGTCGTGATTGATGTAGGCGATGCGGTCGCTGTAGCGAACGATCTGCCCTTCGGGCGTCTGCGGGATATCGGGACCCGTGTGCCCCAAAATGCCCATGCGCACTTCGTATGTCAGGTTGAGGCCGCGGCCGTCGTTTTCCAGAACATCCACAACGCGCAGACTTTGCTCGTTGTGGCGAAAGCCGTCCGTCATCAGTTCCGACAGCGCCACCTCGCCGGCGTGGCCGAAGGGCGTATGCCCGAGATCGTGCCCCATGGCGATGGCCTCGGACAGATCCTCATTGAGGCGCACTGCGCGCGTGATCGTGCGCGCGATGCGCGCGACCTCGATGGTGTGCGTCATGCGCGTGCGGTAATGGTCGCCCTCGGGACGCAGAAAGACCTGCGTTTTGTGCATCAGGCGGCGAAAAGCCTTGGAGTGGACGATCTTGTCCGTATCTTTTTGAAAGCAGGTGCGCACATCGCTTTCCCGATCGTGCTCCCCGTAAGGCCGCCCCTGCGAGCGGTCGGCAAAGGTCGCCCGCGGGGAAAGGAGCAAATGTTCGCGCTGCTCGAGTTCTTCTCGCACCGTCATGCTTTTTCCTCCTTTTGAACGGGAAATGCCCGATATTCGCTGCCGACGATCATCGCTTCGACCGTCGCGGCGCTCATGTCCGTCAAACGTTCGCAGAACGGCTGCGCCATATCCTGCGGCAGCAGCACTTCCATTTCGACCTCCGCGGCAAAATCCGTCTTGCGGAGGATGCCGCCGAAGGCGGCGACCTCCGACTTGACGCGCTCGTAAAAATTGTACGGACACGGCAAATACAGCACCGTCCACACGCGCTTGACGGAAATTCCCGCAGCATCCACGGCGATCTTCGCGCCCTTGGTGTAGGCACGCACGAGGCCGCCCGCACCAAGCAGTATCCCGCCGAAATAGCGCGTCACGACGCATACGACATTATATAGTCCCTCGCGCTGCAGCACTTGCAGCATGGGCATACCCGCCGTGCCGCCCGGTTCGCCGTCGTCGGAAAAACGGACGGCGCCGTCTTTGATGATGTACGCCCAGCAGTTGTGCGTGGCGTCATAGTGTTTTTTCTTCATTTCCTGAATTTTTTCCAGTGCCGCCTCTTCGGTTTCCACCGGCCAGACGCGACCTATGAAACGGGACTTTTTTTCCGTAAATTCATCCTCACCGAAGTCGGTCGGTACCAGATACTCGTCCAAGGATCACAGCTCCTTCGTGATGTAGGCTTTGAGCCTGCCGTAAAGTATTTCGTCGACGATCGTGTCCACCGCGATGCCCTCGGCCGTATAGTCGACGGACAGGACCTGCGCGCCGTCGTGCAGCTTCTCGACCATGCCGCCGGCGGAATACGGCAGCGTCACGAGAATGTGGTGGCGGCTTTGTGCAAGCGCTTTTTCTATGGCCGAAAGCAATTCGGGCATTCCCTGCCCCAGTTTTGCCGATATCGCAACGACATCCTCCCCGACGGGGATATCCTCGGGGCTGACCTTATCGGCCTTATTGTAGCAGCGCAGGACACCCGTGCCTTCTTTGGCGAGCTTCGTGATCAGTCGATCGACCACGGCGATATGCTCCTCCCGATCGGGGTCGGAAGCATCGATCACGTGCAGCAGAAGGTCTGCATACTCGAGCTCTTCGAGTGTCGCGCGGAACGCGTCGACCAGATGATGCGGCAGCTTTGCGATAAATCCGACGGTGTCGGACAAAATGACATCGAGATTGTCGGATACCGTCAGAAGACGCGAGGTGGTGTCGAGCGTGTCGAACAGGCGGTCGTTGGCGGGAATGCCCGCGCCCGTCAGGCAGTTGAGCAGGGTCGATTTTCCCGCGTTGGTGTAGCCGACAATGGCGACTACGGGCACGGAATTTTTCATTCGCCGTTCGCGCTGCACGGCGCGTACCTGCCGCACCTGCTCGAGCTCGGCGCGAAGGCGGTCGATGCGGTCGCGAATGTGGCGGCGGTCGCTTTCGAGTTTCGTTTCGCCCGGGCCGCGCGTACCGATGCCGCCGCCTTGTCGGCTGAGGCTCTTGCCCATGCCCGAAAGGCGCGGCAGCAAATACTGATACTGCGCCAGCTCTACCTGCAAGCGGCCTTCCTTGGTCTTGGCGCGCTGCGCGAAAATATCCAAAATGAGGGCGCTGCGATCGAGCACCGTCACGCCGATGATCTCCTCCAAGGCGCGAATATTTCCCGGGGAAAGGTCATTGTCAAATACGACCATGGTCGACTGCGTCGCCTCGACCAGCATCCGCACCTCCTGCGCTTTCCCCTCGCCGATGAAACTGTGCGCATCGGGCGTATGCCGATTTTGCAAAATTTTGCCTGTGCAGAAGCCGCCCGCCGTTTCCAGCAAGGCTTCCAGCTCTTCGAGCGATTCGTCGGTGGCGGTCTGCTCCTTGGTGAAGCAGTCGGCGTTCAGTCCGACGAGAACGGCGCGCTCGGTCATTTTCTTCTCCAAAAATTCTTCCATATTTTCCTCCTGTTCGCACTTGCGGGGCAGGATGCACAACATTAAATAATATTATAACACACAAGATGTCCTTTGTGCAACATTTTCCCGCAAAAAGGCAAAAAAAGTTCGTACCGCAAAGATGCAGTACGAACTTCCGTCTCTTACTTCAGGCCGAAACGCTTGTTAAAACGATCGACACGTCCACCGGTGTCAACCAGCTTCTGCTTGCCGGTATAGAAAGGGTGGCACTTGGAGCAGATCTCAACACGAATGTCCTTCTTTGTGGAGCCTGTCTCGAAAACGTTACCACAAGCGCAACGAATCGTGGTCTGTTCGTACTTAGGATGGATACCTTCCTTCATTTTGTTCACCTCTTTCTCATTAAGTAAAAGGGCACAATTGCCCCAGCAATTTCAATCGCTCGAATATACTATCACATTTTGTTGCAGAATGCAAGCATTTTTTTCAGTTTTTTTCAAAAAACTTATCGGAGCAGTTTTTCGTCGATTTTTCGGTCACGGAAGTAGTATTCGCGGTCGCGTTCGCCGATCGGCCGCAGCACACGGCAGGGGTTCCCCACGGCCACGACATCGGCGGGGATATCCCGTGTAACGACGCTTCCCGCGCCGATAACGCTGTTATCGCCGATCGTCACACCCGGCAGCACGATCACGCCCGCACCCAGCCAGCAATTACGGCCGATGTGCACGGGCATATTGTACTGCAGACCGCGCTCGCGCAGCTCGGGAAGGATCGGATGCGCCGCGGTCGCGACGATGACATTCGGCGCGAACATCGTGCCTTCGCCGACGTAAATATGCGTATCATCCACGAGCGTCAGGCCGTAGTTGGCGTAGATATTTTTGCCGAAATGTACATGATGACCGCCGAAATTCGAATGCAGCGGCGGCTCGATATAGCAGCCCTCGCCGATTTCGGCGAACATTTCGCGCAGCAGCGCGGCGCGCTTTTCCTTTTCCGAGGGACGAGTGCGGTTATAGTCATACAGCTTTTCCATACACGCGATCTGCACTCGCTCGACCTCGGGGGCGGCAGGATAATAAATATCCCCCGTGTGCATTTTGTCGGTTTCCGCCATAGATCAGAACGCCCAGTTGCCGTTGCGGAAGATCGGAACGATCTTGCCGCCCGCGCAGACGGCGTCGATGTTCATGCTGTCGCAGCCGATCATGAAGTCGACATGGATCATCGACTCGTTGATGCCCAGTGCCTTGCATTCTTCGTTCGTCTTGTTGTGGTAATCGCGAATGGTGTCGTTGAAGCCGCGGCCGACCGCCAAATGGCAGGCTGCGTTTTCGTCGAAGAGGGTGTTATAGTACAAAATGCCGCTTTCGCAGATGGGGCTGTGCTGCGGAACGAGCGCGCACTCGCCGAGATACGACGCGCCCTCGTCCATGGAAAGCATCGTCTTGAGGTTCTCTTCGCCGACCTCCGCGCCCGACTCGACGACCTTGCCGTTTTCAAAGCGCATGAAGAATTTGTCGATGAGCTGGCCGTTATAGCTTAAGGGCTTCGTGGAGTAGACGATGCCCTCGGCCTGCCCGCGCATGGGAGAAATGAAGCATTCCTCCGTGGGGATATTGGGATTGAAGGTGATACTCTGTCTGGAAATTTCGCTGCCGCCGCAGAAAACGGCCTCGCTGATCATGCCGACGGTAAGATCGGTGCCGTTCGCGGCAGTATAGTGCAGCTTTTCGATGCCGAGGCTGTTGAGGTAGTCGCAACGCGCCTGCAGGTCGGCATTGTGCTCCTGCCATGATTTTACGGAGTCGTCCGTCACGCGCGAGGCGGCGAGGATCGCTTCCCACATTTTTTCGATCGCAACGCTCGTGCGCAGACCCGGGAAGACCTTTTTCGCCCAAGCCGCGCCCGGAACGGCGGCGATGCACCACTGCTGCATACCGTCGCGGCGCTCGGAGTACGGCTTCATGATCGGGTAGATCATGCGACTGGCCTTCGCGGCCTTATCCATGTTCATGCCCTTCAGGCCGTCGGGATCGGCGGAAACGATGTGCACGCGCGCGGGAAGCGTTTCACACCAGTGCTCCTGACGCGCCTTTTGCCACTCGTGCACCGTGCCGAGCGTCCTGACGGACTGATAGCGGTTGTGCACCTTATCGAGCGGCTGATAGTTCCAGTTGACGATGACTTCGCGCGCCTTGGCCTTGTAGCACTCCTCGACGACCATCTTCACGAATTCCGGCTGGTCGAGATCGGCATAGACCAAAACGTCCTGTCCTTTCTGCACATTGATGCCCACGCGGGCGATGAGGCGGGCATATTCCCGCAAAACGGTTTTTTTCATTGGGATCTCCTTTTGTTTTTTCTTTTATTGTAACAGATTTTTTTGCCGCCGTCAATAATTCTTGCATTTTTCCGCAGAATGATTTATAATAACCGTTGTTGATAAAAAAGGGGGATGCGTTTTGCTGTCGACCGAACAGCTTCATGAAAAAATTCGCGCAGGTCTGCGCGTGCTCGACGGTGCGACCGGTTCGAATTTGCTCAAAGTCGGTATGCCCAAAGGTTGTTGTGCCGAGGAATGGATCCTCGCAAACCCGCAACCGCTGGTTGCGCTTCAGCGCCAATACGCCGCCGCGGGCAGTCAGATCATCTGCGCGCCCACCTTTCAGGCGCAACCGCTTGCGTTGGCGAAAGTCGGCCTGGAACGGCAGACGGAAGCTATCAATGCAGCCCTCGTCGCGCTCAGTCGCAGCGCAACCGACGGTTGCCTGATTGCAGGCGACATCGCCACCATGGCCTCCGTCTGCGACAGCTGGGACGGTGCCAACTTCGACCTTCTCGTCGAGAATTACCGTCGCCAGATCCACGGCCTGATCGACGGCGGTGCCGATCTGCTGCTTGCCGAAACACTTTTGTATCCGCAGGAGGCGGAGGCTGTACTGACGGCCGCGGCGCTCGAAAATGCCGGTGCGGTCCTCTGCTCGTTCACCATGCAGTCCGACGGTTCGCTCTTTTCGGGGCGTGACGCCGCCTCCGTGCTCACCGAGCTCGAAAAAGCAGGTGCCGCCGCCGTGGGCTTTAACTGTGTCCCTGCCGACGGCATGACCGCCGCACTCGTATCCAAGCTGCGCCGAGCCACGCGTCTGCCGCTCATCTGTAAGCCCAATGCGGGTATGCCCGTCATCGGCGCGGACGGTTTGGCGCACTATTCCCTGCGTGCGCAGGAATTTGCCCGGATCATCGGCGAGTGCCTGCAAAACGGCGCCACGCTCGTCGGCGGCTGCTGCGGCACCGATTCCGAATTCATTTGCGCCGTTTGTTCCTTGGAAAATATACTCGACCAATGAAAGGAAGGCTCTTTTATGGAAAAACGCGTACATTATTATCTCAGCCGAAAAAACGTACTGACTTGGCTGATGGCACTGTGCCTGACCGCCTCCGCCGTAACGCGCATCGTCTTCGCCTGTATCAATGGCACGGCGCATTACACGCAGTCGATCTGGACGCAGGTCGTTTTGCCCGTGGCGGCGACGTTCCTGTATGTGCTCATCGTGCTCATCAGCGGCAAGGAGCGCTTTTATAAGACCGCGATCCCCGTCTGGCTGATGTGCATCCACTACGCCGTCATCCCGCACACTTTCATCGGTGACGATATGCTCATGCTGGGTATGTACTGCGCAATACTGCTGCTTTGCTGCGTGCTGTATACCATCATCAGTTCGGGACGCGTGCGTCGGCCGTGGTTTTTGCTGCTGATTTTCTTCGTCGGGCTCGGCATGAGTCTTTATGCCAATCTGACGGAAAGCGTCCGTATTTATGAAGAGAGCTCCCTGCCCGATCTTTTCATGTTCGCCGGACTCATTTTCGGCACGCTCGCCATCCGTATCTCCCCTTCCGGCGAATATCACCCCACGTGGGGCGACCGTGTAGACGGGCGCCGTATCCGCTCCATGCCCGCCATCTCGCAGATCACGCCGTATTTGATGGTGCACCGCAACGAATCGAATATTTTCTTTGAAGACTCCTTTGAGATCACCAATGTCGACCGCTATATTCGTCAAAAGCGCAAAGAGGGACTGACCAATTTCGGCATCGTGCACGTGATCCTCGCGACCTATTGCCGCGCCATGTGCAAATACCCCGCCATCAACCGCTTCATCTCCGGTCAGAAGATCTACACCCACGGCGAAGACATCCAATTTTGCATGACCGTGAAAAAGGAAATGACCGCCGATGCGCCCGACACCGTCATCAAACTCCATCTCAACCGCCGCGACACCGCCGAGGACATTTATCGCAAATTCCAAGCCGCCGTGGACGAGGTCAAGGGCACCCCGCTCGACTCAGGCGTCGACAATACCGCGGGGCTTTTGAGCATGGTGCCCGGCGTGCTGCTGAAATTTGTCGTGTGGCTGATCAAGCTGCTTGATTATTTCGGTCTGCTGCCGAAGGCCGTGTTGGAGATCAGCCCCTTCCACGCCTCCGTCTACTTCACCTCCATGGGCTCGCTCGGTATCGAGCCGGTGTATCACCATCTGTATAACCTCGGCAATATGCCCATTTTCTGCGCCTTCGGCTGCAAGCGCAAGCAGATGCAGGTGCTCGAGGACGGTACGATCGTGCAGCGCAAGTATATCGACGTCAAACTCAATGTGGACGAGCGTATCGTCGACGGTTTCTATTACGCCTCCTTCTTCAAGCACTTCCGCCGCCTGATGGCGCACCCCGAGGTGCTCGACGCCGTCCCGACCGAGATCCTCAATGACATCGACTGATATGCTGCAAGAGATCCGATCACTGCTGTCCCCCGCTCATCCGTGGGGACAGCAGCTCGTTTATCTGGAAACGACAGACTCGACCAACAATGCCGCCAAAGCCTTGGCGCGGCAGGGCGCGCCGCACGGCACCGTCGTGATCGCGGCGCAGCAAACACTCGGGCGCGGTCGCATGGGGCGCAGCTTTTCTTCTCCCGCGGGACTGGGGCTGTATTATTCTCTCATTTTGCGCCCCGACTGTCCCGCCGACGCGCTGCTGCACTTGACCTGTGCGGTCGGCTTGGCGGCGTCCGACGCCGTGGCGCGCTGCAGCGCGCTCACGCCCTCGCTCAAATGGGCGAATGATCTGATCGTCGGCGAAAAAAAGCTCGGCGGCATTTTGACGGAGCTTTCCGTCGACACGCGCACGAAAAAAGTCGATCACGCCGTCATCGGCATCGGGATCAACTGCCTGCAGCACGAGGCCGATTTCCCCGCAGAGCTTCGAACGACAGCCACTTCCCTGCTGCTGTGCGGTGCGCCTACGCGCCCCGCCGCGCTCGCCGCCGCGCTCACCGAGCAGCTGCACACGCTCAGCGAGCAACTGCTGGTACGGCAGGATATGCTCATGCAGCGCTATTGCGAGCGCTGCGTAACGATCGGAAAGGACATCCGCATCCTGCACGCAGGGCAAATGCGCCCGGCGCACGCGCTGGGGGTCGAGCGTGACGGCAGCCTTCGCGTGCAAAACGCGGACGGCGGCATCGAATATATCCGCAGCGGCGAGGTCAGCGTGCGCGGCTCACTCGGATATTTATAATTTTTTGTAAATTCCAAAAATTTCTGTTGCTTTTTGCTTTCGTTTTGGTTATACTGGTGTTAGCAAAAATTACTTATCAGGAGGTAACTTATCATGAAAACTTTCAGCATCATTGCAAAGGTCGTTGCCGCTTTGGCTGCCGTGGCCGGTATCGTTTACGTTGTTGCCACTTACGGTGACAAGATCGTTGCTTGGGCTAAGAAGCTGCTGAAGAAGAACGACGCCACCTGCTGCGAGTGCGAGGACTGCGAGTGCAACGAAAACGGCGAGTGCACCTGCGACTGCGATTGCGGCGAGTGCGAGTGCATCGACTGCGAAGGCGGCGACTGCGAGGCTTGCTTGGGCGAAGAGACCGCCGAGGAAGAGGCCGTCGACGCTGCGGAGAAGGATTTCGAAGCTTAATTCACAGAAAAAAATAGCGGCGCGACGAAAGTCGCGCCGTTGTTCTTTTTATCCTCTGATCGTCGCGCCGAAGGGGAAAAATGCCAGTTTCATGATCTTGAAGCACTGGATCCCCCGCGGTATGCCGATCACGGTGATGCAATTGGCAATGCCGCAGATGAGATACACAAGTGCCATCTCCCATCCGCCGACAAACAACCAGACGGTATTGGCGATCGGATGCTCCGCAAAATGCAGCTCGACCCTTTTCCCGAACGGGAACAGCGACAGCCGCGCCGCCTTAAAGCACTGCACCCCCAGCGGGATACCGATGATGCTGATGCACAGCACGAGACCGCATACCGCCCATGCCAAGGCCAGCCAAATCCCGCCGAACAGCATCCAGATGATATTGCAGATCGTTTTCATTTTTATGCCCTCACAGTTTTTCTGCCGAAGTTCGCGTGTCTGTCAAGCAAAAGGATGAACCTAAAATGAAACAAACAAGAGACGAAAAAACGCAAGCACTTATAAAAATGCTTCGCAAAGCCCCCGATATCATGTCACCTCAAACAGTCGCAGAATTTGCTCCGTTCGGGATAAGAAAGGTCTACGAAATTATAAAGACGAAGGAACTCAAAGCGTACAGATATAACAAAACGCACATCATCGCCAAATGTGACTTTATAGAATATCTCGTCAATCATTCAGAGGACGATACCTTCCACCGCTTAAAGATAAAGGAAGGAGGAAACGAACAATGAAAATGACACGAGATGATAAAATTAAAGTTTTTGAAAAAATGCTTCGTAAAGCACCCGAAATCATGACACCCGGACAAATAATTAAATTCTCTCCCTATGGCAAACACAAAGTCTATCAGATGATCAAGGATAAAGAACTTCCGTCCTTCATATATCAAGGACACTACATAATTGCCAAGACAGACCTCATTGAGTTTCTTGCCGATAATTGCGATAAGAAAAACTACCGTCACTTTTCGGTAAAGGATGGTGACGAATTATGACAACTACAAGAGATGAAAGAATCAAAGAATTTGAAAAGATGCTCCGCAAAGCTCCCGAACTCATGTCGCCCCTCAAGGTGTCGAGATGCTCTCCTTTCGGCAAGAGCCGAGTCTATGAGATGATACACACAGGCGAGTTGAAAGCATACATCTATCAGGAATCTTACATAATCGCCAAGATAGACCTCATCGAATATCTTGCAGACCATTGCGAGGAAGCAAGCAAGCGAACCTTCACCATAAAAAAGGATGGTGGTCGCAATGGCTAAAACGAGAGAAGAAAAGATCAAAGACTTCGAGCAAATGCTTCGCAACGCTCCCGACTTCATGTTCATTCAAACACTCTTCAAATTTTCGCCATTCGGCAAGAATAAGACTTACGAGTTGATAAATACAAAGCAACTAAAATCCTACAGGCAAAAAGGTACTCGCATCATATTCAAAAAAGACCTTGTCGAATACCTCGCAGACCATTGTGACGAGCCAAGGAAAAACGGCTTCAATGTAACTTTGAGAGGTGGACAGTGATGACTACTGACAGAAAAGAAATAAGAAGCACCTATCCAGAAATCCTCTCCCTCGAAAACATAAGGTGCATCCTCCGCATAAGCAAACGCAAAGCAGCTTGGATACTCCAACACGGCATCATCAAGTGCGAGATCAGCGAAAAGAAAACCAAGCAATACAAGGTGAGGATGGATGACCTCTTCGAATACCTCGATAAGTTCGAGCAAGGTGATCCGTCGGTCATGACTCCAGTCGGAAAGTTTAATGCCAAAGAGGTAAAGAATTCGAGATTATCACGAAAAGACCTTCCGCAGATTGTATTCGCCAAGCCACCCGACGACTTTCGCCTATGGCTCGAAGATGAGTGGCACAAGGAAAGCGACCTGCTCCTCACGAAAGATATAGAAAGAATCACAGGTTACGATAAGCATAAAATTCAAAGATGGCTTGCGGAAAAACGAATTCGAAGCGTAAAAACGCAAAACCAACTCATCTCAACAAAGACATGGTTGCTTGATTTCTATTGTGACGATGCCTATACGATAATTCAAAAAAGCGATACCCACATCGGTCTTATGAAACGATATTACGGCATCACCTAAAGGCAGACATATCTCATATCTCCTTCAATATAGACCGTTCTCGGCTTTCGAGAACGGTCGAATTTGATTAAGCGTAGTCTACAAATGAAAAATATTTTTATTCTGACGCATATAATTGTATTATCCGGAAATAATAATTCCGTAAACTTTTTACGAAGCCGTAGAATTTTTACGGAAACGCTTGACAGAGCTTTTGAAAGGTGATATAATTATGATACTGAGTAACAATAGAGGTGTTATTATGTTAAAGAGATTTGAAGTGGAAAATTTTAAGGGTTTCGAAAATAATATCGTATTAGATCTGACAGCAAGAGAATATGCCTTTAATAAAAATATCGTCGTAAACAATGTTGTAAACAAGGCTATTGTTTATGGTAAAAACGGTGTTGGTAAAAGTTCTTTGGGTATTGCTATATTTGATATTGTAGGTCATTTGACGGATAAAGAAAGAATGCCTGTCAGATATTTGATCAATTATCTCAATCTCAACTCTAATAAACCATATGCAATATTTAAATACACTTTTCAATTTGATGAAGATATCGTTGTGTACGAATATGCAAAGCGTGATCCCAATAACCTGATTTACGAAAAACTGACCATTAACGAAAACGTGGTTATTGATTATAATTTCTTTGATATCAATGTAAGATATTTAGACAAGTCAATTGTCGGAGAATTAAACATTGAATTAATAGACAATAAACTTTCTGTATTAAAATATATCTATAGAAATACTCCCACTAACACTTCTTCACCCTTAACCAAGATGATGCAATTTGCAGACAATATGTTATGGTACAGAAGTTTGTCCGAAGGCAATATGTATTGCGGTTTTTCTGTAGGTGGCTCTGCATTGGTAGATAAACTTTATGAAAGCGGTAAAATAAGAGATTTTGAACGCTTTTTACACGATAACGGTCTGGAGTACAAATTACAATTTATTAATTCAAATGGTACACACGAATTGGTTGCTATATATGACGAAGGTAGAAAAATGGCTCCTTTCACCTCTTTAGCATCAACGGGTACTATGTCACTTTTCTTGTTTTATATTTGGAGCATTTCGGCTTTTGAAAAAATTTCGTTTTTGTTCATAGATGAATTTGATGCATTCTTTCATTATGAATCTGCCGAGAATATCGTTTTACAACTTAATAAAGCAAGAAATTTTCAAACCATTCTCACCTCTCACAACACATATTTGATGCAGAATCGTTTAACTCGACCGGATTGCTGCTATATAATGACCGACGAAAGAATCACGAACCTTTTTGATTCGACGGATAAGGAAATAAGAGAAGCTCACAATCTCGAAAAAATGTATATAAACGGTGTGTTCAATGGCTAATCAACCTAAAACTCTTATAGTTGTCGAGGGAGGACGTCTGGAGCCGGGCTTTTTCGAGCAATTGAAAAAAGTCTTTGGCTTAAATTTGGATATATATTGTTTGAAAGATAACATTTATCATTTGTATACGAAGATGAAAGAGATTGGGTTCAACGGCGATATAAAGAATGTGCTATTAGAATTACACAAGGAAGAACAGGAGCTTTTATCTCAAAATTTTGCGTATACCTATCTGATTTTTGATTTCGATCCTCACCATACAGAAAAAGATGAAAAAGATATTCCTTTAGAACGTATCGTTGAAAACAACATCAAAAAAGTGCGTGAGATGGCAGAATACTTTGTAGATGAAACCGATCCGACAATCGGCAAACTCTATATCAATTATCCGATGATGGAATCATTCAAAGATTGTGATTCTTTTGAAGATGATGAGTATATATCTCGTATGGTATGTTTAAGCGATATAAAGCAATACAAGAAGATTGTCGGTAATCGAAA
>CAYOZT010000028.1:0-18770 GCA_964408545.1 uncultured Oscillospiraceae bacterium | reverse complement strand
TCAAGGATCCTGAGAAGCTGATCCGCATCGCAAAAGAGTGGGGCGTGGAGACCGAAGGCAAGGACATCTATGATCTGGCACACGAAATGGCCGAGATCGGTCTGCTGGAATACGGCAAGCCCTTCGGCTATCAGCGCTTCACCGAGCGCGCTCCCGAGCATACCCAGAAGCTGTGGGACGACGCCGAGATCCGTCCCCGCGCGATCGACCGCGAAGTTTCTCAGTCCATGCACATGACACATATGGGCTGCTCCTCTCTGGCAGAGGCGCTGATCCGTCAGTCTCTGCGCGCCGGCCTGTCCGACGGCTGGGGCGGCTCGATGATGGGCACCGAGTTCTCCGACGTTATGTTCGGCACTCCCCGCCCGATCGACACCGAGGCCAACATCGGCGTCATGGAAAAGGACAATGTCAACATCGTCGTCCACGGCCATGACCCGAGCCTGTCCGAAATGGTCGTTTACTACGCCAACGATCCCGAAATGATCGCCTACGCCAAGAGCATGGGCGCCAAGGGCATCACCGTTTCCGGCGTCTGCTGTACATCCAACGAAGTCACCATGCGTCACGGTATCCCGATGGCCGGTAACTACCTCAATCAGGAAAATGTCGTCCTGACGGGTGCTTGCGAAGCCATCGTCGTGGATGTGCAGTGCATCTTCCCCGCGCTCGGACCTCTGTCCAAGTGCTTCCACACGAAGTTCATCACCACCTCCCCCATCGCCCGCATCCCCGACTCCGAGTTCATTCAGTTCCATGCGGAGACCGCGGACGTCAGCGCCAAGGCGATCGTGAAGATGGCCATCGAGAACTTCCCCAACCGTAACAAAGAGCTCGTCAATATCCCCAACCAGAAGCAGAAGGCGCGCGTCGGTTACTCGGTCGAAGCCATCAAGAAGCAGCTCGACACCGTCGCCAACTCTCAGCTCGATGAGTTCGGCACCACCAAGCCGCTGATCGAGTGCGTGCACTCCGGTGTTCTGCGCGGCGCCGTGGCCATGGTCGGCTGCAACAACCCCAAGGTCCGTCCCGACACCGCACACATCGGTCTGATGAAGAAGATGCTCGAAAACGACATCATCGTCATCACCACTGGCTGCTCGGCACAGGCTGCCGCGAAGGCCGGTCTGATGGATCCCGTTCAGGCCAGAGAGTACTGCGGCGCAGGTCTCAAGCGCGTCTGCGAGCTGGCAAACATTCCTCCCGTGCTGCACATGGGCTCCTGCGTGGATATTTCCCGTATGATGGTCTTGGCCGCCGATATCGCGAAGGACTGGGGCATCAACATTTCTCAGGTCCCCGTCGTCGGCTGCGCGCCCGAATGGATGTCCGAAAAGGCCGTCTCCATCGGTAACTACGTCGTCGCCACCGGTATCGAGACCTTCTTGGGTGTCGATCCCTACTCCAAGGGCTCCGAGGAAGTCACCCGCCTGCTTCAGGGCGAGGACGGCGTCAAGCAGTGGGTCGAGGCCAAATACGTGGTCGACACCGATATCGAGTCGCTGGGCGACAAGATGATCGCCTGCATCGAAGCCAAGCGTGCCGCTCTGGGCATCTAAGTTTGATCGTATAGAGGTCTTTTTCCGATGAAAGTAGCGATCACAGGCAAGGGCGGTGTGGGCAAGACCACACTTTCGTCCACGCTGGCGCGGCTCTATGCCGACGAAGGGCGCACGGTTCTGGCCGTCGATGTCGATCCCGATGCAAATCTGGGCTTGGCACTGGGCTTGGAGCAGGAGGAAGTGGACAGCATCGTCCCCATCTCCAAAATGCGCACGCTCGTCGAAGAGCGCACAGGCGCCAACGAAGCCAATAAATTTTTCAAACTCAACCCCTACGTAGCCGACATCCCCGAAAAATACGCCCGCGATATCAACGGCGTCAAGCTGCTCGTCATGGGCACGGTGGATGTGGGCGGCAGCGGCTGTGTCTGTCCCGAGCACGTGATGATCAAATCCGTGTTGGCGAATTTGACCTACCGCAAAAACGACGTCGTCATCATGGACATGGAGGCGGGTCTGGAGCATCTCGGCCGCGGAACGGCCATGAATATGGATCAGTTCATCGTGGTCATCGAGCCGGGCGCACGCTCGGTGCAGACCTACCGCAATGTCAAGCGTTTGGCGGCCGATCTGGGCGTCAAGCAGGTGCGCGTGGTCGCCAACAAAGTGCGCGACGAGCGCGACGAGGCGTTCATCCGCGACGCGATCCCCGCAGAGGATCTGCTTGGGATATTGCACTACGACAGTGATGTCATCGACGCCGACCGCCGGGGAAAATCGCCCTACGACTGCAGTGAACGTGCCGTCGAGGAGATCCGTCGGATCAAGGCCGTTCTCGACCGTGAATAAAACATAATAGGAGGAAATACCGTGACACTTTTTGATAGAGTTTTCGGTGGCAACGACTACAATTACGCCCGTACCGTCGCCGCCATTGATGAGGCCATCGCCATCTACGGCGAAAACGAGCCCGTTGGTTTCCCCGAAACTGCTTACGCCCTGCCGTGCTACTACGGCGTGACCGGCGTGAAGATCACCAACCTCGGTGAGATGAAAGCAGCCATGGAGACCGTCAAAGCCAACATGACCAGAAATTCCCGTCTGCAGGACGCTTTTGACAGCGGCATCGCTTCGGCTCTGTGCGCAGAATTTTTGGAAGCGCTGAAATACATCCACGGCGCCACGCCCTACACCGAGCCCGAAATGGGACACCTGACCGACGCTTTCGTGCGTAATCTGGGCGTCCCGCTGGTCACGGGCGACATTCCCGGTGTTGCCGTTATCATCGGCGGCGCCGAGAAGCCCGAAGATACCGTCGCGCTCGTCAAGTCCTACCAGAATCAGGGCATTCTCGTCACCATCACGGGCGAAGGCATCCGCCACGTGGCAGAGGCCGGCATGAAAACGGGCGAAAACGTCCGCGTCTGCCCGCTCGGCTACGAGATGCAGTCCGTCATCCACGTCGTGTCCGTGGCCGTGCGTGCCGCGCTGATCTTCGGTAACGTCACGCCCGGCGACTTCAAGTCCCTCGCCAAGTACACCATGGATCGCGTGCGTGCCTTCGTCAACGCTTACAAGCCCCTGTCCGACGAGATCGTCTCCTACGGCGCAGGCGCCATCTGCCTTGGCTTCCCCGTCATCTCCAACGAGACCGAGAATATGTTCCGTGTTCCCAAGAGCCTGATCCAGCAGCTCGACACCGAGAAGTGGAACGCCACCTCTCTGGAAGCGCGCGACATCAAGATCAAGATCACCAACATCGACATCCCCGTCGCCTACGCCACCGCCTTTGAAGGCGAGATCATCCGCCGCGGCGATATGCAGGTCGAGGCCGACGGCTCCCGTGTCGACTGCTTCGAGCTGGTGCACACCTGCGAGGCCGCCGAGATCGAAGATCACAAGATCACCGTCGTCGGTCCCGAGATCGACGAGATCCCCGTCGGCTCCAAGATCTCCCTGTCCTACACCGTCAAGGTCGCCGGCAAGGCCATGCAGACCGACTTCGAGTCCGTCATGGAGCGTAAGTTCCACGCCTACATCAACTGCATCGAGGGCGTCATGCACACCGGCCAGCGCGACATGATCCGCGTGCGTATCAGCAAGGCCGACTTCGAGGCCGGCTTCAAGTTCCGCCACATCGGCGAGGTGCTCTACGCCAAGATCAAGAGCGAGTTCGAAGCCGTCGTCGACAAGTGCGAAGTCGTCATCGTGGTCGACGCCGAGCAGAACAAGCAGCTGCGTCACGAGGCCAACGAGATCTTCTCCAAGCGCGACGATCGTCTGAAGTCCATGACCGACGAGTCCGTCCCCGTGTACTACACCTGCATCATGTGTCAGGCCTTCTCGCCGAGCCACGTGTGTATCGTCACCCCCGAGCGTCTGGGACTTTGCGGCGCCGTTTCTTGGCTGGACGCCAAGGCGACCAACGAGCTCGATCCCGCCGGTCCTTGCCAGATCGTTCCGAAGGAGCACTGCATCGACGAGGCTCTCGGCCGTTACGAGGATGTCGACGAGGCCGTCTTCAAGTACTCGCACGGTGCGCTTGAGCACGTGACGCTGTACTCCCTGTTCCAAGACCCGATGACCAGCTGCGGCTGCTTCGAGTGTATCTGCGGCGTCGAGCCCGTTTCCATGGGCGTCGTCATCACCTCGCGTGAGCACGCGGGCATAACGCCTCTGGGCATGAGCTTCTCCGACATGGCCTCCATGACCGGCGGCGGTGTGCAGACCCCCGGCTTCATGGGACACGGCAAGCAGTTCATCTCCTCCAAGAAGTTCATCGCCGCCGAAGGCGGCCCCGGCCGTATCGTCTGGATGCCCAAGGAGCTGAAGGACATGGTGCGCGAGCGTCTGGACGCGACCGCTCTGGAAATGTACGGTGTCGAGAACTTCACCGACATGGTCGCCGACGAGACCGTCTGCACCGACGATCCCGAGCAGCTGATGAACTTCCTCGCCGAGGTCGGTCACCCCGTCCTGAGCATGGAACCGTTCGATATGTAAAAATTTTGGGGCACTGCCGCTTGGCAGTGCCCCGTTTTTCTTTAGCAGCAGCGGTTATTGTCGCAGCCGCAGTCGTTATTCTGCCCGCAGCCGCAGAACAGGATCAGCAGAATGATGATCCAGCACAGGTTGCCGCCACACAGACCGTTATTCCCGCAGTTACACATAATCCATTCCTCCGAACTTTTTTGATGCGGTTCGTCGCCGCTCACCCCATGCTATGCCTCAGGACGAAAAATGTGCATCGCTCTCATGCTCCAGCTCGCCGACGCGGCGCGACAGCGAGCGGATCTGCTCCTCCACCACGGGCATACGGCGGGCAAAACCGTTGTGCTCGCGCACTTCGCGCGTCAGCTCGCTCAGTCGCTCGTCCGTGACGGCCTGCGCCGTGCGAATGGCCTGCTCGCTCTTGCGTACGGACAGCGCTCCGCTGAGCAGCACGCCCAGCAGCGACATCGTGCCCGTGATCACGGCGGCCACAATGGCCTCCTTCATAACATTCACCCCCTTTTTTGCGTTTTCCTCACCCTCGGCGCAAAAAGGGGGCACGGTTGCTCAATTTTGTGCAACCGTGCCGTTTTTACAAAGTTTCGCGAGCGGACAAATGCCGCATTTCGGCTCGCGCGCGGTGCAAACTTCCCGCCCGAACAGCACGATGCGGTGGCAAAACGCGCCGCTTTCCTGCGGCGGGAGAACGGCGCGAAGCTGCCGCTCGCATTTTTCCGCGTCGCGCGTACCGTCGGTCAGCCCCAAGCGGCCGCAGATACGGATGCAGTGCGTATCGCACACCACGCTGCCGGGCACGCCGTACAGATCGCCGAGCAGCAAATTCGCCGTCTTTCGTCCGACACCGGGCAAGGATAACAGCGCGTCCATATCGTTCGGCACCTTGCCGTCGTAACGCTCTGACAGCATTTGACAGGCGAGGACGATATCCCGCGCCTTATGTTTGTAAAATCCGCACGAATGCACGATTTTTTCGACCTCACCGATGTCCGCTTCGGCCATGGCCTCGAGCGTCGGATACGCGGCAAAAAGTGCGGGCGTCACCAAATTGACGCGCGCGTCGGTGCATTGCGCGGACAGTCGCACGGCGATCATCAGCTCATAATCGTGCGTATAGTGCAGCGCGCAGGGCGCTTGCGGGTAGCGCTCGCGCAGCGCGGCAAGGATCATTTCGGTTCTTTCCATCGGTTAACACTCCTTTTTCTCCATTTTAGCACAGACGACGGCTTTTGGCAAGCCGCCGTCACATTTTTCGCGCCGCACGATAAGATGAGATAGAGTTTTCGGGAGGGATGGGCATGGAAATTTTCTTGGACGAACTGCGCATCGGCGTAAGCGCGACGGTGACGCGCATCGATTGTTCGCCGACGCTGCGGCAGCGCTTGGCGCAGTTCGGTCTGGCGGTCGGGACGCGCGTGCAGAGCCTTTATCGCAGCCCCGACGGCACGCTGACGGCACTTTCTTTGCGCGGCATCACACTTGCCGTGCGGCGCGAAACGCTGCGGCAGATCGCCGTGCAGCCGCTATGAAGCGCGCAGCCGATGCACGAACGATCCGCGTCGCGCTGGCGGGCAATCCGAATGTGGGCAAAAGCAGCCTCTTCAACGCCTTGACCGGACTGCACCGCCACACGGGCAACTGGAGCGGAAAAACCGTGGATATCCGCGCCGGATATTTGCGCCGCAGCGGAAAAAGCATGGAATTTGTCGACCTTCCGGGCACCTATTCTCTTCGGGGCAGCTCGCCCGAGGAGCGCGTCGCCGCCGAATATATCGCATCCGACGCCGCCGACTGCATCGTCGTGGTCTGCGACGCCACGGCGCTCGAGCGCAGCCTTATTTTGGCGGTGCAGATCGTGCAGCGCGCGCCGCGGGTGCTATTGTGCGTCAATTTGATGGACGAGGCGCAGCGCATGGGCATTTCGGTGGACGCCGCGCGGCTCGCCGAGCGGCTGGGCGTAAGCGTCGTCCTGACGAGCGCCACGCGCCGTCGGGGACTCGATGCATTGCAAGCGGCGATCCGCAGCTGTGTGCGATCGCCGCAGCGGGAGCGCAAGAGCTTCTCCTGCCCCCTTTCCGAGGCGCAGAGCATCGCCTGCGAATGCGTCCGTCAGGATGTGCGCGGAAGCGAAACGCGTCTTGCTTGGGAAAAAATGCTCGTCAGCCGACGGCACGGCGTGCCGATCGCGCTGACGGGGCTGTTTCTCATCTTATGGCTGAGCATCCGCGGGGCGAATTACCCCTCGGCGTGGCTGCAAAGCGTCTTCGACCGCGGCTACGATCTACTGTCGCTTTTCGCGTTGCCGCCGTGGCTGCGCGGCCTCCTGCTTGACGGGATGTACGCCACCGCCGCGCGGGTGCTGGCGGTGATGCTGCCGCCGATGGCCATCTTTTTTCCGCTGTTCACGCTGTTGGAAGACATCGGCTATCTGCCGCGCATGGCCTTCCTGCTCGACGGAAAAATGCACCGCTGCGGCGGCTGCGGCAAGCAGGCGCTGACGCTGTGCATGGGACTCGGCTGTAACGCCGTGGGCGTGATGGGCTGTCGGATCATCGACTCGCCGCGGCAGCGGCTGGCCGCCGTCGTGACCAATGCCATGGTGCCCTGCAACGGCCGCTTCGCGACGCTCATCGTGCTCGGCACGCTGCTGTGCGGCGAGAGCTACGCCGCCTTGGCGGTCGCCGCGGCGATCACGCTGGGCTTTCTCGGCGCGATGCTGACGACGCGCTTGCTCAGCCGCACGGCGCTGCGCCGTCATGACAGTTTCTTCCTTCTGGAGCTTCCGCCGCTGCGTCGGCCGCGCATCGGCAGCATCATGCTGCGTTCGCTGCTCGATCGCACGCTGAAGATCGCGCTGCGCGCGCTTTCCGTCGCCGCGCCCGCGGGCGCGGTGCTTTGGCTGCTCGAGCAAAGCGGTGCGTGCGTAGCGATTTGCGCGTTTTTGCAGCCCGTGGGGACATTTTTCGGCATAAACGGGGCGCTGCTGCTCGCGTTTTTGCTGTCTTTCCCCGCAAATGAGCTATTACTTCCGCTGCTGGCCACGATCGGCGGCAGTGCGGCGCTTCCATGGCCGTGCGCGCTGTGTGCCATGATCCTGACCGTCTTTCACTGGCCGTGCTCGACCACGCTTTTGACTGTCTACCGCGAAACGCGCAGCCGAAAAGCGACCTGCGCCGCCTTTTTTCTTCCCACCGTCATCGGCTTGACGATCTGCGCCCTGCTGAACGCTCTGCTGTGCTTACTTTTGTAAATAGCCGAGGACGCGGCGGTCGGTCAGCGCGGGCGAATCGTAGGCGGCGTCCAAAAGGCGCTCGATGTTTTCGTCGCTGTTTTCGATCTCCTTGGCGTACAGTTGCGCGGTCTGCACCGTGTCGCCGCCGAGCAGATGCACCGTGATGCACGACAGCACGACCGTCTTCGCGCGTGCCGCCACATCAAAATCGGAGATCGCCTGCAGCCAGTAGCGCCGCACGCCGTAGCGCGCCAAGGTGCGCAGCCGCGCGTCCCATGTGTCCGCGGGCGCGGGCGATCGCAAGCGCTCGCGCCACGCATCCGTCAAAATTTCGAGCTGCCCGTAAAATTGCAGCAACTCGCGCGCGGGCGCGATCTGCGCCCACTGCGCCGCCGTTTCGAGCGCGGCGCTTTCGTCCCAATCGGCATCGACCCCGTCGAGCATCGATTGCGCATACGCGCCGTAGAGCAGCAAAAGCGCGAGGCTCTGCGGCACGGTAAAGCGCTCGTCGGCGAGAATGTGCAGTGCCTTGTCGCGCGTTTGCAGCAAAATGCGCATATCCTCCCGATCGTACGCGGGCTCTTCTCCGCCCGCGCGGTGCATTTCGAGCATGGGCGCATCAGGCTGCGAGAAGATCAGCCGCGCCGCCTCGGGGCAGGACATCGTCAGATCCCGCTCGAGAAAATCGCCGTAGTCGTGCGTCAGCCGCGGAAAATCGCGGCAGGTTTGGCACAGCGCATCGTGCCCGCACTCGGCTTGGATGCGGCAAAGGCCGTCCGCGCGCCACATGGGGCAGCGGTCGGCCGTCAGGCGCAGAAAAATATCCTCCCCCTCGCGATACAAGCTCGCGCGCAGCGCGTCGCCGAGTGTGCCCTCCATGGCGCGGTAGCGTGCGGCGCTTTTTTCGTCCACGAGCACTTCCCACTCCTTGCAGCAGCTGTCCGTGCAGCGGTCGGCGATGCAGGAAAAACCGTCATAATAGGCGGGATATCGTATGAGCATGGCTTTTCTCCAATTTATTTGATAAATTTGTCGATGGCGGCGCACAGCTCGTCGATGGCCTGCTCGTCGCCCGCGGCGACGGCGTCGACCATGCAGTGTCGCATATGATCCTGCAAAATGACCTTGCCGGTATTTTCCAGCGCCGAGCGCACCGCCGCCAACTGGACGAGCACCTCCGCGCAGTCGTAGCCCTCCTCGACCATGCGCTTGACCTTTTCGAGGTGGCCGATGGCGCGGGCAAGGCGATTTATGACCGCTTTCTGGTTCTCGTGCACGTGGCCGTGACTGTGGGCGATGCCATGGGCGTGCAGATAGGCGTGGTCATGTTCGTGCTGTTCCATGGAAAAGCCTCCTTTTTCGTATTTGCTTGATTATACAATATCCGCCCGCGCTTGGCAAGCCCCTCGGGGGGATACGGCGGAAAAATAAATGTTTTGACATTCCGCCCGGTAGCGGCTATAATGGAGAAAAAAGCAAAGGAGCGTTTTTTATGCACATCGATCACGAACACGAGCACAGCCATGAGCACGTGCACGAGCACAGCCATGAGCACAGCCACGGCGACATCACCCACACCCATCCGCACACGCACGAGCACGAGCACGACCACGTCCATCCGCACACGCACGAGCATCTGCACGACGACGGCGCCGCACACGATCACAGCCACGAGTGTGACCACGCCTGCGACAGCTGCGCGTCCAAGTGCGAACACACCCCCATGGAAGAGCTGGCCGCGCTGATGAAGTATATGGCAAGCCACAATGCCGCCCACGCCAACGAGCTTGCCCAGCTCGCCAAGCAGCTCGAGCAGGCCGGCAACCACGCCGCCTACGAGCAGGTCATGACCGCCGTTTCCGACTACGAAAAGGGCAATCTGCGCCTGAGCGCGGTGCTTGCAAGCTTGCAGTAAGGAGCGCGCCATGTGTCTTTCCACCGTCTATAAAAACGTACACGAGCCGAGCGAAGTGCTCATGCGCAACGTCATGCGCATCGAATGCCGCGACGGGAAAGTCATTTTGACCGACCTGATGGAGCGGCAGCTGGAGATCGAAGGCACGCTGCAGGAAGCCAACCTCGTCGACGGTTTCGTCATCGTGCGCGAGAAGTGATCTTCCCTTTCGGCATCATTTGCAAAAAATCGGGCGACCCACGGTCGCCCGACTTTTTATTCACAATAGCGCTCCGTCAAGCCAGCAAAGTGCCGAGTTTTTTGAACTTGACGCCCTCCGTCGCTGCGTAGAGCACGATCTCGTCCTCGTCCGCGATCGCATAATATGTGCAATCGGAATAAGTGACCAGCATACCGTCCACAAAGTCTTCCACGACGGGCTTTTTCTTAACGCTTCCCTTGCTGACCGAGTAAAGCGCATCGTCGCTGACCATCAGGACTACGCCGTCGTGCGTCACATAAAGCTCTTCGACATCCTCGTCCCAGATCTCCTTCGCGTCCTTGCCCTTTTTCACGTAGCACAGCGTGTCGTACTCATCGAGATAATAGACCGCGCCGTTTCCGTCGACCACGAACTGTATGACCTCTTCGGCCAACTTCGTTGTCTGCGCGCCGTCTTTGACATCCACGCAGTAGAGCTCATCGCCCTTGAGGTAGTAGAGCACCGTGCCCTTGGCATTGAGTTGCGGATACTGCGCACCGTAGTTGTATTCGACTTTTTTCGCCAGCACGGAGGCGGACCACTCGCTGTTGATATAGCTGATCTTTGCCGTAGACTCCCCGTAAGTGCGGAAAACGTACGCCATATTGTTCAGGCTTTCCACGCCCAAGACCTGCAGACCGGTAAGGGAATAGGTATACTGCTGCGTGAACTCGGGGGCGAGCGGTATCAGCTCGTCGGCAGAGCCGAGCAGCCGACGCTCTTCCTTTTTCTCCACGGCATACCATTTGCCGGATTCGAGTTGGAAGATCAGCTGCGTATGTGCGGCGTTGGTATAAAAACCGGCCTCGATGTCGACCTTATCCGACACCTCGGCAACAAAGCCCTTTGTGCTGTAGAGGTTCAGGCACAGTATGTCATCGTCGTCCTCGTCCTCCGCAACGCCGTAGATGTACTTGGCACCGTCGGAAACGGACAGCACGCCCACTTCTTCGCCCAGCTTGCGCGACTTGCCGTCGTTGTAAATATAGGTCGTACTATCATAGTCGACATAAGCGACGCTCTTACCGTCGGGCGAGATCGCGTGAATGATCTGCGTATTGTCCGCGATCTTCTCGGCACCCTTTTTCGCGGTGCGGTAGAGGTAAAGGTCGTCATCCTCGGTCAGGTACGCGACCGCAGCGCCGTTTTGCGCCATCACATACTGCTGCGGATTTTCGGCGATCTGCAGCATCTTGTCTGCGCTGTAGAGGTAAAGGATGGTGTCCTCATCCTCACGGAAGGTGAAAATGGCGCTCTTGCCGTCCATGGAGGTTTCCCAGTCCACGAATTCTTCCGCATCCTCGGCATCCATGCGGCAGTCTACCTTCTGCCCGCCGTAGACGAAGCTGACGATCTCGTCTTCCTCAAACACGGGCATCAAAATTTCTCTTTTCACCATGTCGAACGAGCCGCCCGAGGACGAGCCGCCCTTCATCAGCATGGCCAGCACCACGACCAGCACGACCAGCGCCGCGCCGATCCCCGCGATCACCGCGATCAGCTTTTTCGAGCCGCGTTTTTGGCTTCTTCCCGTTTCTTGCGGGAGCTCTTCGCCGCAGCTGACGCAATTGTGCGCCAAATCATCGTTTTTTGTTCCGCATCTCGGACATTTCATATTGCATTTCCTCCTATTCGGATCCGGCACGATCGATCGTGCTTTTCTCACATTCATATCATATCACATTTGTACAAAGTATGTCAACCGAAAAGCCGTTTTTTGTCTTTATTTTCCGCCGACGGCGCACACCGCGGGCACTTGCGCCTGCCAGTGAAGGCCGCGCGGGTAGAAAAAGCGCAGCTTTTTGTCCGCGACGGACATGGTGACGGTTTTGGCAAAGCGCAGCTCGCCGTCAAGATTGACGGGCGTTTCGCGGTCGCAGTGCACGGTAATGCGATCGGTGCACAGGTGGCGGATGAACTGCGGGAGCTTGCGATAGCCGCCGTTTTTGTACGTGCCGACGACGGAGGCCACACGCAGCCGCGACACTTTTTCCACGATCAGCACGTCGAGCAGCCCGTCGGTCGGGTCGGCCTCGGGCACGGGATTGAAGCCGCCGCCGTAATAGCGGCCGTTGCAGACGCAGACCATGGTCTTTTTTCCGTCGATACGCTCGCCGTTGACCTCGATGATATAGTGCTCGGAAATGCCCTTGATGACATTGATGAGCGTCGAGGCGGCGTAGGCGCGAAAGCCCGACAGCAGCGGCAGGCGCTTATAGCGCGAAACATCCGTGCCGATGCGCGCATCGAGCCCGACGGAGCAGATATTCAGCGCCGATTCGCCGTTGCAGTCGATCATGTCGAATTGCGTTTCCTGCGCATCGAGCAGGCGCTCGAGGTCGTAAAAAGCCTTCGGGTCGTCGAAGAGTTTGACGAAATCATTGCCGCTGCCGCCGGAAAAGACGCTCACGGCCGCGTTCGGAAAGCCCGCCGCGCCGGCGGCGACCTCGTTGAGCGTGCCGTCGCCGCCGCAGGCGTAGAGGCGGCATTCTTCGCCGCCCGATGCGGCGGCATAGGCGATCTCGCGGCAATTTCCGGGCGCTTGCGATACACGGATCGCATAGTCGAGCCCCGCGCACTGCGCGCGGATCTTTTGCGTATATTCCTGCGTGCGATCTTTGCTTCCCGCCGCGGGATTGATGATGAAAATATGTTTCATGGGCTGTATCTCTCTTTTTGTGTTTTTGCCGGCAACGGAAGGTCTTGCAGTGTTGGGCGACGCCGTCTGCCCCTTGACACGCCGCTGTAGGGACCGGCGTCCTCGACGGTCCTTACAGTAGCTTACTTCTTCCGTTTATTCTCCGTGAACATATAGTAGTCGCACTTGATCATGCCGTTATAGAGTTTGCGCTTTTTGTCGGCACGGCAGCCGAAGTAATGCTCGAATTCCGGCTCGGAGGTGATGACGTATTTTTTCCAGCCGTCGGCATAGCGCAGATGCCGCCCGAGCGCGGCGTAGAGCGATTGTGCGCTCTTTTGCTCGAGCATACGCTGCCCGTAGGGCGGATTGCAGATGAGGATGCCGCCGTCGCACGGCAGCGGCAGTTTCGTCGCATCGCCGTCGCGGAAGTCGATGAGCTTGTCGACGCCCGCCTTGCGCGCGTTGGACATGGCGGTGGAAATGCATTTCGGATCGTTGTCCGAGCCGAGAATGCGATAATCGCCGTGAAATTCCTTATCGATGGCCTCGCCGCGCGCTTCGCGCCAAAGGTCTTCGTCCATCCACGCGAATTTTTCCGCGGCAAAGCGGCGATTGAGCCCCGGCGCGCGATTTTTCGCGATGAGGGCGGCCTCGATGGGGATCGTGCCGCTGCCGCAGAACGGATCCCACAAGAATTCCCGCCCGCGATATTTCGTCAGCATGACCATGGCGGCGGCGAGCGTTTCGCGCAAGGGCGCGTCGTTGCCGACGGCGCGGTAGCCGCGCTTGTGCAGCCCGACGCCGGAGGTGTCGAGATAGAGCATCACCTCGTCGTGCATGACGGAAAACTGCAGCTGATACTTCTCCCCGTTTTCGGGGAGCCACTGCAGGCCGTATTTTTCGCCCAAACGGCGCGACGCGGCCTTTTTGACGATGGCCTGACAGTCGGGCACGCTCATGAGGCGGCTGTTGAGGCAGTGCCCCTTGACGGGGAATGCGCCGTCGGCGGGTATGAAGCGCTCCAACTCGCTGCGATAGACGCCCTGAAACAGCTCCTCGAAGCTCTCGGCGTGAAATTCCGCCAGCACGAGCAGCACGCGCTCGCCCGTGCGCAGGAACATATTCGCGCGCGCCAAGGCGTGTTCGTCGCCCGAAAAGCGCACGCGGCCGTTTTCGACGCGCACGTTTTCGATATCCAGACGCCGCAGTTCGTCGCCCGCGATGCCCTCAAGTCCGAACAGGGTCGGAACGGAAAATTCAAAATTCGACATAATGACCTCCAAAACAAAAATAAACGATATGCGCCCGCCGCGCCTTCGGCGCGAAAAGGGACGGATCCTTCGACTCGCTGCGCTCGCTCAGGATGACACGGTGTTTTTCGTAACCTTCACGTAGGGACCGGCGTCCCCAACGGTCCGTTCACGCCTTTCGGCGCAAATCAGCGGATGATCTTCTTCGCCTTGATATAGCGCTCCTCCTCTGAGAATACGCAGCCGCAGTATTTTTGCATATAAAAGCCGTGCTCGCGGGCAAAATCCTGCCCCGCGCGGAAATACGGGCGAAAATCGCGGTACAAAAAACGCACGCCGAACTCGTTCGCGGCACGCTCGGCGACCTCGCGCAGCAGCTCGTGATTTTGATAGGGACTGATGAACAGCGACGACGTGAAGCAGTCAAATCCGCCCTCGGCGGCCGTTTTTGCCGTCTCATACAGGCGAATTTCATAGCACTTGCCACAGCGGTGCTCGATGTCCTCCGCCACGGTGCGGATGAAGGGGCGCAGCGCATAGTCGTTTTTCTCGATCAGCGGCAGCTCGACGTTTGCCGCGTGAAGGCGCAGGCAGTCCCGCCGCGCGCGGTACTCCGTGTAAGGGTGGATGTTCGGATTGAACCAGAAGCCCGTCGGCTCGCACTTGTCGGCGCGCAAAATTTCGATGGGCTGATTGGCGCAGGGCGCGCAGCAGATATGCAGTAAGGTCTTCATGTTTCTTCCTCCGCGATCGTTCCGAGCACACCGTCGCGATAAAGTTCCGTCACGCGCACACGGCGAAGGACATTGTGCAAGCCCTCGCCCTCGGCATAAACTTTCACATAATTGGGCGCGTGCCCCGTAAAATAAGCGTCCTCTTTTTCCTCGAACAGCACCTCCATCGTGCTGCCGAGCAGGCTCTGTAAATACGCGCGCTTCATTTCCTCTGCTACGGCGATGGCCGCGCGACTGCGTGCTTCCTTGGTCACATTGTCGTGCTGATCGGGCATTTTGTCCGCGGGCGTGCCCGGGCGGCGCGAATAGGGGAAAATGTGCATATCGGCAAACGCGCATTTGCGGATGAAATCCAAACTCTGCGCAAATTCCGCCTCCGTCTCCCCCGGGAAGGCGACGATCATGTCCGTCGTGACGGCACAATTCGGAAAATATGTACGCAACAGGCGCACACTTTCATAGTAGCGCGCGGTGTCGTACTTGCGATTCATGCGCGCGAGCACCGTGTCACAGCCCGACTGCATGGACAGGTGGAACTGCGGGCAAAGGTTCGGATAACGTGACATGATCTTGCAGAAATCCTCCGTCACGATGCGCGGCTCCAAGCTCCCGAGGCGGATGCGCAGTGTCGGCACAGCCTCACACAGGGCGCAAAGCAGCACCGTCAGATCGGGCTTTCCCGGGAGGTCTGCGCCCCACGAGGCGATCTCGATGCCCGTGACGACGATCTCGCGGTAGCCACGGGCGGCAAGCTCTTCGGCCTGTCGCACGGCCGTTTCCGTCCGCGCACTGCGGATGGGGCCGCGCGTATAGGGAATGATGCAGTAGGAGCAGAAATTGACGCAGCCGTCCTGCACCTTGAGCATGGCGCGCGTGCGCTCCTCGAGGCCGCCCGCGGGCAGATCTTCGAAGGCGCGGCGACGCAGGGCATTGTCGACGCGCGACTGTTTTTGTCGATTTTCGACCGCCTCGACGAGCATTTCCGTAAAACCGACGCGATCGCCGCTGCCGCCGATGACATCGACCCCCAGCGCGCGCACCTGCTGCTCGGCGTGCTGGCAGTAGCAGCCGCACACGGCGACGATGGCGCTTTCATGCTCGCGGCGGCAGCGGCGGATGACGGCGCGGTTTTTCTTGTCCGCGACGGCGGTGACGGAGCAGGTGTTGATAACGTAAGCGTCGCAATCGTCGGTAAATGTGCCGATCGTGTGCCCTTTTTGCAGCAAAAGCTGCTCCATGGCCTGCGTTTCGTATTGATTTGTCTTGCACCCGAGGGTGTAAAAAGCGAATTTCATAGCGTTCACCCGTGTTTTTTCTTAAAAACATATTATACACGATAAAATTCGATTTGTACAGAAAAAAGTTGCCGTTTCGCGGAATTGACAAGCCGTGCAGAACATGGTAAAATGGTGTTTTGAAGGTGCCGCGGGAAAACATCCCCGTGGCCTGAGCGGATCTTCTGCATTTATCACAAATTGAAGGGTTTGTTTTTATGCAATTTTTATATTTCACTTTGTTTGCGCTCGCGATCGTGGGCTTAGATCAATGGACAAAGTTTCTGGTCGTGCAAAACATCCCGCTGTTCGGCCATGTCGACGCGATCCCGGGGCTGTTCCACCTGACCTATGTGCGCAACACGGGCGCAGCGTTTTCCTCCTTCGAGGGCGCGCAGTGGCTGTTCGCGCTGATCTTCCTCGCGCTGACCGTCGCGATCTTTTGCGAATATTTCAAAAAGCCCCTCCCCTTCTCCAAATTCGACCGCTGGATGATCGCCGCCATCTACGGCGGCGGCCTCGCGAACATGGTCGACCGCGTGCGTTTGGGTTACGTGGTGGACATGATCGCGGTGGATTTCGTCGATTTTGCGGTATTCAACGTCGCCGACTCTTTCATCACCTGCGGCTGCATCGCGCTGGTTATCAGTCTGGTCTTCTTCAACAAAAAATTCTGGAAGGACGAGAAACATGGAATGGATCGTCAATGAGGCGGGACTGCGGCTGGACGCATTCGTGGCGCAGCAAGTGGAAAACCTCACCCGCTCCGCCGCGCAGAAGCTGATCGAGGCGGGACTCGTGACGCGCAACGGCCGTGTCGGCAGGAAAAACGACAAGCTTTGCGTGGGCGACCGCATTTCGTGCACCTTCCCCGAGCCGACGGCGGTCGACATCACGCCGACCGAAATGTCGCTCGATATTGTCTACGAGGACGACGACGTGCTCGTCATCAATAAGCCCAAAGGGCTGGTCGTCCATCCCGCCGCGGGACATCACGACGACACGCTGGTCAACGGCCTGCTGTACGCCATGGGGGACGAACTGAGCGGTATCAACGGCGAGCTGCGCCCCGGCATCGTCCACCGCATCGACAAGGATACCTCGGGGCTTCTTGCCGTGGCGAAAAACGACCGCGCGCACGTTTTTTTGGCAAGCCAGCTCAAAGATCACAGTATGCATCGGGTGTACGAGGCCATCGTCTGCGGCACGCTGCGTGACGATCGCGGCACGGTCGACGCGCCCATCGGGCGGCACCCTTCCGACCGCAAAAAAATGTGCGTCACGCAGCGCAATTCCAAGCCCGCCGTGACGCATTGGGAAGTCGTGCGCCGCTACCGCGGCTACACGCATATCCGCTGCACCTTGGAAACGGGGCGCACGCACCAGATCCGCGTCCACATGGCGCACATCGGCCACCCCATCCTCGGCGATACGGTTTACGGTCACAAAAAGCCCGAGCTCGGTCAGGACAGCCAATGCCTGCACGCGGGCACGCTCTGCTTTTCCCACCCCGCCGACGGTCGCCCCGTCATCGTCCACGCTCCCCTGCCCGACTATTTTCTGCAGGTTTTGGAAAAGCTGGAAAAGCTGAGCGGCTAGGCGTCGCGACGATATTTTGCTTTTTGGAGATACGACCATGTTTTCCGATATCTTACTTACCGTCGATTTCGACCGCACCCTGACGGCCTTGGACGGCTCGATCCCCGCGCGCAATCTCGAGGCCATCCGCTTTTTTATCGCCAACGGCGGCGCTTTCACCGTCAATACGGGGCGCAGCTATATCAGCTTTCGGCATTTTACGGATGTCGTTCCCGTCAATACCGCGCTTTTGCTGCTCAACGGCAGCGCCATGTGGGAAAACGGGCGTTTTTCCGAGGTCAAAAACATTACGTTCGATGTCCGTCCGACCATCGAACGGCTGCTGCGCCGCTATCCCGCGGTCAATCTGGAGCTGCAGGCGCCCGATATGCACTATCTGATCGAGCCGAGCGACTCCTACGCGCATTATTACAGCACCCGCTCGCTGCCCTATCGCATCCTCTCGATGACGGATCGCTTCCCCGATTTCGTCAAGATCGGCGTGTACGGCGATGTGCACGGCGCGGCGGGCATCGACGAGGCGGACGAAAAGGCACTTTTTGACGAGATCTCCGACTTTTTGTCGGCAGAGTTTGACGGGCAAGCGGAGATCCTGCGCGCAACGCCGCGCATCATCAACGTGCACGCCGCCGGCGTATCCAAAGGGCAGGCCGCGCGCGCCCTGCTGCAGCGGCTCGGGCGGCATACGCTCGTGTGCGTGGGCGACGAGGGAAACGACGTCGCCATGCTCGAATGCGCCGATCATGCCTTCTGCCCCGCCGACGGCGCGCTCGCCGACCGCTTCCCCACGGTCTGCCCCTGCGGCGGGGGCGCCGTCGCCGACGTGATATATGAAAAAATCCCCGAGATTTTGAAAATCAAGGCTTGACAAGTGTGCTTTTCTATGGTAAAATTCTCTGGCTGAACAGGGCCGGATCAAAGGATATGCGGGTGTAGTTCAATGGTAGAACACCAGCCTTCCAAGCTGGATACGCGGGTCCGATTCCCGTCACCCGCTCCATAGAAATGCGCCAGTAGCTCAGCCGGATAGAGCAACTGCCTTCTAAGCAGTAGGTCGGGGGTTCGAGTCCCTTCTGGCGTACCAAGCTTGCTTGGCGGGGCAGAGGGCGAGAACATTCGAATAAAACAGTCCGGTGGACTGTTTCGGCGAAGCCGCTCCTCTGTTTTCGCAAAGCGAAAACGCAAACGAGTCCCTTCTGGTGTACCACCTTTTCTCGGCATCTATCGGGCTCGGAACAGAATATGGTGGGTGTAGTTCAATTGGCAGAGCACCGGATTGTGGTTCCGGGCGTTGTGGGTTCGAGTCCCATTACCCACCCCATCAATGGGCGATAAAAAAGATATCGCCGGAAAAAGAGGCTGTTGCAAAATGC
>CAYOZT010000027.1:0-19619 GCA_964408545.1 uncultured Oscillospiraceae bacterium | reverse complement strand
CGCCTCCGGTGTCAAGTACTACATCGAGGTCGCCAATATGCCCACCACCAACGATGCGCTGGACTTCCTGCGTAAGCAGAGCCACATGATCGTTGCTCCTTCCAAGGCTGTCAACGCCGGCGGCGTCGCCGTTTCCGGTCTGGAAATGAGCCAGAACTCCGAGCGTCTGGTCTGGACGGCCGAAGAGGTCGACGAGAAGCTCAAGGGCATCATGAAGGTCATCCACGCCATGTCCGTGGAGGCTGCCGAGGAATACGGCTTGGGTTACGATCTGGTCGCCGGCGCGAACATCGCAGGCTTCAAGAAGGTCGCCACCGCCATGATGGAGCAGGGCGCATTCTGATTTTTCCGACAAAAAAGAGCCGACTCGCGAGAGCCGGCTCTTTTTGCCGCAAGAGGATCATTTGCCCGCGCTGTCGACGAGACCTTCCGCCAGCAGATAGCCGACGACCGAGGCCAGCTGCATGATGCAGCCGGAGACGGTCTGCGCCGTTTCGCCCGCACCGCCGACGGCGGTGATCAGACCCGATACGAACAGCGCCAGCGCCATCCACAGTTTGCGACTGGTCAGCTTGCGCAGCCATGCTTCTTTGCTCATATGCGACACCCCCCTTCACTTATAGGCACTTGGTTGCAGCGAAACGTGCAACTGCGAAAATTCGTTGCATTTTTCACATTTGTGTGCTACCATAGAGAAAACGAGCTCGGAGGGATGCGCCATGGAAAAGGCATTGATCGCCATGAGCGGCGGGGTAGACAGCTCCGTTGCCGCGTGGCTGACGAAAAACGAGGGCTTTGAATGCATGGGTGCGACCATGCGTCTGTACGACAACCGAAAATTCGACGACCGAGAAAGCAGCTGTTGCTCGCTCGACGATGTGGAGGACGCGCGCAGCGTCGCGTATCGTCTCGG
Organism: uncultured Oscillospiraceae bacterium; assembly: GCA_964408545.1. Classification (GTDB taxonomy): domain Bacteria; phylum Bacillota; class Clostridia; order Oscillospirales; family Oscillospiraceae; genus Faecousia. The sequence goes on along the minus strand of CAYOZT010000027.1, from coordinate 18,706 downwards.
GATGTCGTACTATGTTTTTAATTTCACGCAGGATTTCGAAAAGCAGGTCATGGACAAATTCGTCGCCTGCTACGAGTGCGGCTTGACGCCCAATCCCTGCATCGACTGCAACCGCTATCTCAAATTCGACCTTTTGCTGCGCCGTGCGCAGACGCTCGGTTGCGAGTATATCGTCACGGGGCATTATGCGCGCATCTGCCGCATGGAAAACGGCCGCTTCGTACTGCAAAAGGCGGCGGATACGGCCAAGGATCAGAGCTATTTTCTGTACGCGCTGACGCAGCGGCAACTTGCGCATACGCGCTTTCCGCTCGGCGAGCTGACGAAATCACAGGTGCGGGAAATTGCCCTGCGCGAGGGCTTTGTCAATGCGCGCAAGCGCGATTCGCAGGATATCTGCTTCGTGCCCGACGGGGATTATTTCGCCTTTTTGGAGCGCTACACGGGGAAAACATATCCCGCGGGCGATTTTCTGGACGAAAAAGGTCGCGTCGTCGGTAAGCATCACGGTGCGGTCGGCTATACGCTCGGCCAGCGCAAGGGGCTCGGCGTCGCGCTCGGCGCGCCCGTGTATGTTTGCGCGAAGGATATGGCGGCGAACACGGTCACCGTCGGCTCGAACGAAAGCCTGATGCGCCGCGTTCTGCGCGCGGACGATTGGAACTGGATGCCCTTCGAAACGCTCGAAGCACCCCTGCGCGTACTCGCCAAGACGCGCTCGCGCATGGCCGAGCAGCCCGCGACCGTCTATCCCGAGGACGGCGGCTTTGCGCGCGTGGAGTTCGACGAGCCGCAGCGCGCCGTCACGCCGGGGCAGGCCGTCGTGCTCTACCGAGACGAGCAGGTCATCGGCGGCGGCACCATTCGGGAAGTCTTGTGAAAACGGCCGAGGCCGAGATCGAGGTAAAGGAGAAAAGCCATGCGAACATCATGGAAAAAGACGCTGAGCATCCTGCTCGCCCTGACACTGCTGCTCGGTTTCGCCGCCTGCGGTGAGCGCGAAAGCAACACGGATGACGACGCAACACGCGAAACCTCCGATAATAAAAACGCGCCCGACAGTGAGGGCTTGGCATTCGAGCGGATCTTCGGCTACGAGGAATACTATGTGAGCGGTATCGGTACGTGTAAGGATAACGAGATCGTGATCCCGTCTACCTATCACGATCTGCCTGTGACGAGCATCGGCTCTCGCGCGTTCTACGGCTGTAGCGACATAACGCGTGTCACGATCCCGAACGGCGTGACGAACATCGGCGATGAGGCGTTCTTCGGCTGCAGCGGTCTGACGCACATCAGCATCCCGGACAGCGTGATATGGATCGGAAGTTCCGCGTTTTCCGATACGGCATACTACAATGACGAAAAAAACCGCACGAACGGTGTACTCTATATAGGCGGCCATCTGATCGATGCAAATGACAGCCTTTCCGGCGCATATACGGTCAGGGAAGGGACGAAGTGCATCGCGACCTATGCGTTTTCCGACTGCAACAGCCTGACCTCCGTCACGATCCCGAACGGCGTAACGAGCATCGGTTGGGGCGCGTTCTCCGACTGCGGCGCGCTGACGAGCATCACCATTTCGGACAGCGTGACGGACATCGGCCATTCTGCGTTCTTCGAATGCAGCAGCCTGACGAGCGTGACGATCGGCAGCGGTGTCACGAGCATCGGCAGGTATACGTTCGACGGCTGCAGCAGCCTGACGAGCATCCGGATCCCGAACAGCGTGACGAGTATCGGCGATAAGGCGTTCTGCAAGTGCAGCGGTTTGTCGAGCGTGACGATCGGCAGCGGCGTGACGAGCATCGGCGAGGGCGCCTTCTCTCGCTGCAGCGGCCTGACGGACATCTATTATGAAGGAACGAAGGCACAGTGGGAAGCGATCGAAAAGGGGAGCATTTGGATCTCCGGAACCGGCGATTACACCGTCCACTGCACGGACGGCGACATCTAAAAAGCAACGCGGTCGACGAGCGCTCTCGTCGGCCGCGTTTTTCGGTGCTTTTGGGAATGCCGATCATTCAGGCGATCGGCTCAAAGTCGACGGCGCCGTGCTTGCACAGCGGGCACACGATGTCCTGCGGGAGCTCGTCGCCCTCGTAGATCCAGCCGCAGACCTTGCAGACATAGCCCTTTTTGCCCTCCGTTTGCGGCTGCGGTTTGACATTGGCATGGTAGTATGCGTAGCTCATCGTCTCCTCGTTGGAGATGACGCGTGCCTCGGTCACGGAGCAGATGAACATCCCGTGCGTTTCCATGTCGACATACTGCTCGACCTTCAAACTCATGAAGGAGTTGATATAGCGCGGCAGGAAAACCAGCCCGTTGTCGGAGCGCAGCACCTCGAGCGAGGCGAATTTATCGACATTTCTGCCGCTTTGGAAACCGAAATTCTTGAAAAGCTCGAACGGCGCATCCACCGACAGGCAGTTGACATTCATGCGCCCCGTGCGCAGAATGATGTGGTGCGAGTAATTGGCCTTATTGATGCATACGGCGACGCGGTTCGGCGTATCGGTCAGCTGTGTGACGGTGTTGACGATCAGGCCGTTGTCGCGCTTGCCGTCGTTCGAGGTGACGACATACAATCCGTAGCCGATGCGCAGCAGCGCGGACAGATCGTTTTTATTCGCCATTTCGGCATTGTGCGCGATGTAGTCCTTGCACAGCTCGTCGGCCAGCGTTTCGAGCGCGGCGATGTTCTGCTCGTTCGGCGCGGAGAGAATGCGCACCGTCGTGTCGGCAAATTTCAGATCCTTCGATTTTTCGAGCATTTGCCGCATGACCTTCGCCGCCTGCGGCGCCCACGAGCCGTTTTCGATCAGGCCGACGGTGCGATTTTGGAAATTGCGCTCGGTCAGGCCGTGCACGAAGGCGTGCATGGGCGGGAAAACATCGGCGTTGTAGGTCGTGGTGGCGAGGACGAGCTTACCGTAGCGGAAGGCGTCGGCAATGGCGGCGGACAGATCGCAGCGTGCCAGATCGTACACGACCACGCGCGGGCAGCCCTTGCCGCGCAGCTTTTCGGCGAAAAGTTCGACGGCCTTTTTCGTGTTGCCGTAAACGCTGGTGTAGGCAACGACGATGCCGTCGCTCTCGACATCGTACGACGACCACGTGTTATACAGGCTTAAGTAGTGCCCCAAATTTTCCGTCAGCACGGGACCGTGCAGCGGACAAATGACGGAAATGTCGAGCGTGGCGGCTTTTTTCAGCAGATTTTGCACCTGCGCGCCGTATTTGCCGACGATGCCAATGTAATAGCGCCGCGCCTCGTCGTCCCACGGCTCGTCGACATCCAAGGCACCGAATTTTCCGAAGCCGTCGGCGGCGAAAAGCACCTTGTCGCAGCTGTCGTAAGTTACGATGACCTCCGGCCAGTGCACCATGGGCGCGGCGACAAAGGTCAGCGTGTGCTTTCCGAGCGCGAGGGTATCGCCCTCGGAAACGACGATGCGGCGCTCTTCAAAGGCCGTGCCGAAGAAATTGTGCATCATCGTAAAGGCCTTGGCGGAGGAGACGACCGTCGCGTCCGGGTACACGCTCAGGAATACGGCCACATTAGCCGCGTGATCCATCTCCATGTGCTGCACGATGAGGTAATCGGGCTTGCGGCCGTCGAGTACGTTTTGGATATTGTCGAGCCATTCGTGGGAAAAATGCGCGTCCACGGTGTCCATGACGGCGATCTTCTCGTCGAGGATGATGTAGGAATTGTAGCTCATGCCGTTCGGAACGCGGTATTGCCCTTCGAACAGATCGACCTGATGATCGTTGACGCCTATGTATCGGATATCGTCGGTAATAAACATAAAAATTCGCTCCTTTTTCTCTTGACTTTGTGAGAAGATTATACTATACTGAAAGCGGAAAGTATGTTGGAATTCAAACAAACGGTGGCAAGTTATGGAAAAATATTTTGACATTCTGGATATTTGCCCGCTGTTTTCGCAGGTCGGGCGCGAGAATTACGCGAAAATGCTGCAATGCTTCGGTGCGCGGCTGATCGGCGTGCGCAAAGGACAGGCCGTTTTCCGCGAGGGGCAGCGCGCCGACTGCGTCGGTGTCGTGCTGGAAGGGACGGTTCAGGCCGTGCAGGACGATTATTTCGGAAATCGTACCATCTTGTTCGGCGCGGCCGCGGGCGAACTGATGTGCGAAGGCTTTGCCTGCGCGGACGTGGATTGCCTGCCGGTCGGCATCATCGCGGCCACGGACGCGAAGATCCTGCTCATCGATTGCAGCCATATTATGACCATGTGTCACAACGCCTGCAATTTCCACAATCAAATGATCCGCAATCTCCTGCTGAGCGTGGCGCGCAGCAATCTGCGGCTGAGCCGGAAGATCGAGATCTTATCCAAGCGCAGCACGCGAGAAAAGGTGATGGCGTATTTGCTGACCGAGGCGCGCGAGCGCGACAGCAACGACTTCACCATTCCCTACGATCGGCAGGAATTGGCCGATTATCTCGGCGTGGAGCGCAGCGCGATGTCCACCGTAATCGGGCAGCTGCAAAAAGACGGCTATATCCGCGTGGAGCGTCGCCATTTTCGCCTGATCGGGAATTTCACGGAACATACATAAATATCCGAAAAAATCGGGTATACTAAAATCGTTATTATTTTTTAGGAGGAAAATATATGTCTGCCATTTCGGTAACCAAGGAAAGCTTCCACAAGGAAGTCATGCTGTCGGAAAAACCCGTGCTCGTGGATTTCTGGGCACCGTGGTGCAATCCCTGCCGCATGGTCAGCCCGCTCGTGGACGAGATCGCCGAGGAGCGCGACGATATCAAAGTCGTCAAGGTCAACATCGACGAGGAGTCGGAGCTGGCGCAGGAGTACAAGATCACGAGCATCCCCACACTGATGGTCATCAAGGACGGCGAGGTCGTCCGCCGCAGCTCGGGCGCCTATCCCAAGGCACAGATCAACGCCATGCTTTGAGGGACAAGACGCTATGGAAAGAACCTACGATATGCTCATCATCGGCGGCGGCCCCGGCGGATATACCGCCGCGCTCTATGCCGCCCGCGCGGGACTTCGGGTGCTGGTGCTCGAAAAGCTCTTTGCCGGCGGACAGATGACGCAGACGCATTTGATCGACAATTACCCGGGCTTCCCCGAGGGCGTCGACGGCATCACGCTGGCCATGAATATGCAGCAGCAGGCGCAGCGTTTCGGCGCGGAAACGGTGAACGCCGAGGTCACGCGCGTGGAACTGCGCGCCGAACCGAAGGCGGTGCACACGAGCGAAGGCGTTTTTTACGGCAAGACCGTCGTCATCGCCACGGGCGCCGATCCGCGACCGTTGGGCGTTGCGCGGGAAGAGGAGCTTCGCGGACGCGGTATCCACTACTGCGCCGCCTGCGACGGTAATTTCTACCGCGGAAAGACCGTAGCCGTGGTCGGCGGCGGCAATACCGCCGCGGGAGATGCGCTGCTACTGAGCCGTGTGGCGCAGAAGGTCATCCTGATCCACCGCCGCGACACGCTGCGCGCCACGAAGATCTACCATCAGGCGCTTTTGGACGCGCCGAACGTGGAGATTTGCTGGAACGCGCAGGTCAGCGCGCTTCTCGGCGCGGATGCGCTCACGGGCGTGAAACTGAAGGACGTGCGAAGCGGCGAAGAACGCGAAGTTCGCTGCGACGCCGTGTTCGTCAGCATCGGACGCGATCCCGCCACGGCCTTTTTGGACGGCGCGCTCGCGCAGGACAAGGGCGGCTATATCCTCGCCGACGATACGACCCGCACGGATATCCCCGGCGTATTTGCCGTCGGCGACGTGCGCACGAAGGAGCTTCGGCAGATCATCACGGCGGCAGCCGACGGCGCCGTTGCCGTGCACCACGCGGAGCACTATCTTGCCGAGTCACGGCTGTCCGAATAAACGTTTTTTCAAGTGATATTCCCCCGCATCGGCGCATGAGCCGATGCGGGGGGATGTGTTTTTATGCCTGCGATTTTTGTGCAAATATGTGCGATGTAGCACCGATAAGGACTTGAAAAAGGGAAGATTGTATGATAATATAAGCGTATGCGCCGCGAGCATTCCATGGGCGGCGCCGAAAGGGGACCAGACATGAAAAAGCATACAAAATGGCTTGCAGCGTTGTTCGCGGCAATTTGCGTGCTCGGCATGGCGGCGTGTAGATCCGAGACCGCTACGACCGCCGGCACGACATCCGACGCAACGACTGTCGACCCAAAAGACGAACACACGCATTCCTTCGGCGAGTGGACGGTAAAAAAGGCCGCAACTTGCACCGAAAAGGGAAGCAAGGAGCGCGTCTGCGCCTGCGGAGAAACCGAAACGGAAGAGATCGCAGCGCTCGGACACGGTTCGACCGAGCTGCGCAACGTGCGTGCCGCGAGCTGCACCGAAAGCGGCTACAGCGGCGATACATACTGCGGCGTCTGCGGTGAAAAGCTCGAAAGCGGCAAAGAAGTCGCCGCTACGGGACATTCCTTCGGTGAGTGGACGGTGAAGACTGCCGCCACCTGCACCGAAAAGGGAAGCAAGGAACGCGTTTGCGCCTGCGGAGAAACCGAAACGGAAGAGATCGCAGCGCTCGGACACGGTTCGACCGAGCTGCGCAACGTGCGTGCCGCGAGCTGCACCGAAAGCGGCTACAGCGGCGATACATACTGCGGCGTCTGCGGTGAAAAGCTCGAAAGCGGCAAAGAAGTCGCCGCTACGGGACATTCCTTCGGTGAGTGGACGGTGAAGACTGCCGCCACCTGCACCGAAAAGGGAAGCAAGGAACGCGTTTGCGCCTGCGGAGAAAGCGAAACGCAGACTATTCCCGCCACGTGGGAGGTCACACTTTCCGTGGAAGTAACATATCACGACGGCGTGCTGCTGGCGAAGATCATTGTCAGCGGCTGCGCAGGCATTGAAAACGGCAAGGTCACGATCGGCTACGATGCGGACGCTTTTGCACTGACATCGGTCGAGCTGGGGCTTGACTGTGTGTACGATATCAATACGAAAACCGCCGGCCAATTGAGCATCGCGTGGGTCGCAAGCGCGACCGAAGAAACGCAGGTGCTGGCCACGCTGGCGCTGACGCCCGCCGAGGGCGCGACCGAGCTGCACATCGACGCACAGCTCGACGAGGCCTTTTTCGGCGGCCATGCGCTGAAAGCGCAGCCCGTCACGGCGACGTTTGACTGCACGGCCGTATCCGTGCAGAGCCTCGATGAGGGAGGGAAGAAACAATGAAAGCAATGAGAAAACTGCTTGCGGCCGTTTTGGCCGTGTGTATGCTGCTCGGCATGATGCCCACGGCGCTCGCCGCCGGCGGTCAAGGAACAACGAGTGATCTTTTGCAAAAACTCAATTCTTCCTATTCCGTCTCCGCGATGCTCGATGCATTGCGCGAAAATATGCCGACCGACGCCACGCAGGGCACACTCAGCGTGGAAAAACTGGACTATGTCGACGAGTCGCTCAAAAAGATCCACGAGATCTTGGATCGCAAATTGCAGCTGACCGACGAGCCTTCCGCCGATACGATCGTTCGCGTGATCGTGGTGCTGGAGGAAAAGAGCCTGCTCGAGCGCAACTATACCACCGAACAGATCTCGACCGCCTCCGTCACGAACTCCGCGGTCAAGGCCATAGAGCGCAAGCAGGACAGCACGCTGACACAGCTGCGCGCCGTGACAGGTAAGGCCGATCTGCAGGTCAATTACAGCTATAATGTCGTTATCAGCGGCTTTTCCGTGGACATTCCCTACGGATCGCTCGAAGCGGTGCGCAAGCTCGACGGCGTCAAGTCCGCCTTCGTTGCGCCGACCTACTCCGTGCCCGAGGATATGTCCGACGCGACGCTCGGCACCAATATGAGCTCCGCGACCGGTCTGGCCGGCGCGACGAAAACATGGGAAACACTGGGCTATCGCGGCGAGGGTATGCGCATCGCGATCATCGACACCGGTCTGGATGTGGATCACCCTTCGTTTATCGATTCGCCCACACTGACGGAAGACTCTCTGGATAAAGACGAGATCGCAGGCGTGCTCAAAACGCTCAACGCCTACAAAATGTACGGCGATAAGCTGAGCGTGGACGATCTGTACTACGGCGGCAAGGTGCCCTTCGGCTTCAACTACGCCGACGCGAGCACCGATGTCGGCCACGACAACGATGAGCAGGGCGACCACGGCACGCACGTCGCCGGTATCGCCGCCGCCAACGACATTGCGAGCACCGACGTCGTCGGCATGGCGCCCGAGGCGCAGGTCTTTGCCATGAAGGTATTCGGCCAGAACGCCAGCGGCGCAACGTTCGACATCATCGTCGCCGCTTTGGAGGACTGCTACCGCCTCAACGCCGATGCGGTCAACCTCAGCCTCGGTTCTCCCGCGGGCTTTACCTCGGAATACGAGGAAGTGGACGCGGTCTTTGCGCAGGTGCTCAAGAGCGATATGATCCTTGCCGTTTCTTCCGGCAATGAGTCGTCGTTCAGCTACGGCAACGCCATGGGCACGGGCAAAAACTATGCCTACGATCCCGACGTCGGCCTGATGGGCAGCCCCGGCGCGTACATCGGCGCGACCACTGTCGCCTCCATGGAAAACGACTACATTCGCGTCAACTACATTCAGGTCGGCGAGCATAAGGTCGGCTACAACGACTCCGGCGATCTGTTCACCATGCTCGACTACGTCGGTCAGACACTTGAATATGTCATGGTCCCGGGCTTCGGCGCCGAGGAAGACTATGACGGCATCGACGTATACGGCAAAGTCGCCGTCGTATCCCGCGGCGGTGATCCGAACTTCCTCCAAAAACAGGAGAACGCCTATAATGCCGGTGCCGTGATGTGCATCGTGTACGACAATGTCGACGGCGCGCTGATCTATATGCAAAATGCGAACCTTCTGTCGACCGCCTTCATCAGCAAGGCCGACGGTGCGGCCATGGCCGCAGCGACGGTCGACGGCGTCGGCACGCTGACCGTGGCGCAGGAAAATGACCTCATCCCCGTCGACAGCGGTTTGAGCGGCACGATGAGCACCTTCTCGAGCGTGGGCGTCACGCCCGATCTGAAGCTCGAGCCGGATATCACTTCCTACGGCGGCAATATCTACTCTACGCTCAATAACGGCAATTACGGCTCGATGTCCGGCACCTCCATGTCCACACCCGCCGTCACCGGCATGAGCGCACTGGTGCTGCAGTATCTGCGCAAGAATTTCAACGACCTGAGCGACGAGCAGAAGCACACCATGGCCGAAGCGCTGCTGATGAGCACGGCGACCGCGCTGGTCGATCCGGACAATACTTCGGTCTACTATTCTCCCAGACTGCAGGGCGCGGGCAATGCCAATGTCTATGCCGCGCTGACGAGCCCTGCTTATCTGACCGTCGGCGGCACGACGCCCAAGATGAGCCTCGGCGACGACGATCACAGAAGCGGCCTGTATTCTTTCACCTTCGAGATCCATAACATTACCGCCAACGATCTGGTCTACAGCCTCGGCGGCAATGTGATGACCGACCAGTATACCGTCATCGACGATGTCGAATACATGGGCGAAACGGGACGCAAGCTCGACGCCGCTCTTCGCTTCGCCGTGATCGACGAGAAGACGGTGTCGGACTATGATCTCAACGGCGACGGCGTCCTCAGCACGAAGGATCTGACGCTGCTGCTTGCGATGCTCAACGGCTCCGCCGAAAAAACCGAGCGTATGCAAAAGCTCGACCTGAACGGCGACGGCAAGATCGACACCTCCGACGCACAGGCGCTGTACACCCTGCTGATGAACAAGCAAAACCAGACGCAGCAGGTCAGCGTGCCCGCAGGGCAGAGCGTCACCGTGAACGTGAGCGTGGAGCTGACCGAAGAGGATAAGGCATATCTCGACGAGCACTACGAAAACGGTATGTATGTCGAGGGCTTCGTCACGCTCAACGATACCGAAGGCCAAACCACCGAACTGAGCCTGCCGTATCTGGGCTTCTACGGCGACTGGAGCGCGGCGCGCGTATTCGACTCCGGTTACTGGTACCAGTCCGACGAAGAGATCAAGTATATGCGCTATCCGCACGTCCTGTTCACGCAGTACAATTTCGACGATTACGGCTATAACCTCGGTCTGAACCCCTATCTCGACGAGGAATACGACACCTATCACAATGTCATTTCCCCGAACGGCGACGGCTATAACGATTACATCGGCGACATTTACCTCGGCATGATGCGAAACGCCGTCAAGCTCGACTTCATCTGGGACACCTACGATGAAAACGGAACGCTCGTTTCGAGCGTGACGCAGACGGCGGAGTATGTTCGCAAGAGCTACTATTACAGCTATTTCTCGCTGTGCGTCCCCTTTACCTACAACAGCTATTTCGATGATCTCGCCGAGATGACCGCCGACCTTCCGGACGGATACCGCGTGGAAGTGACGGTCGAAGCGTATCTCGACGACGGCGACGACATCATGGACGAACGCCTGAGCTTCCCCATCGGTGACAGCGTGATCACGACGCTCCCGATCTACATCGACAGCACCGCCCCGACGGTCGTCGGCGATGAAGACGGCATCACCTACCGATACGACGAGGAAAGCGATACACGGTATCTGGATTTCTATGTGCAGGATAACCACGCGATCGCGGCGGTCGTCACCACGACTATGGCGGGCGATATCATCGACGTGATCGCGGTGGAAGACTCTGCCGAGCCGCAGTTCATCTCCATCGATGTTTCCGACTACGACACCGAGTTCAAGCTGAGCGTCTGTGACTACGGCGCGAACGAAACGGAGTACAAGATCCGCTTCGAGGGCAAAAACGACATCGATTTCGACAGCTTCTACGGCTACCGCTTCTCCTCCACGATCGTGGACACCACTTACGACACCACCTACGAGACCAACTCCTACAACGGCTGGTATTCCTTCGAAACGGCCGACGAGATGCTCCGCCACACCAACGAGAACAGCCTCGGCGACACCAAGGTCGCGGCTGCGGAATACGTTGACGGCTATATCATCGGCGTCGACGACGAGGGCGGTATTTTCGCCATCGAGTCGGGCACATGGTCGCGCACCAAGCTCGGTACGCTGGAGATCAACGGTGTCGTCTGCACGGCGATGGATATGACCTTCGATATCGTAAACCGCGTGCTCTACCTGATCGCCTACGACGGTCAGTACAGCTACAAACTTGTCCGCATGAACTACCTGAGCGGTGAATACGAGGTGCTGGGCACCGTAACCGACGGCAACATGATGGACAATTACGACTTCAACTATGCAGTGACGCTCGCTTGCGACAATAACGGCGTGCTGTACGGCATCGACGCTTACATGGGATGCCTGTTCACCATCGATCCCGAAACGCTCAAGGCGACCTACGTCGCAAGTACCGGGTACTATCCGCAGGGCGCGCGCCAGACGATGACCTTCGACCATGAAACAAACGAGCTGTACTGGGCGACCAACGACGGCGAGTGGGGCGAGGTCGGCCAATTCCTCTACTGCGTCGACACGAAGACGGGCGAACTGACCGAGATCAGCGAGATCGAATCGTATGGCGTCATGACAGGCCTGTTCAAGCCCTATCGGAGCGAGCAGACGCTCTATCCCGCAGACGAAGAAGTCACCGGCCTGCAGCTTTCGCGCAGCAAGATCCTGCTCGGCGAGGGCTTAAGTGCCGAACTGATCTGCAAGCAGCTGCCGTTCTACGCGCAGCCCGTGGATGTCGAGTGGACGAGTTCCGACGAGCGTGTCGTGACCGTCCGTGACGGCGTGCTCGTGGCGATCGGCGAGGGCAAGGCGACCGTGACCGTCCGCGCGGGCGATATGACAGACAGCTGCGAAGTGGAAGTCTTCCGCTTCAGCGATGAGCTGTACGGTTTCGACAGCGGCATCAGCGTGCAGTGGCTGAAATTCCCCGCAGGCAACGCGTCGAACGCGGAGTATCTGGAGGATACGGCGTATGCAGGTCACTATTTCAGCGCCGCCGCCTACCATGACGGCTATGTGTACGCCTGCAGCTACGACGGCAATATCTTCCGCCTTGACCCCGAAACCATGCAGGGCGTTAAGTTGCGCAACATCGGCGGCCCGCTGATGGGCATGGCCTTCAACTACGCCGACGGCTTTATGTACGGCGTGCAGATGAATTTTGACGAATACGGTTATCAGACTTCCAAGCTCGTGCGCGTGAATCTGATGAACGGCAAGATCCAGACGGTGATGACGCTCGACGAAGCGACCTTCGGCACGGTGCTTTGCAGCCTCGCCATCGATCTCGACGGCAATTTCTACCTCATTTCCCGCAACGCCGAAACGGCACAGACGCAGCTGCTGACCTGCCGTCCGGATGAGCACGATCAGCTCTATGTCGAGCAGACGACGGATATGAGCGATTATCCCGTTTACGGCTACGGTGCTTTGTACTACTCCGTCGGCAACGGCGGCCTGTACTGGACGAACGACGACGGCGAACTGCTGTGGACGCATCCGTCCATGCTTGCGCAGCTGCAGGTGGTTGAGCTCGGATCCGTCGGTTCCTTGGAGGGAAGCTTCCCGCAGATCTTGTCACTGTTCTGCGTGCTCGAAAATGAACCCGAGACACCCGTTGCCGAGCCCGAAAAGGCCGAGATCCCCGAAGCATACCTGATCCCCGTCGGCGCAACGGTCGACGCCAACCTCTCCATCGAGCCGTGGAACGCGGAAGTTGAGGCACATTACGAGATCGCCGACACTTCCGTTGCCACCGTGGACGATTTCGGCAACATCGTCGGTGTCGCTATCGGAGAAACCACGCTGACCGTGACGATCGAATCGATGGGCTACGTCCAAACCGCTGCTGTGCGCGTCATTGGCTCTGCCGGAAAACTGTACGGCTATATGATCGACAACGGCGCGGGCTATCAGGATGAATGGGTGTACACCTCCGACATCAACCCCGCAGACGCCTATATCGACGCGCAGGGCGATCCGGAAATGAGCCTGCTCGCAGGCACCTATTATGGTGGCGATATTTACGGCGTGGCGATGAGCTACGAAAGCGGCACCTACGGAGAGCGCTTCTTCGTTCGCGTCGATATCGATCGCAACTACAACATCACCACACTGGCCAAGGTCAATGTGAATATCCGTGATATGGCCTTCGACTACGGCACGGGCACGCTGTACGGCATTGCCGAAGGCGGCAAATACACGGGCGCACTGGTGCAGTTCGATACCGTGACCGGCCAAATGTACGCCGTGGCGGAAACCGGCAAAAAGCTCGCCGCCATGACGATCGATCCCAACGGTACGATCTATGCCGTGTCCGAGGACGGCTGCCTGTACACGCTCGATCGCAGCAGCGGCGCGATGCGCCTCGTTACCGCGCTTTGTGCCGAGGTCGGCAGCGCGCAGCAGTCGATGACTTGGAGCGCGAAGACGGGAATGCTGTACTGGACGCAGGTCGACGATTACGGAACGAGCGCGCTTTGCGTCATCGATCCCGAAACCGGCGCTTCCGCGAAGATCGGTACATCCGCGCAGATCGCGGCATTGTATACGGCACCCGAGTTCGAACCGACCGTTCCCGAGAGCGTTTGCGCAAACGGCGTGTTGCTGACGAAGAGCCTGTATCTGATCACCGGCAGCACACAGTCGCTGACCGCTACCGTGCTTCCCGTGAGTGTCGCGAACGTCGATCGGACGCTCGTCTGGAGCTCCTCCGACGAGTCCGTCGCAATGGTTGACGAAAACGGCGTCGTGACGGCCGTTGCCGCCGGCACCGCGACCGTGACCGCCACGAACGCCAACGGCGACTATGCCGAGTGCGCGATCACCGTTTCGGATACCGAGCGCAGCTTCTTCGCATACGACCGCTCCCACCGCGGCTGGATCACCTTCTATGCCGGCAGCACCGCCGACGCGACGACCGTTCGCGCCGACGCCGAAGGCGAAAGCGCATTGAAGGCTGCATCTTACGCGGACGGCGTGATCTACGCCTACGACAAAGACGGACTGTTCTACGCCATCGACCCCGAGACCTTCGAGCGCCGTTACATCGGCGAGGGCGTCTCCGAGCAGAAGATCGAGTCGACGATCTACGATTGGGAGACCGGCGGCTACGTCCCCGCGGAGGATACCGTGCGCATCCACGATCTGGCATGGGACGAGCAGAGCGGCAAACTGTATGCCGCAGTGATCACATACGATATGTACAGCTTCGAGCATGAATACTACATCGCCGAGATCGACCTCGAAACGGGTAGGATCTCCGAGCTGGTGCTCGATACCGAGGGCTACTTCTGCGCGAGCCTGACGATCTACGACGCAATGGCCTACTTTATCGACAGCAACTATTCCACACTGATCTCGGTCGACCTGAATGCCGAGAACCCGCAAATGCAGTACATTGCGACCGTCGGCTCGCAGTGGGGCGAGAAGGACGCTTCCGTCGGCTTTATGGTCGATCCGCTGACGGGCATCGCCTATGTCGTGCGCGACATGACCGAAACATTTAACACGCGTTGGGACGGCGTGAGCGGTCAGGCGATCTTGTACACCATCGATCTGGAAACGGGCGAAATGAAGTCGACGACGGTCGACGGCTCGTACATCGGCAGCGGGATCCTGATCTGCGGTCTGTTCGTCCGATAAACCAAGCAAGAAACTTCATCCGAGAGGCGGCATGACTTCGGTCGTGCCGCCTCTTCGTGCTGGCTTTTTTGGACACAGATAATGACAAAACGGACATTTTGCCCTGTCTTTATTGACAAAGAGGCACGATTATTTTACAATATTCTTGTAAACATTGCCGAAAAAACGGCATGAATTTTTCAACGGAGGTAATACAAAATGCGTAAATCCATGCATAGAGCGCTGTCACTGCTGCTGGCAGTCGTGATGGTATTCGGGCTGCTGCCCCGATCGTTCACATTCGCGTCCGCGCAGGACGACAGCGAGAAATTCTCTTGTACAGATCTGACCGCCTCGGCCGACAAAGAGCTGATGCCCGAAGGCCCGATCGAGCAAGCACCTTTCTTCAGCGTTATCGGTAAGGTCACCAAGCGCTGGAAGGAAGGTAAGGGCGTTACATCCGTCGAGGTCGATAAGGCCTGCGGCGGCGCCATCGCATTCACTCTGAACGGTGCGGCGAAGGTCGAGGTCGTGATGTCGAGCACCGGCGGCTCGAACACCTCTGCCGTCGGCGTCATCAATGCCGAAGGCGAATTGATGAGCAACGCGGAGGAGATCCTGACCGTTACGGGTACGGACAAGATCACGCTGACTTATCATCTGGAAGCGGGCACATACCGTGTCGTATCTCCCGCCGACGAGGCGAATAATCGCGGCGCGCGTCTTTATTCCGTCGAAGTGACCATGCTCGCAGCCGCCGCCGAGACCGAGGAGCATATGTTCGCCGCCGCCACCATGACTGCGGCCGCCGACAAAGAGGCCGTCGCCGAGGGCGCACTGACCGAGGACGGCTACTTCAGCATCGGCGGTAAGGTAAAAAAGCGCACGGACAATAATACCGGCGAGGTCAAGTCCGTGGAGATCGAAAAGAACGAAAGCGGCTGCATTTCCTTCACTGTGGCGGGCAGCGCTACAATGAAGATGACCGTCTCCAGCACCGGTAGCAGCAATGTCTCTGCCGTGGCGCTGCTGGACGCGGACGGCAACGTCGTCGCCAACGCAGAGGGGATCACGGAAGTGAGCACCACCGCGCAGACCGAACTTTCCTATACGCTGGAGGCGGGTACTTACCGCATCGTTTCCCCGCAGTCCGACTACAACCGCGGCGTGCGCGTGTATGACATCCACGTCACCGAGACCGTCGGCGCCGTCACCGAGCGTACCGCGTGGGAGGATGTCGCCGCGCCCGTCATTTCCTCCGTCGTGCAAAACGGCGGTGATCTGGATGTAAGCGTGGATATGGTCATCGGTTACAACGGTGCCGACTCCGTCACCGTGTCCATGCTCGACGAGCAGGGAAATGCCCTCGTGAGCAAGACTTCCACCGAGGAAGGAAGGATCATCAGCTTCACGCCCGTGTCCTCCGGTAACTACTATTTCACCGTCGTTGCCAAGCGCGGCAATGAATCGGAGAAGATCGGCAAGACCGAAGAGGCGACGGCCTTCGTGCTGCCGCTGTCTGTGCCCGCCATCAACCTGATCCATCAGGGCGCGAACGGCGCGCTGACCGTTATCTGGAGTGCCAGCCGCGAGGCGACCGCCTACGAGATCACCCGCACCGCTGCCGACGGCAGCACCGTATCCGAAACCGTTGAAGCACGGCAGTACACCTTCGAGGGACTGACCGTGGGCGAAAAATACGACTTTAGCGTCGTCGCCCTGCGCGGCGAGGAGCGCAGCGCCGCGTCCGAGACCGTTTCCGCAACGGCGGCCGCCGAAGCGAGCACCGCGTGGAGCTTCAGCCGCTACGGCGACTCCACGGATGATAAAAACAACGGCTACATCATCAACGACGACGGCTCCGTCACCGTATATTCCGAAGGCGGCAAGGGCAAGATCCAGCCTGCCTCCACCGACGGCCTTGCCTTCTACTACACCGCCGTCCCGACGGACGAAAACTTCACCCTGCGCGTCAATGTCCATGTCGACAGCTGGAAATTCAGCAACGGTCAGGACGGCTTCGGCATTCTGGCCACCGACCGCTTGGGACCGAACGGCAGCGCGACCTCTTTCTGGACAAACCAGTATATGCTCGGCCTGAGCAAGATCGAATACCGCTGGGATTCCGAATCCGAAACGGTCTACGACATCAACAGCACCGAAGGCATGAAATTCAGCATGAAGCTCGGTCTGGGCGCCTACGCCAAGACGGGACTGACCCCCGAAGCGCTCGATTACATGGGCACTTCTCCCGCAGGCTTCAAGAGCGTGAGCCTGCCGATGGAGTTCACCGCCACGCAGAAAGCCATCAATGCGGGCACTTACAACATCGTCGGCAATGCCAAAGAACCCGTGGAGGGCACGCTGGTCGAGCTGACCGACTTCGTTCTGGAAATTCAGAAAAACAACACCGGCTATTTCCTGTCTTACTACGACGAAGAGGGAAATCTGATCCACCGCGAGAAAAACTACGATCCCAATGCACTGAGCGTGCTCGACAGCGAATTTGTCTATGTCGGCTTCTTCGCGTCGAGAAATGCCCACGCGACCTTCACCGTGCAGGAATTTAGCACGATCAAGGCTTCCGAGGATGCACCCGCCGAGGAAAAGCAGGTCACCGTCGTCACCCCCGAGGTCACCATTTCCTCCGCAAAGGTCGCACAGTCCGAAAACTATACGCTGACCTTTATGGCCAATGTCGACGGTACGGCCTCCATCCGTATCAACGATAAGATCACCGACATGAAGGATATCCCCGTAAAGGCGAACGAGTTGGTCAGCATCCCCGTGAGCGTCGTAGCCGACGATATCACATCGATCGCCGTCTACTTCAAGCCCGATCCCGAGCAGCATCTGGGCGAAGATACCGTTTTGTCCGGCACGGGCACGATCAGCACCTCTGTCAGCGTGACGCACACCTCGGCCTTTGCCGAGCGTACGAATCTCTACGTCGCGCCCGACGGATTCCCCACCGGCGACGGCAGCCGCAAAAAGCCGCTGGATATCTACACGGCAGTCGATGTCGCCCGTCCGGGACAGACCATCATCCTGACCGAGGGGACCTACCTTCTGGAAAACACCGTCCGGATCCAGCGCGGTGTCGACGGCACGCAGGATGCTTATATCCGCATGATCGCCGATCCCGAAGCGCTTACGCGCCCCGTGCTCGACTTCCAAGGACTTTGCGCGGGCATTGTCCACGGCGGTAACTACTGGCTGTTCAGTGGCTTTGACGTCACGAACTCCAAGGACAAGGAAAAAGGTTTCCAAGTTTCCGGTAGCAACAATATCCTGCAGGACATCGTCGCGCACCACAACGGCAACACCGGTATCCAGATCAGCCGCCTGAGCGGCAAGACCGACCTGACCATCGAAAGCTGGCCGGCCAACAACCTCGTCCTCAACTGCACCTCCTACGCCAACGCAGACTCCGGCTGCGAGGATGCCGACGGCTTTGCCGCCAAGCTGACCTGCGGCGAGGGCAACGTCTTTGACGGCTGCGTCGCCTACAACAACGCCGACGACGGCTGGGATCTGTTCGCCAAGGTCGAGACCGGTCCGATCGGCTCCGTCACCATCCGCAACTGCGTGGCCTACAACAACGGCTATCTCGAGGACGGCAGCAAAGCCGGCAACGGCAACGGCTTCAAGATGGGCGGCGCGAGCATCACGGGCAAGCATCGGCTGATCAACTCCGTTGCGTTCAACAACAAGGCCAAGGGTATCGACTCCAACTCCTGCCCCGATATCATCGTCGAAAACTGCATTTCTTACAACAACGGCTCGTATAACGTTGCCTTCTACACCAATGTCGAGCAGGACACCGCCTTCAAGGCGAGCGGCCTGATCTCCTTCAAGGACGGCAACTGCGAAAGCGTCTCCACGGGTGAAAACCTGAAGCCGCGCGGTATGCAGAACGAGAGCGATTACCGCAACGACAGCTGCTACTACTGGAACGGCACGGCTTGCGTCAACGCATCCGGCGTCGTGCTCACGGCGGATATCTTCGCGTCTACGAAGTTCGAGGGCTTGAAAATGGTACAGTTTTTTGGACAAAAATTTTAAAAAATAAATGACAGTTATGC
>CAYOZT010000026.1:0-19761 GCA_964408545.1 uncultured Oscillospiraceae bacterium | reverse complement strand
AGATCATTGTGCGTCACGATATTCGCAAGCGTTGGTATGATGATAACGGTATTCTTAATATCAGCGTCATTGATTTCCTGCTGGATGATACCCTCGTCTGATCCGTCCAGAATAAAAACTGCTCACCGTAATTGGCTTATTGCCTTGCGGTGGGCAGTTTTTTCATCCGAGAAATATTCCTCCGGCTCTCAGTTATCCTCTCGTCCTCGTCCGCGCGGTCTGACCGGTGGTCAGAGATTTTTCACACTGTTTTATCGGAAGCTACCCTTCGGGTAGATGTTTACAGCAAATTCCACCAGCTGAGCGTGTGGCTTTCGGCGATGGCGGCGGCAAGGACGGACAGATGCGCGCAGGCGGCGGCAAAATGCGGCTGCTCGCGTTTGGCGGCGTAGATCTCCGATTCCTCTATCAGCGTATCCATTTCGTCCATAGGCGTGTGGTCGGCGAAGGCTGCGGTGAAGCGGTAATATTTCTCCCAGCGCGCATCTGCGCGGCGAAAAAGCGCCTCGGCGCGTTCCCAATCGCCCGAAAGCGCCGCATCGGCAGCCAACGCCAGATCCTCGGCGATCGGCGTGTGCACGCGCTGCATCCCGATGCAGATCGCGGCGCTGCCCGCAAGCAGCAGTGCGAGGATGCACAGCCCGATCCAAAAGCGTTTCATGGCAGCACCTCCCGCGGAACATGGACGACGTGATCGGCGCGGTCGACCGTCAGCAGCCACGTCGTCTCCAGTGAGCTTTCCTTTTGCCGCAGGATCTGCGCGAGCCACGCCTCATCCTTGCCCGCAAGCGCAAGATTGTCGCGGAACAGGTGCCCGTCCTCGACGAGCGTATACGGCAAATACTGCCGTCCGACGGCAATGCCCGCGTCCTTCGGCGTGAGGGGCTGATGCTGCGGATACGGGAAAACGGAGAAATTGCCGTCCGTTTCCAAGATCGCGAACTGTACCTGATCGATGCGCAACATATCCTTTTCGCGCAGATGGCCGGTCAATTCGTCCATGGTGATGGAGGTTCGGCGCAAATTTTCCTGCAAAATGCGCCCGTTTTCGATGAGGATGACAGGCTTGCCGCACAGACAGCGGCGGATGGGCACGAAGCGCAGCGAAAGCGTCGACAGCAGCAGTCCCACGCCCAGCACGGTCAAGATCGGTACCAGCCCCGAAAGCAGCGGGATACCGCCGTCCTGCATGGGGATGGCGGCAAGGTTCGCCACGAGCATGGTCACGACGAATTCCGACGGCTCCATCTGCCCGATCTGCCGCTTGCCCATCAGCCGCACGACGGCGATGAGGATGAGATAAAGAATTACGGTGCGAATGTAAGATAACAGCAAAAAATTCACCTCGGAGCTATCCTGCCCGAGATGCGGCAAAATATGCGTCCCCACGGCAAGGCGAGCGGAAGCAAAAGGGCGATATAGAATAGTTCGCCATTCCTTGTACGCTCTGTCAAGCCGCAGAAAGCTTGACAGAGCATCTGTGTTATTATATAATTACTCTATCCGGCCTAGGCCGAGATAAAGCACGGAGATAGGAGAAAATGCAATGCGAACATCATACAAAAAACTGTCGGGCTTATTGCTCGCGCTCGCTCTGCTGCTGTGTTTCACCGCGTGCGGTGAGCCGGATAACGGCGTAACAAGTGACAACACAGGCAAAACCACCGACGACAAAAAAGCGGACACGGCCGGCTTGCTGTTTGAAAAGAACGATGACCGCACGAGCTATTACCTCGCGGATATCGGCACTTGCACGGATACGGATATCGTTATCCCGTCCACCTATAAAGGCAAACCCGTGACAAGCATCGGCAACGGAGTGTTCGAAAATTGCAGCGATCTTATGAGCATCACGATTCCGGATAGCGTGACGAGCATCGGTGATCGTGCGTTTTGTAACTGCAGCAACCTGACGAACATCACGATCCCGGGCAGCGTGACCGGCATCGGTGATTCTGCCTTTTCCGGCTGCAGCAACCTGACAAGCATCACGATCCCGGACGGCGTGAGCAACATCGCCGATTATGCATTCTTCAACTGCAGCAGCCTGACGAACATCACGATCCCGGGCAGCGTGACCGGCATCGGTGATTCTGCCTTTTCCGGCTGCAGCAACCTGACAAGCATCACGATCCCGGACGGCGTGAGCAACATCGCCGATTATGCATTCTTCAACTGCAGCAGCCTGACAAACATCTCGATCCCGGACAGCGTGACCGGCATCGGTGATTCTGCGTTCTCCGGCTGCAGCAGTCTAACGAACGTCACGATTCCCAACAGTGTGACCGACATCGGCGATTATGCATTCAACGGCTGCGGCAGCCTAACGAACGTCACGGTCGGCAACGGTGTGACGAGCGTCGGCACATGGGCGTTCTACAACTGCAGTAGCCTGACGACAGTTAATATTACGGACTTGGCAGCATGGTGTGGTATCCGTTTTAATAATTTCGGTAGCAATCCGCTGAGTTATGCAGATTTGTATATCAACGGGGAAGCTGCAACGGATATTGCGATCCCCGACGGCGTAACAAGCATCGGCGATTATGCGTTTTACCGGTGCCGTGACCTAACGAGCGTCACAATCCCCGGCAGCGTTACGAACATTGGCGATTCCGCGTTCTCCAACTGCCAAAGCCTGACGAGCATCACGATCCCGGATGCTGTGACGAGCATTGGCAATTCTGCGTTCTCCTACTGCCGCAGTCTGACGAGCGTCACGATCGGTAACGGCGTAACAAGCATCGGAGAGCGGGCGTTCTACGATTGTTTAAGCCTGACGAGCATTACGATCGGCAACGCCGTAACGAGCATCGGCGACTATGCGTTCAACGGCTGCTATAAACTGATAGAAGTCTACGATCGTTCCTCTCTTGCGATCGAAGCAGGATCGCTGGAAAACGGATATGCAGGCTATTACGCAAAGAATGTGTATACCGCGTCCAAGGGCGCCCGCAAGCTGCGGTCCGACAGCAGCGGACTCCTCTTTTATAAAGACGGCGAAACCTGCTATCTCATAGGATATACCGGCAGCGACACGACACTGACCCTTCCCAAAAAATACAAAGGTAACAGCTATGAGATCTATCAATACGCATTCTACAACTGCAATAATCTGACGAGTATCACGATCCCGGATGGTATCGCAAGCATCGGCCGCTATACATTTGCCGACTGCACCGGCCTGACGAACATCGCACTCCCGGACAGCATAACGAGCATAGGCGACTGTGCGTTTTCCGGCTGCAGCAACCTGACAAGCATCGCGATCCCGGACTGTGTGACGAGCATCGGTGATTCTGCTTTCTGGTGCTGCCGCGGTCTGACGAGCATCACGATCTCCGCAAACGTGACAAGAATCGGCGCGCGGGCGTTCGCGGGCTGCAGCCTGACGAGTATCACGGTGGCCAAGGATAACTGCGTTTATCATAACGCGGGAAACTGCCTGATCGAAACGGGAACAAGAACACTGATCGCGGGATGTCCCAACAGTGTGATTCCCGATGACGGCAGCGTAACAAGCATCGGTGATACTGCGTTCATGGACTGCAGCAGCCTGACGAGTATCACGATCCCGAGCCGTGTGACGAGTATCGGCTGGAGTGCCTTCTCCGGTTGCAGTGGCTTGACGAGCATCACGATCCCGGATAGCGTTACGAGTATCGGCGGCTATGCGTTCGCCAACTGCACCGGTCTGACGAGTATTACGATCCCGAACCGTGTGACAAACATCAGCTATCTGGCGTTCGAGGGCTGCAGCAACCTGACGAGCATCACCATCCCGGGCAGCGTGACGAGCATCGGTGATTCTGCATTTCTCGGCTGCAGCAGTTTAACGGATATTTACTTTGAAGGGGCAAAAGAACAGTGGCTGTCGATCGACAGGGATAGTGAACGGAGGGACGATACCTGCAATTACACCGTCCACTGCAGTGACGGAGACATCCAAAAATAAACATACAAGCGCGGCGGGCGACTTATGGTCGCCCGCCGAAATTCATGCATATTTACATGGCGTCGCGGACGGCGCCGATGGTATACAGCGATCCGAAGCAAAGCACGACACCGTCGGGCTTTGCCAGTTCCGTTGCGCGGCGGACGCCGTCTGCGATGCTCGCGGTCGCCTCCGCCTCGGCACCGCACTGCCGCAAAAATTCGGCGAGCCGATCGGCCTCGAGTTTTCGCGGATTCGGCGGCGTGATGCACACGAAGCGCTGCACGTAAGGCATGATCGGACGGTACATATCCGCGTAATCCTTGTCCGCCAGCACACCCGTCAGCGCGACGATGCGCTTTCCGGGCAGATAGTCGCGGATGTTTTTGATCAGCGCGTCAAAGCACTGCGGATTGTGTCCGCCGTCGATGATGAACAGCGGGTCGCGCCCGACGATATCGAATCGCCCCGGCCACTGCACGTCACGCAGTCCGTCGCGAACGTTCTGCTCGGTGATGTGCCAGCCTTTTTCGATGAGCGTATCGACGATCGAGAGCACCACGGCGGCATTTTTCAGCTGATGGCTGCCCAGCAGCGGCAGCGAGAGCGCCTTGCGCGCGCCGCAATCGAAAACCTGTCCCTCGAGCGAATGCGCGCGCGAGACGAGGGTGTCGAAATCCGCCTTTTTCAGCGACAGATGCCGCTCGGCGCAGATGCGCTCAAACACGGCCTCCACCGAGGGGGTGCCGCGGTAGACGACGGCGCTGCCGCCCTCCTTGAAAATGCCCGATTTCGTCTCGGCGATGGCCTCGAACGTGTCGCCGAGCACCTCGGTGTGATCGAGGCCGATGTTGGTGATGACGGCGACCTCGGGCACCTCGATGACGTTGGTCGCGTCGAAGGCGCCGCCCATGCCCACCTCCAGCACAACGATGTCGCAGCCTTGGCGGAGGAAATATTCAAAGGCGATGCAGCACACGAGCTCGAATTCCGTCGGTTTCTCGGCAAGGCTTTCGGCCATGGGACGCACCCATTCGGTGACGGCGGCCAGATCCTCGTCGGAGATCTGCACGCCGTCGACCTGCATACGCTCGTGGAAGCGGTAGATGTAGGGAGAAGTGTACAGCCCCGTGCGGTAGCCCGCTTTTTGCAGGATGGACGCGGTCATGGCGGCGGTGCTTCCTTTGCCGTTCGTGCCCGCGATGTGAACGAATTTCAGCTTTTTCTCGGGATTGCCCATGCGCGCGAGCAGCGCTTGCGTCCGCTCAAGGCCGGGCACGCTGCCCTTCCAGCTGACACTATGGATATATTCGAGTGCTTCGTTGACAGTCAAGTGATATCATCCTTTCGTTTTTGGTTTGCTGCGTGCATCGGCGGCCAAATACCGAGTCGGTCGAAAATGCCGGCGCGCAGCAGCATCCGCAGCAGCACGACGTCCGCCACCAGCGTGACGGCGAACTGCACGCTGCGCGTGCTCAGTTTCAGCAAAAAGCCGTCCCAAAACACGCCGTCATAGTACATATACGCCAGCGCGGCGCTCTGATACAGCACCGAGCCGAGCACGATCGGCGGCAGAAATGCCAGCACCAGCCGCGGCAGGCTCGCTTTCCGTGCCAGAAAGCCGCGGAACACGCCGCCGAACAGGCCGTACAGGATCGGCGGGATGCAGAAGATCGGATTGTAGCCGTAGGCGGAGAAGAGGCAGCCGACCAGATCCGCGGTAAAGCCGACCATCGCGCCCGGCAGGGGTCCGAAGAGCATACCGGCGAGGAAGATGGGCACCGCTTCGATGGAAAAGCGGGTGCTCGCATCGGGCATCAGTCCGACCAGCCGCGCCAACACGACGCTCAGCGCCGCCAGCAGCGCACAATAGGCCATGGTTTTTGTGGAGAGGGAACGGGAATGTTGTTGTTTCATGAATAGCCTCCTTTTTCGTGACGGAGCCCGATCCCGTAAAAAACTCCCCAACGAATACCGTTGGGGAGAAAAATTACAAAGATGACTCCGTGAGCGCAGCGGCAAAGCCGGACGCCCGACTGAGTATCGCCTCTCATAAAGGAGAATATCCATTATGGGCAGCGGGTGCGGAGTCCCCATCGCGGAAAAGAATTCCTTCGTCTGCCAGACAACTCCCCATTTTGGCAGCACTTTACGCGAGGTCTCCTACTCTGTTCACCGGATATCATACACCATTTTCGTCAAAAAGTAAATAGGGAAAAGGATATTTTTTTGAAAAAGCGGCAAAATCTTTCACTCGGACTGAACGATTTTGCAAAAAGTCGAAAAATCTTTCATTCTGACTGAACAAAATGCTTGACTGGCGTCAAATCTTTCAGTATGATATTCATGAGGTGAGAACAATGATCCAACGAGAACACTATATCGAACAGGTGCGCCCCTTCTACGAGTCCGATCTGATCAAGATCATCACAGGTATCCGCAGATGCGGCAAATCGGTCATTTTGGAGCAGATCATGCGAGAGATCTCCGAAAAAACGGATAACATCATTTATCTGAATTTTGAAGACAGAAAAGTTTCCGCCAACATCACAAATGCCGAACAGTTGATCCGCTATGCGGAAGAAAACAAAAAGCGCGGAAAATGTTATCTGTTTTTCGATGAGATCCAAACGCTCGACGGCTGGCAGGACGCTTGCAAAACGCTGAGACTATACGATTTTTCTTTGTTCGTCACAGGCTCCAACTCCAAGCTTTTATCGGGAGAATTCACCAAGGAATTGTCGGGCAGATATGTCGCATTTCGCGTCCGGCCTTTTGTCTACAAAGAGATCGTCGCGTACTGCGAGGAACTCGGAAAAGAGCCCTCGGTCACGGATTATCTCGTTTGGGGCGGTTTCCCGAAGCGATTTGAGTTTGACTCTCCCGATGCGCAAAGCAGATATTTGAACGATTTGAATGATACGATCGTCGTCAACGATATCATGCGGCGATATAAGATCCTCAAAGAGCCCTTGTTCCGAAGCTTGGTCAATTTTATTTTGCGCAGCAACAGTCGAATTTTCTCCGCCAGCTCCATTCGCGACTATATCCGGCAAGAGCATAGCAACTGCTCGGTCAACACGATCATGAAGTATCTGGGCTACTTGGAAGAAGCCTATATCATCGAATCCGTGAAACAATATTCCACAAAAACCAAAAAGGAACTTTCGTATCGCTCCAAAATTTACGACGCCGATGTCAGCTTCAATTCGATCCGCTGCATGAACAACCGTTTTGATCTTACACACAACCTTGAAAACATCGTGTATAACGAGCTGCTCTATATGGGATATGAGGTGTATGTATACAACAACGGCGGCAGGGAGATCGACTTTTTGGCCACGAAAGGCAGCAAGCAATACTATGTGCAGGTGGCCTACAGTGTAGCCGAGGAAAAAGCATATCAGCGGGAATTTTCCGCATTTAAGAATGTCGATCCTCTTTCCCAAAAAATCATCATCACCAATGATGATATCGATTATTCCACAAGCATCGTAAAGCATATCAAGCTGAAAGACTTTTTACGGATGGAGAGCCTCTGACGCTCTCCATTTCCGCTTTTCAAAAAAATTCCGTCTTTCCGTTTTGCGTCCATATCAGAAAAGAAAATTTTGTTTTTGGGTGGACATTCGCGGCGGAGTGTGGTATGATTTAGGTGGTGGAGTTTGGATTTTATCCGAGCCACACGAACCATCAGCAAGGCGAACAGCCTGACATATATTAGGAGGAATGTGTATGCAAGCCGAATTTTTGGAGAAATACGGAATTCTCGGTGCGACCGAGATCGTTTACAACCCCGGCTATGAGCAGCTTTTCGAGGCGGAGATGGATCCGACGCTCGAAGGCTGCGAAAAAGGACAGCTTTCCGGCTTGGGCGCCGTCAACGTGATGACGGGCGTCTATACCGGCCGCTCTCCCAAAGATAAGTACATCGTCATGGACGAAAACTCCGAGAACACCGTCTGGTGGACCTCGGAGGCCTTCAAAAACGACAACCACCCCATGAGCAAGGACATCTGGCAGCAGGTCAAGCAGCTGGCAGTTCGTGAACTCTCGGGCAAAAAGCTGTACGTCGTGGACGCCTTCTGCGGCGCCAACGCCGACACCCGTATGGCCGTGCGCTTCATCATGGAGGTCGCATGGCAGGCGCACTTCATCAAGAATATGTTCATCGTCCCGACCGACGAGGAGTTGAAGGATTTCAAGCCCGACTTCGTCGTCTACAATGCCTCGAAGGCCGCCGTGGAAAACTACGCCGAGCTGGGTCTGAACTCCTCCACCTGCGTGGCCTTCAACATCACCTCGCGTGAGCAGGTCATCCTCAATACGTGGTACGGCGGCGAAATGAAAAAAGGTATGTTCTCCATGATGAACTACTACCTGCCGCTCAAGGGCATCGCGTCCATGCACTGCTCGGCCAACACCGACATGGACGGTAAGAACACCGCGCTGTTCTTCGGCCTGTCCGGCACGGGCAAGACCACGCTCTCGACCGATCCGAAGCGTCTGCTCATCGGCGACGACGAGCACGGCTGGGACGACAACGGCGTATTCAACTTCGAAGGCGGCTGCTATGCCAAGGTCATCAATCTCGACGCCGAGTCCGAGCCCGACATTTATAACGCCATCCGCCGCAACGCGCTGCTGGAGAACGTGACCGTCGACGGTAGCGGCAAGTGTGACTTTGCCGACAAGTCCGTCACGGAAAATACCCGCGTTTCCTACCCCATCACCCACATCCGGAACATCGTCCGTCCCATCTCCTCCGCACCCGCGGCGAAAAACGTCATTTTCCTGTCCGCCGACGCTTTCGGCGTACTGCCGCCCGTATCGATCCTGACGCCCGAGCAGGCACAGTACTACTTCCTGTCGGGCTTTACGGCAAAGCTCGCGGGCACCGAGCGCGGCATCACCGAGCCGACGCCGACCTTCTCGGCCTGCTTCGGTCAGGCCTTCCTCGAGCTGCATCCGACCAAGTACGGTGAAGAGCTCGTCAAGAAAATGCAGGCCAACGGCGCGAAGGCCTACCTTGTCAACACTGGCTGGAACGGCACCGGCAAGCGCATCACCATCAAAGACACCCGCGGCATCATCGACGCGATCTTGGACGGCTCCATTTTGAAAGCCGAAACGAAGACCATCCCGCTGTTCGATCTGGAAGTGCCCACTTCCCTGCCCGGCGTCAACAGCGCCATCCTCGATCCGCGCGACACCTATGCCGACGCCGCCGAGTGGGAGCGCAAGGCGGAAGATCTGGCCGATCGCTTTGTCAATAACTTTGTCAAATACACCGGAAACGACGCGGGCAAGGCGCTCGTCGCCGCCGGCCCGAAGGTAAAATAAACGGAGGAAATATTTTCATGTCTCAACAAGTTCGGTTCACCGAAACCGTCATTCGCGACGCCAACCAGTCCCTGATGGCCACACGCATGGCGTTTTCCGACTTTGCCGACATTCTGCCCACCATGGACAAGGCCGGTTACTATTCCATCGAATGCTGGGGCGGCGCGACCTTCGACAGCTGCCTGCGCTATCTGAACGAAGATCCGTGGGAGCGGCTGCGCCGCATCCGCAAAGCCATGCCCAACACCAAGCTGCAAATGCTGCTGCGCGGTCAAAACCTGCTCGGTTACAAGCACTATCACGACGACGTGGTGGAAAAATTCGTGCAGCTGTCCGTGAAAAACGGCATCGACATTCTGCGTATTTTCGACGCGCTGAACGATTTCCGCAACATCCGCACCGCCTTTGAGGCCACCAAAAAGGCCGGTGCCCTCGCCTCCGGCTGCATTTCCTACACGCAGTCGCCCGTGCACACCGTCGAAAAATACGTGCAGATGTGCAAAGAGCTCCAGTCCATGGGCTTCGACACCATTTGTCTGAAGGATATGGCCGGCACCATGAGCCCGTACGAAGCGGAAAACCTCATCAAGGGCATCAAAGACGGCGTGGGCGATATGCCCTTGATCCTGCACACGCACTGCACGACGGGCATGGCCTACATGACCGTGCTGAAAGCGATCGAATCGGGCGTCGACGTGATCGACACCGCCTCCTCCTGCTTCTCCAACGGCACCTCGCAGCCCGCCACCGAGAGCCTTTACTACGCCCTCGAGCAGATGGGCATCTCCACGGGGCTCAACGAGAAGGCGATCAACGCCGTCAACGACCACTTCAAGCCCGTCAAGCAGAAGTATATCGACAACAAGACGCTCAACCCCAAGTCCATGGGCACGGACGCGATGGCGCTGGTGTACAAAGTGCCCGGCGGTATGCTGTCGAACATGATCGCGAACCTGACCGATATGCACGCGATGGACAAATTCGACGCGGCACTCGCCGAGATCCCGAACGTGCGCAAGGATCTCGGTTATCCCCCGCTCGTGACACCGCTGAGCCAAATGGTCGGCAATCAGGCCGTGACGAATGTGCTCGTCGGCGAGCGTTACAAGAACATCTCCAAGGAGATCAAAAACTATTTCAAGGGCGAGTACGGCCTGTCCCCCGCACCCGTGAACAAGGAGCTCGAAAAACGCATCCTCGCCGAGGCGGGCATGGAAAAACCGCTCAACTGCCGCGATGAGGACTCCAAGCGCGACGGGCTCGACTTCGTCCGCGCCCGCGAGGCGCTGGGCGATCTGGCGTGCAACGAGGAGGACGTGATGAGCTACATCTGCTTCCCCGAGCAGACCGTCAAATTCCTCGAGCAGAAAAAGCGTGAGGCGGAAAACACCGTTACCTACAGCATCGTCGAGGCGTAAGGAGGCAAAACTATGGATTATTCCGTTGCCGAGATCGGCATTCTGGCACTGCTGGGCTACGCGGCCGTCTTTGTCGGCATCGCATTTCTGACGCTCGTGATCGTCCTGCTCGGAAAGCTGATGTCCCCGAAGAAGGAAAAAAACGCGTCCATCGTCGCCGCACCCACGCCCAAGCCCGCCGCCCCCACTGCGCCCGGCGTGGCGGGGCAGGTCAAACTGCACGATGTCGAGCCGAAAACGGCCGCCATGCTCATGGCCATCGTCGCCGACAAAATGGGCAAGCCCCTGAACGAACTGCGTTTTATTTCCATCAAGGAGGTCAAGTAACATGAAATATAAAGTGACACTCAACGGCCGCACCTACGAGGTCGAGGTCGAAGCAGGGCAGGCACAACTGCTTGCGGAGTACGAAGCGATCGTTCCCTCCGCGCCCGCCCCGGCGGCAGCTCCGGCGGCGGCGCCCGCAGCGGCCGCGCCCGCCGTGACCGGCAAGGGCGAAGTGGTCGCATCCCCCATGCCCGGCACGATCCTGAAAGTCAATGTCACGCAGGGACAAGCCGTGAAAGAAGGCGATGTGCTCGTGATCCTCGAGGCCATGAAGATGGAAAACGAGATCATGGCGCCCAAGGCCGGCACCGTCACGCAGGTCATCGTCACCAAAGGCTCGAGCGTCGACACCGATGCACCGCTGGTCGTCATCGGCTAAGGAGGGCTGACCTCAATGGACATCGGTAAAATTCTGTTGAATATTTGGGAGGACTCCGGCTTCGCCGCGATCATTACGGGCTTTTTCAGCCAAATGGGCTGGCAAAACCTCGTGATGATCGTCATCGGCTGCGTGCTGCTGTACCTCGCGATCGTGAAGAAATTCGAGCCGCTGCTGCTGTGCGGTATCGCTTTTGGCTGTATCCTGACCAATCTGCCCGGCGCGGGGCTGTATCATCAGGAATTGTGGAACGATTTCATGAGCGAAGAAAGCGAGTTCTACCACAGCTACGGCCATATTTTCAGTAACGGCGGATTGCTCGACTATCTGTATGTCGGCGTCAAGACAAGCCTCTACCCCTGCCTGATCTTCATGGGCGTGGGCGCGATGACCGACTTCGGTCCGCTGCTGTCGAACCCCAAGAGTATGTTCATGGGCGCGTCGGCGCAGCTGGGCGTGTTCGCGGCCTTCTTCGCCGCACGCGCAACGGGCGCATTTGATGCGCTGGAAGCCGCGGCCATCGGCATCATCGGCGGTGCGGACGGCCCGACGGCCATTTTCCTGACGAGCCAGCTCGCCCCGCATCTGCTCGGCGCCATTGCCGTGGCGGCGTATTCGTACATGGCCTTGATCCCCATGATCCAGCCGCCGATCATGCGC
The DNA here is from genome assembly GCA_964408545.1 of uncultured Oscillospiraceae bacterium. GTDB lineage: Bacteria > Bacillota > Clostridia > Oscillospirales > Oscillospiraceae > Faecousia. Next base: position 7,700 of record CAYOZT010000026.1, on the reverse strand, counting down.
CTGCTGACCACCGAAAAGCAGCGCAAGATCAAAATGGAGCAGACCCGCACCGTTTCCAAGGCGGAAAAGATCATTTTCCCCATCGTGGTCACGGTCTTTGTGGCGCTGTTGCTGCCGGATACCGCCGCGCTCATCGGCTGCCTGATGTTCGGTAACCTCATGAAGGAGACCGGCGTCACCGAGCGTCTGAGCGACACCATGCAAAATGCTCTGATGAATGTCGTCACCATTTTCCTGTCCACCTCCGTGGGCGCGACCATGGTCGGTTCCAACTTCCTGACGAAGGAAACGCTGCTGATCGTCGGCCTAGGCGTCGTGGCATTCGGATTGTCCACCGTCGGCGGACTGCTCGGCGGTCAGGTGCTCTACTTCATCTCCGGCGGCAAGATCAATCCGCTCATCGGCTCCGCAGGCGTTTCCGCCGTGCCGATGGCGGCGCGCGTTGCCAACACCGAAGGCCAGAAAGCCAATCCCTCCAACTTCCTGCTCATGCACGCCATGGGTCCGAACGTGGCGGGCGTCATCGGCTCGGCCATCGCCGCAGGTTTCCTGCTGAGCATCTTCGCACACTAAAAGCCGTATACACGTGCAGCCCCCGAGAAATCTCGGGGGCTGCAATTTCGATTTTCCGAAAAGGTGCGTCAGGCGAAGCGGTAGCCCGCTTCGAGCAGGCGCTGCAGGGCGATATTGGCTTCCTCGTCGGTGAACAATGACGTAAAACGCGGGTCGACGGCGAGCGCCTCGAGCGTCCACTGCGTTTTGTCCAGCTGCACCAGCGCCGCAAAGCCGTCGCTTTCGCGACTGCCGCGCAGGCAGCGGTGTGCCGTTTGCAATGCGGTATCCTCCGCGACGGGGCGCAGCTTGACGCCCGCGGCGGCGGCATTTTTTCGCGCCGCCATCCATGCGGCGATGAATTTTTCTTCCAAGTGCGTGCTCCTTAATTGAAGATATCCTTCAGACTGTCCCGAAATTTCTTGCGTTTGGGGCCGGATCTTCCGTCGATCGTGCCTTCGAGCTGACGCAGCAGGTCTTTTTGCTCCTTGCTCAAGCGCGTGGGTGTTTCGACCACGACGGTGAAGCGGTGGCGACCGCGGCGGCGCGGATTGGAAACATCGGGGATGCCCTTATCGCCGATGACGAATTCCTTGCCCGTCTGCGTGCCCTCGGGAATGTCGTAGGTAAGCATACCATCGAGCGTAGGTACTTCGATCCGACCGCCGAGTGCGGCCTGCGTGAAGGAAATGGGCACCTCGCAGTACACGTCCATGCCGTTGCGGCGGAAGATGGGGTGGTTTTTGATCGTCACTTCGACCATAATGTCCCCGTTCGGGCCGCCGTTGGCGCCAACATTGCCCTGCCCCGCCACGCGGAACATCTGCCCCGCGTCGATGCCTGCGGGCACCTTGACCTTCAGGCGCTGCGTGCGACGCACCTTACCCTTGCCGCGACAGGTCGAGCAGGGCGTTTTGACGATCTTGCCGCGTCCGTTGCACTGCGGGCAGACGGAAGTCGACTGCATGGACATACCCATGAAATTCTGCGTCGTGCGCACCTGACCCGCGCCGCGACAATACGAGCAGGTCTCCACCATGCCGTCGGCCGAGCCGCTGCCGTTACAGGCGGCGCAGTTTTCGATCCGCGTGACGGAAACCTCCTTTTCGCAGCCGAAGGCGGCCTCCTCGAAGGTCAGATCGAGGCGGGTACCGACATTTTCGCCCCGACGGGGGGCATTGCCGTTGCTGCGGCGCGAGCCGCCACCGAAGAAGGAGCCGAAAATATCGCCGAGATCGCCGAAATCTCCGAAACCGCCGAAACCGCCGCCCTGCTGTGCGCCGAAATTCGGATCGACGCCCGCATGGCCGTATTGGTCGTAGCGGGCGCGCTTATCGTCGTCGGAAAGCACCTCGTAGGCCTCGCCCAGCTCCTTAAATTTCTCCTCGGCCTGCTTGTCGCCGGGGTTGCGGTCGGGGTGATATTTCATGGCCGCCTTACGGTAGGCCTTTTTTATTTCCTCGGCGCTCGCGCCCTTCTCGACGCCGAGCACCTCATAATAATCACGTTTTTCTGCCATAAAAATCTCCATTTATCATAAAAATGGGTAATCATTCAGACGAATGCCCGAAAATTATTTATCGGGCACCTCTGTCCGCCCTTCCGAGATACGCCCTTGTAGGGGGCGGCGCCTTCGACGCCCCGTGCGACACGCCCCGTAGGGGGCGGCGCCTTCGACGCCCCGTGCGACACGCGCCGCCCTACGAAATCGTTCGTAATTGACACGGTGGCGGCGGGACGCCGTGGGCGTCGTCCCCTACGGTTTTTGCGGATGGTACCGTTCATCCGACCACTCAATGATCGGCAGCGGGCGGCGGGGACATGCCCCCGCCCTACTATGCGTTATTGCAGACGGTGTGTCATTCGACGGGCGGACAGTGCGACAAGGGGCGGCATTTGCCGCCCCTTGGGCTTTGTCAGTCAACGGTCTCGTAATCGGCATCGACGACGCCGTCGTCACCGCAGTTGTTGCAGTTATTGTCGCAGCCGGGCTGACCCTGCTGAGGGTTGGCCTGCTGATACAGCTTTTCGGAGACCTTATAGAAGGCCTGCTGCACCTGCTCGGTCGCGGCCTTGATGGCGGCGACGTCATTGCCCTTGTTGACCTCCTTCAGGTGGTCGATGGCGCTTTGGATGGAGGCCTTTTCGTCGGCGGAGATCTTGTCGCCGAGTTCATTGAGTGTCTTTTCGGTCTGGTAGACGGTCTGGTCGGCGGTGTTGTGCGTGTCGACCTCTTCCTTGCGTGCCTTATCCTCGGCGGCATACTGCTCGGCTTCCTTCACGGCCTTATCGATATCTTCCTTGCTCAGGTTGGTGGAGGCGGTGATGGAGATATTCGCTTCCTTGCCCGTACCAAGATCCTTGGCCGACACCTTGACGATGCCGTTGGCGTCGATATCGAAGGAAACTTCGATCTGCGGGACGCCGCGCGGCGCGGGCGCGATACCGCCGAGCTGGAAGCGGCCGAGCGTCTTATTGTAAGCCGCCATTTCACGCTCGCCCTGCAGCACGTGCACTTCCACGGAGGTCTGGCCGTCGGCTGCGGTGGAGAAGATCTGGCTCTTTCGGGTGGGGATGGTGGTGTTGCGGTCGATCAGGCGGGTGAACACGCCGCCCATCGTCTCGATACCGAGGGACAAAGGCGTAACGTCGAGCAGCACGACGTCCTTGACGTCGCCCGTCAGCACGCCGCCCTGAATGGCTGCGCCGACTGCCACGCACTCGTCGGGGTTGATGCCCTTGAAGCCTTCCTTGCCGGTGATGCCCTTGACGGCCTCCTGCACGGCGGGGATACGGGTGGAGCCGCCCACGAGCAGCACCTTATCGAGGTCGCTGGCCTTGAGTCCCGCGTCGGACATTGCCTGGCGGACGGGCTTCATGGTGCGCTCGACGAGATCGGCGGTCAGTTCGTTGAACTTTGCACGCGTCAGCGTCACGTCCATGTGCTTGGGGCCGGTGGCGTCGGCGGTGATATAGGGAAGATTGACGGTGGTGGAAGTCATGCCGGACAGCTCGATCTTGGCCTTCTCGGCGGCCTCTTTCAGGCGCTGCATGGCCATCTTGTCGTTGCGCAGGTCGATGCTCTCGGCCTTTCTGAACTCGGCGACAAGGTAGTCGATGATGCGCTGGTCGAAATCGTCGCCGCCCAGACGGGTGTCGCCCGCCGTGGCAAGCACTTCGACGATGCCGTCGCCGATCTCGAGGATGGACACGTCGAAGGTGCCGCCGCCGAGGTCATAGACCATGATCTTCTGCTCCTGCTCCTTGTCGAGGCCGTAGGCCAGCGCGGCAGCAGTCGGCTCGTTGATGATACGCTTGACCTCGAGTCCCGCGATCTTGCCGGCGTCCTTGGTGGCCTGACGCTGCGCGTCGGAGAAATAGGCGGGCACGGTGATGACGGCCTCGGAAACGGTCTGACCGAGGTAGCTCTCGGCGTCGGATTTCAGCTTCGCGAGGACCATTGCGGAAATTTCCTGCGGGGTGTAGTTCTTGCCGTCGATGGCGACGTGGTAATTTTCGCCCATGTGGCGCTTGATGGACGCGACGGTACGGTCGGCGTTGGTGACGGCCTGACGCTTCGCGACCTGACCGACCATACGCTCGCCGGTCTTGGAGAAAGCCACGACGGAGGGGGTGGTCCTGCCGCCCTCAGCGTTGGCGATGACGACGCTCTCGCCGCCTTCCAGAACGGCGACGCAAGAGTTGGTGGTTCCCAAATCGATACCGATGATCTTAGACATAATGTTTTTCCTCCTAATATTGAAAGCTTAGATTTTACAAAGTTAATTTGCGACCTGCACCATGGCAAATCGAACGATCTTTTCACCGATGCGGAAGCCCTTCTGGAAGACCATCGAAATGGTATTCTCCCCGAGGCTCTCGTCCTCGTTGTGCATGATGGCGTTGTGCTTTTCGGGATCGAAGGTCTCGCCCACCTCGCCGAACAGCTCCACGCCGAGGGTAGCCAAAATTTTCATCAGCTCGTTCATGGTCAGCTCGACGCCCTTTTTGTACGCCTCGTCGGCGGTCGGCTGCTTGAGCGCGCGCTCGAGGTTGTCGTACACGGGCAGCATTTTCGCCACGGTGTCGGCGCGGCCGTTTCCGTAGGCGGCGTCCTTTTCCTTGACGGTGCGTTTGCGGAAATTGTCGAATTCCGCTGCCAGACGCAGCAGCTGGTCGTGCTCTGCCTTATATTTTTCCTCCCACTCGTTTACCTGCGGCGCGGCGGACGGCTCGGTCTGCTCGGTCTGCGGCTGCTCGGTCTGCTCGACGGGGGTCTCGCGATTTTCCTGTTTTTCTTTTTTCGACACGATCATTACTCCTTATCTTCCGGTCGGGGCAACTGCGGCTGCTCCGACTTGGAGAACATTTTACTCAGGCTTTCGGCGAAGTAACTGAGTCTCGCCGTGACCTTGGCGTAGTCCATTCGGGTCGGGCCGACCACGCCGATCATGCCCTGCATCCCGTCGCCGATGTCGAATTTCGTCATCACGACGGAAGTATCCTTCAGCTCCTGCGCCACGTTTTCCGGGCCGACGAGCACCTTCGTGCCGTTCTCGTTGATCAGGGCGGGCAGATTGCTCAGTGCCTGCTCGTCGAGCGAGGTGATGACGCGCTGCGCCTTATCCACATCCCGATATTCCGGCTGAGACAGCAGCCGCATCTGGCCTGCCATGGCCATGTTGGTGCTGCCCTTGCCGCGCAGCGCATCGATGGCGAAGTCCATCACCAGCGGCACGAGCGCGGCGGCCTTGCCCGCGGCGCGGGTGATCCGATCCATCAGTTCGGCGGTGAATGCCTCGTAAGCGATGTCGGTGGCGGATGCATTGAGCACGGCGGCGAGGAGCTTCAGATCGCTCTCTTCCAGCTGCAGCGGCAGTTTGATGAGCTTGTTGAGCACCTCGTCGGTCGAGAGCATCAGCACGAGGATGATGTTGCCCGCGCCCGCGCCGAGCAGATCGAAATGCCGCACGCAAACATCGCTGCTGCGCGCCGCCATGGAAATGGCGGGCAGATCCGTCGCCTGCGAAACGAGCTTTGCCACGCGCTCGACCAGTTTGTCCACCTGCTGCATCTTCTCGTCGAAAGAGGCGTTGATACGGTTGGTCTCGTCCATGCTCAGGCGGTAGTCGGCCATCAATTCGTCGACATACAGCCGATATCCGGCCGGCGACGGGATGCGGCCGGCACTGGTGTGCGGCTGCTCGAGATAGCCCATGGCGGTCAGGTCGGCCATCTCCGCGCGGATGGTGGCGGGAGAGAAATTCATATCCGGCAATTCGGAGATCGCCTTCGATCCGACCGGCTCCGCGGTGCGGATATATAGGTCAACGATGCATCGCAGCACCTTTTTCTTACGTTCGGTCAGTTCCATCGGACGCCTCCGTTTCCGTTTTTGGCACTCGTCATCTCTGAGTGCCAAGCACATTATACCACCGAGTGCCAAAATGTCAATAGCAATCTTTATTAATTATTTTTGAACGGCATTTTTCCGTATTAAGGATTTGACAAATCCCGATTACTCCCTTATAATGGTTATGTTTGAGAAATAAGCTCAAAATTTCGGGAAAATTGGATTTTATAAAAGGAAAGGGTTCATTATCATGTTCAAGATCGTCACCAAAAAAGAGCTGAACTCCGCCGTTACCTTGATGGAGATCGAAGCTCCCTTTATCGCGCGTAAGGCCAAAGCCGGTCAGTTCATCATTTTCCGCATCGATGAGATGAGCGAGCGTGTACCGCTGACCATCGCCGGCTACGACCGCGAGAAAGGCACCGTCACCATCATTTTCCAGAAGGTCGGCTTCTCCACCATCGCGCTCGGCAACCTCAACGAGGGCGACTACATCCGCGACTTCGTCGGCCCGCTCGGCAAGCCCACCCCCGTCGAGGGCAAGAAAAAGGTCTGCGTGGTCGGCGGCGGCGTCGGCTGCGCCATCGCGCTCCCGTCTGCCGCAGCCTTTAAGGAAGCGGGCGCGGAGGTCACCGTCATTGTCGGCTTCCGCAGCAAGGACATCGTCATCCTCGAAGAGGAATTTAAGCAGGTCGCCGATCGTCTGATCCTCATGACCGACGACGGTACTTACGGTCGCCACGGCCTCGTCACCCAGCCGCTGAAGGAAATGCTCGAATCCGGTGAGCAGTTCGACGAGGTGCTCGCCATCGGACCGATCCCGATGATGAAATTCGTCAGTCTGACCACCAAGCCCTTCGGCACGCACACCTCCGTTTCCCTCAACCCCATCATGATCGACGGAACGGGTATGTGCGGCGGCTGCCGCGTCACCGTCGGCGGCGAGACGAAGTTCGCCTGCGTCGACGGCCCCGAATTCGACGGCCATCTGGTCGATTTCGCCGAGCTGATGAGCCGCAACGGCACCTATCGCGAGCGCGAAGCCGAGGTCAAGGAAACGCACACCTGCCGCATGGAAAACATGGGCAAGGCGCTGATCAAGTAAGGAGGAAGTGCAACATGGCTAACATGACTTTGACAAAGACACCCATGCCGGAGCAGGATCCGAAGGTCCGTGCCCGCAATTTCAAGGAAGTCACCTTGGGCTACACCGCCGAAATGGCGATCAACGAGGCCAATCGCTGCCTCAGCTGCAAAAATCCCAAATGTGTCGAGGGCTGCCCCGTCAATGTGCGCATCCCCGAGTTCATCAAGAAGGTGCAGGAGGGCGATTTCAAGGCCGCCTATGAGATCATCACCTCCACAAACGCGCTGCCCGCGCTGTCCGGCCGCGTTTGCCCGCAGGAAACGCAGTGCGAGAGCAAGTGCGTGCGCGGCGTCAAGGGCGAGCCCGTCGCCATCGGCAGACTCGAGCGTTTCGTGGCCGACTGGTACCGCGAAAACGTCAACGAAATGCCCGCCAAGGTAGAGTCCAACGGCATTAAGGTAGCCGTCGTCGGCTCCGGCCCCGCCGGTCTGACCGCGGCAAGCGATCTTGCCAAGCGCGGCTATGAAGTGAGCATTTTCGAGGCGCTGCACACCGCCGGCGGCGTGCTGGTCTACGGCATCCCCGAGTTCCGTCTTCCCAAGGCGATCGTCGCCAACGAGGTGACCAAGCTCGAAGCGCAGGGCGTCAAAGTGATGACCAACATGGTCATCGGCCGCGTGCTGACCATCGACGAGCTGTTCGAAATGG
>CAYOZT010000025.1:17200-19843 GCA_964408545.1 uncultured Oscillospiraceae bacterium | reverse complement strand
CTGGAAGTATTACAGGTAATAACAACATTAAATTCCTCACTCATTACAAAACCTCCTTTGGAGTTCTTTTGGTTCTTTGATTATCTTCTTCAAAAGTGATAACAATTTGGTCTTCAGGTCTTACGTCTTGTCTTTTCTCTTGTATTACCAATTCATAATCTAACACTTCTAACATTTCAAGAGCAGAAGAAGTAGTAAGATTTTTATTAGCAAGTCTTGAACTAATATCATTACTCCTACTTTTGCCTAAAGAAGTAGCCATAGATTGTAATGTAACATTTTTCTTTCTCATAACTTCTCGGATTGCGTCACTAATATTCATTTCTTTGTCCTTTGAACTTTCATCATCTAAAGTCACTTCCCATTTTTCTTGATTGTTTTCGACAATAACCTTATAACCCATAGCATTTAAGAGTTTGACAAAGTTATCAATTCTCATATTCTGACTTCTTAATATTTCACTCACATTAGATACTCTCTTAAATCCCGCCACATCAGCCAAAGTAGATTGAGTATAGTTTCTTGTTTTCATTGCTTTATAGATAATGTCTTTTGCTTTCATCAATCGTCCTCCAAAATAGGTTCGTGAACACCTTTGACATAATTCATAGATTTTCCATATTTATAGTAACCCTGATATAGTTTTTTATTGTTGGCTATGCTTCTAACGCTTGTATTTTGGAATTTAGTTCCTTTTCGTGTTCTATAACCCATATCGTTCAATTCATCTGCAATTGTCAACATTGGTTTTCCTTTTGATAGTTCAGCAAAAATGTATTCAACGATTGGTTTTTCTTCTTCATTTATTATCAATCTATGATCTTGAATTTTGTAGCCATAAGGACATCTGCCACCGCTATACCCACCGCAAGAAGCCTTGATACTTCTACCTTTACTTGTTCTCAGTGCAATATTCTTTCTTTCTTGCTCTGCAACAAACTGAAGCAAGGCTCTATAAATATTTGCAAAATCATTACCCTCATTAAACTCTTCTTTGACACTGAGCAATTTAATGTTTTTCTTTTCTAGAACATAAAGATAGTAGAAATACAATTTTGTATCTCTAGCCAATCTGTCATTCTTGAAAACAATAACTGCTTCAAATGGGGGATTGGTAACATTGTCGCCATACAAGATTTCGTTTAGCGCCGGTCTATCATCTTTGATACCGCTGATTTCATCAATTTTCCAATCTACAATATTGTAGTGATGTTCATTGGCATAAAGAAGAATAGATTGTTTCTGTGCTTCAATTCCATATTTGTCTTCTGTTGCTTGACCAATGGTACTTACTCTAATATAACCTATTGCATTTCTAAATTCTATCATTTTGTTCACCTCTTGCATTTATTATAGCATAGGTAAATACAAAAGTCAATAGGTTTATGCAAAAAATACAAAAATATTTTTCAATGTTTTAGAATGTATCAAAAATTACCCTAGGCGGACATAGGCACATTTTTTGCAAAAACTTTTATATATAGCATTTTACTAAAATATTTTAGTATTTTATATGTTTATGTATATGTTTATTTTCTTAAAAGACTTTTTTTCTTAAAAAGATGTGCCTATGTGCCTAAAATATATAGAAAACAATATGAAACCCCAGTAAAATGGGTGTTTTTGATAGGGAAAATGTAGGCGGATCTCACTTTTTCATATCTGCCTAAAGCGCCTAAAACAAAAAGATGTGCCTAGAAAATAAAAATGAGTTTAGGCAGATGTTTGAAATTTAGGCACATCTCAGAGAGCCTTTTTTTATTTTGCGTCTGCTACAGAGCCTCACCCCGCCCGGCTGACACCTGCCAAAATCCCCCCGCCCACCTCCGACGGTTGAAAAAATTGTATTTAATCTTGAAAAACTTTTGTATAAACTCTTGACAAGTAAATACAAATAGTATATAATAGTATTGTAAATAAAAAGGAGGTGATCAAATTGACACTAGACATTAAAACAGCAGAGCAAAAGGACTTTGAAGAGTTGATCGAAGCAATAGCCCGAGAACTTGCAGAAGTACCAGCAGAAGACCGGGGCAAGGTTTACGAGTTAGCCATAGACCTAGCCAACAAGCAGAAAATAAAAAGCCTTTGCAGGTAATAACCACACCACACAGCAAAGGCACAACACAAACCAATTAAAAGCCCGGTTGCTAGTCCATTATAGCACACACGGGGCAAAAAATCAAATTAAATCGGAGGTATTAAAAATGGAAAATTACAAAAAAGAAATGCTAAAGGAATTTAAGGAAAAGCGCCCAACTTATAGAGATATGATCGATTTTTGTTGTGATTCTTGTGTGCTTAATAATTACATAGTGCCGGAGTTATCAAAAAAAGATATATTTTTTGACGTGTACACAGGAAGCGAAAGAACTTTTTACAATGCAGACGGGGACGAGATCACAGAGCAAGAATTTTATGATCTTGAGGATTCCGGGGCTTATGAAGAATATGACGACATTTACCAATATTTTATTATAACATCGGCAGACGCTGACAGGCTGGCAGATTTTACACATCAACTAGTTATATATAATGAGGATCTAGATCTTTATTTACTTTGCGTCAAACACTTTGGCACAATGTGGGACGGTGTCCCCGCTGACTGGAAAGAACCGGAAGAGATAGAGGACTAAAGGAGGG
>CAYOZT010000025.1:0-17100 GCA_964408545.1 uncultured Oscillospiraceae bacterium | reverse complement strand
AAAGGAGGGTAAACCGTGAAAAATAAAACTATTTTCAAATATGTATGCACATACAAACCCGATCAGGGTGTGGCAGTGCTGGAAGACGTAGCACCAAGCAGACAAGAAAAGACCTTTTTATTAAAACAAATACACTACACCGGCACAGATAAGCCCACAATAGCGCAAGAAATAGCCTTTTATAAGGAGTTAATACAATACAGCCAAGAAAGGATCGAGATCCTGCAAGAAATATCACTAAACCCACAAAAAGAAAGAATTTTCAAGGAAGACGGCGAAAATATCTTTAATGATTGACACAATCGGAGGGGCTAGCCTGTCAACGGTTAGCCCTTTATTTTTAGGAGGTAAAAACATTGATAAAAACATACACCACACCACCGGCGGAACTATTCCCACCCGGTGACCTTTCCCATAATATAGAAGTAATAAAAGGGGACAGCATAGCCCAATTTTTAACAGAGTGTAAAAACCCTTGTAAATTTATCAGGCTTGACATATCACCCCAATTTTTAACATACCATTTTGACTATATAGACATATCGGGGGCGAAGCCATTAAAAAAGGCACTTTCTGCCCTTTCAATGGTGTTACATTGTAAAATTGTTGAAACACTTTCACAGGTGGGACATTTTGCCCTTATAATACCAAGAAAAGAAAAAGCCTTGATCCCTTTTGCTTTGTCCCTATATGATAAAGACTTTGACACCTGCGGGGCTTTGTCCGCCTTTTTAGGTGTATCATCAGACAATAAAAAAATATATTTAGACTTTGAAAAATACACACATTTTTTAATTGCCGGAGCGTCCGGGAGTGGTAAAAGTACTTGCATAAATACTTTAATAAATAGCCTACTTTATAAGGCTACACCCCACAAAGTAAAATTTATTATGATTGATCCGAAAATGGTTGAATTTAACCGTTATAACGGATTGCCCCACCTGTTAAAGCCTGTTATAACAGACACAGGGGAAGCAATAGACACGTTAAAAGAACTTTGCGACATAATGGATCAGAGATTAAAAGAATTTAGCCGGGAGGGTGTCCAAGACATCAAACAAACCCCAAAATATAGCCATATAATGATTTTTATTGATGAGTTAGCCGATCTTATGCTACAAGGCAAAACAGAAGCCGAAACCTATATAATAAGACTAGCCCAAAAGGGAAGATCTGCCGGGCTTCATTTAATAGTTGCAACACAGAATCCAACCGTTAAAATAATAACTGGGCTAATTAAAGCCAATTTAACAAATAAAATCGCTTTGCAAACTTCATCAATGCGTTATAGTATGAATATACTTGACCACAAAGGAGCGGAAGACCTGACAGGCAGAGGGGACGGACTTTTGAAACTTTCCGACAGCCCAACCCCTGCACGCTTTCAAACTGCATTTATTAAAAATGAGGAAATAGAAAAGATTTTGAACTTTTGGAAAACTCAAAAATAAAACATCATAACACAATAAAAGAGCCTTGCACATCAAAAAATGTACAAGGCTTTTTCTTTTACCCTCTGAGGGCTAAAATTTGGACTATTTTGGGCTTTTCTGCCTTTCTGCTTATAAGTCCTCATCTTTGGGTGTTTTGGTGTTCTGTGGCAATTCTAGGGCTTTCTGCTCCTCTAGGTATCTTTGTTGGACTTCTCTTGCGTCTACTTCCTCACCTAAAGGATTTTTTGGCTCTATAGTGATTTCTTGCTTATCAGCATAACCAAAATGGTTTTTACCAAGGAAAATACCACTTACAGGGTTTATTTTGCCGTTCTGCATATAATCTTCCCATAATTCCTCTAAAAGTTGATAGGCTTTTTTAACAATGGGGGTGTGTGATACACTCCTCAAATTGCCCCTAGACCAATCATAAAGTGTCTTTCTGTCAACTCCTAAAGCATTAGCCATTCCTGTTACCGTAGGCTTCATATCGTTCTCTTCACAATTACCCAAATACCAATATATTCTTTCTTCTACCTGTTTGGGATCGGAAATGTCTATAGGTGGCAATTTCAAAGACATCAAAGCGTGTCTGACATATCTAGCATTATCGCCTTTTTCTACTTCCGGAACAAGTCCTTTACCTGTAGGGTTGGGAACGTGACTTGTCTTTTTTACAATATCTTGTGCCACATTCTCATCAATCAAATCAAGAATTTCTTTTTTAGTGTCGTTCAATTTTCTTTACCTCCTGAATTTTTAATTTTGTTCTTTGCTTCTGCCCAAGCCTCTTTTAATTCTGTGCAAGGGTTACCGTTGCAAGAAGACTTTGTGCAGTTACAACACAAACGGATTTCGCATTCTGTTTTATAGTTTATAGCCGGTGGTTTCTTAGCCTTTTTCTCGCCCAAAGGTCTAGCCTCGATAGGGTAAACACAGAAGTTTCTCTGTCTTATCATTCTGACCTCCTAATCAAGTGTTTTTCTGTCTAGGCGGACACAGGCGCATTTTTATTAAAAACTCTTTTATATATGTATATCTCTATATTTTTTATACTTTTAACATATATTTATATGTTTTATTTACTAAAAGACTTTTTTATTGTAAAAGAAGTGCCTATGTGCCTATATTTATATGTTTCTACCTCAAAACCCCAGTAAAATGGGCATTTTTAGATAGATTTTCTGGGCACATCTCACTTTTCCACATCTGCCTAAAGCGCCTAAATTGCAAAGATGTGCCTAAACAATTGTGACGGTTTTCCATTTGTCTTTAATTTTTAGGCGCTTATAACCCCTAAGGTTTTTATCAATGCGCCTAATATTTTTGCATTTTTCAATCTTCAATTTCTCGGCATTATCGGAAAACCAGTTTGTAAGTCTTCTGTCTGAAACCTCTTTTATACCGTTTTCCTTACACCAACGCTTGTATAAGTTTGAAAGTTCTGCAGTAGTGGTATCATCATTGTCACCTGCAACTTCCAGAGTTTCCTCGAAGAAGTCTTCAAAGTGACAAGCATTTGATTTTACGGACTGCATATAATCCAAAGACCTCTGCGACCAAGTAATCTTCCAACCGTTTGCAATCAATCTTCTAAGACCTTTCAAAGCCCAGTGCAGTATCTGTTCTTTCTCTTGCTCCAAGATTGTTTCATAGAAGTGCCTTATAACCTTTCTGTCAGGTGACTTAGGTTTTATATGTATAGGGTGTAATCTTCTATAGAAACCGTCAGAATCATCATAGAGAGAAGACAGCATAAAGTTAGCGCTGGCAATGATACGGCAATAAGAGATGAACTGATGTGGATCTGCATACTTTCTTTCCGCTCTTATCGGAGTATCTGCTGTGATGAGTTTCTTGAACAGGTTTGTGTCTGTCAAGGCGGCTGAACCAAGGTCATCGTCATAGGCTACAAGTTTGTTCTCAACCCCTGCAATTTGGAATCTCTTAGTAACAAGGTCTTGTGTTTCCATAGTCACGGAAGCATTGCCTAGAAGTCCTAAAAGAATAGTGCCAAGCCCGGATTTTCCCGCTTCTGCGTCACCTACAATTATAAAGGCTTCACCTACTGCAGTAGAGGGAACAAGGCAATAGCCCATAATTTCCTGTATGGTGTTGATGTCTTCAGGATCAAAAGCGTCTTGTAGCCATTTGTTGAATAGTGGCATAGGCTTTTCTACAGGGACATACTCCACAGCCAATCTGTAAGGAGCGTGTTTCTTTTCACCAAGATGAAATACCCATTTGTCTTTGTTAAGGTGTAAATCACCGTTAGCAAGAGGAATGATCTTATCACTTACAGGCAATTCATCTACAGAATACATATCTTTCAACATTGTGAAAAGGGCATTTGTAGGAATGTCAAGCCTTGTTTTCAATCCCATACCGCCTAGAGAGTTGGCAATGTCTTTTCGGATTGTTTGAGTGCTTATTTCACCGTCAGGGCTATAGAAAGCACCGTTGTAGAACACACAATTATTTGTTTCTGCAAAAGCGTCTACAAATCTCTTGTAGTTGAGTTTGATATTTCCTTTGTCATCTTGTTCAAGAATATCTGAAGTATCTACTTCACGGTCTTCCTCTTCGTGGTCTTCAATCTCTATATCTGCAATCCAGTCAGGATTAGATTGACCTACATACTCAGGCTCACCGTGTATTTGACACCACTCCTCAAAAGTTTTAGGAAGATAATCTGTAGTTGTTTCCGATAATGATATTTTGTTATTAGAACTCATTTTGATTTTCCTCCCATTTCAATCTTTGTCCACAATAGTGGCAATAGTTTGGTGTGTACTTTCTGCTACTCCACACATTCACAATAGGCTTTCCACAATTAGGACAGCACAATTCACTTGCGACTTCAGGTGAAAAATCATTCATTGCACACATTATTCCCGGAAGAGGGAACTCCTTGTTGACTAACTCTTGCAATAAGTCAACATCTTCATCACCCTTGTAATATGCAGAATCACAGCCACACATATTGTTTAGTGCATTTTGATATTTATTCATATACTCACACCTCCTATATAAGTTCTAGCAAATCCAAAATTGATGTTTGGATCTGTGTTATGGTATTTTCTTTTGGTAAATGGGACAGAATATGGGCAATTACATCTACCGTCCAACCATTTCCGGTCACCTTGTATCTTTGTGTGTTTGAGATGTTCCCCCCCGCTAGAGTATAGTTGTCAGGAAGAGTTTGTAATCTCTCACATTCAACAGGTGATAGTTTGTAATATCTGCCATTAGCATATTTGACATTTGTAGCGCCACTATTTGAAATGCTTTGGCAAGTGGTCAAGGTTTTAGCCTTTTGGTCAAGAGTTCTGACATTAGACCAAGCCTTTTTGAAAGCAAGAGTACCTTTTGTTTTCAAAAGCATATCGACCGTTATGTCTAAACCGCCTTTTGTACTTTCATCTTCAACAATGTCTTTTAACAACAAGCCTCTATCTTTAGGTTGAGTTATGTTAGGAATATTTGTCCAGTAAAGCCTTTTTCGGTCTTGAGCAGATACTAATCCTGAATTAATTAGAATAGGCTCACAACCCATAATCTCACTGATAATATTCCTGTTTTCAACCGTCATACTTGCATTGTTTTCAAGAAGAAAGTATTTTGGTTTTACTTCTTTAATTGCTCTTACAAATTCAAAGAAGAGTTTACTTTCATCACCCTCTAAGCCTTTCTTGTTTCCTGCAATACTTAGGTTTTGACAAGGGCTTCCTCCGATGATAATATCAAAGCCAACATATTGAGTAAAATCTGCTGTTGTAACGTCACCACAATATTCATCGTTAGGGTAATGAAATTTAGCAATAGAATTAGCATATTTGTCAATCTCATAGGACACATATCTGTCAACCTTTATTCCGGCTCTTTCTAAGGCTAATCTACCACAAGAAATACCATTAAATAATGATAAAACTTTCATTTATTACCTCCTTACCCCACACAAGGTGGGGTGATAAATTAGATACAAAAGCCAAAGGCGACGCCCCATGAGATACTGGCATAGTTGTAATTGGCATTACCATTACCGTACACGCTGCAGAAAATGTACGAACTACTGGCGTAAGGTGAACGAAGCCACCAGCCTGAAGAGTACTCCTCATCACTCATATATTTGTTTCTATTGTGTTTGACTTTGTAATAATCATATTGCTTTCCGAAGTTATCTTCAGAATAAACGGTTTTACCAAAGACCTCAATTTCGTTGAAGAGGAAGAGAGTATCTGTGGTTTCACCTTTGTTTGTTGCTTTGATAATAGTTTGCAAATCATCAGGAAGCAAATCAAAGATGTTTTTCATTGTTTCCTTACGCATTTTGCAACCTTTCCAACCACTCTTATTTGTGTCTGTATTGTTCATAGGGTATCTATCAGAGAAAAGGTCTACCGTTGTGAAAGTGATAGGTAAAACATTACCTTTGTCATCAGAATCGTGATTAAATCCCGCTATTGCAACAAGCAAGGTATCGCCATTCTTAAGAGTGATAGTTTTTTCATCACCTATTTCAAAAACCTCACTAGGATTTTTGATAGTTGCTAATTCTTCCCAAGTGTAATCCTGAAGTTTCTTAAGATTTACAGAATGGGTAATTTTTTCTTCAGAAGAAGTATCTCTTACAGAGATTTCAATTTCAAATTTTTTATTGAATATCATTTGTGTCCTCCTATTTTTTAATTCTAGAAAAGTTCTTTGTGAACTCTTCAGCAAGTTTTGGAGCATTTTTAGTCAACCAATCATACAGAAATTCTTTTTGTTCAGGTGTACAATGTTCTTTTACAAGAAGCATTATTTTGTAAAAGTCTTTCTTGTAGATTTTTGTAAGTTTACCTTTGGAATCAACTTCAAATGCTTTTTCTAAGTTGAGTTTCATATAACCTGTAGGGTATGTAATAACAAATTCTGTCATTTAGTTTTCCTCCTTATTTGTCGATTGTCTGTGATAGAACTGCTCCTATTAACAAACAGAAGATTAAAGATACAATGCTACAAATTACTATTCCAAGCACTATGTTTTTTGCAATGAAATACCCAAGCAAAAACAAAGGAAGAGAGAAGAGGAATAGTACAGCAAGTATAGTTATGATTTCTTTTTTCATTTTGTTTACTCCTTATATCTAAAAACGCTATTTATGATTGTTTGAACTTCCCTATCATCTAATGGTGGCTGACAGGCAACACTATTGCAATAGAGAACTTCTTTATAAACCTGTTCTTTTGTATAACCCCGTGTTTTCAACTGCCCGGCTAATGATGTCAATGACAAGTTTCTTGCCCCGCTAGGTATCGGAGGGTATGTTGGTCTTAATTTAATAACATTGTCTTTTGGTAGTTCATATTGTGGTTGATATATGGTTTGTCTTCTGATAAGAGAAGAAGTTTCTTTTTTCTCTCGTTCCACATTGAAATATTTAGCCACTACATAATCAATTGCTTCCTGATTCTCAATGATTTCATCAAAACAAAGTGTTTTTCCTGTCATAATGAAATATCGGCTGGCTTTATATATTTCAATACCTTTCAGGTTGTTTTGCCCCTTAAATGGCAAATTTCCCTTTATAAAGATATGAACCCCTCGACCACTTCTAGAAAATTCCGTGAATGAATGGCAAGTATTTATGATGTCACAAGCCAATTCATTTAAGAAGCCGTCTTCATCTAATCCACAATCAATATCAATTCCAACGATACCATTATCAGCAAAGACAAAACCTATACCGTCATACAATTTCTTTTCCATTTGTTCCATTGCTGTTTCAAAGTCACTCCAAGTGTCAGGATCAGTAGAGGAAGCGGGGGAATTATGAGAACATTGCATAGGCACTTTGGAAGAAGTGTTCCAGCACACCCATTGTTTTAATTCTTTTAATTCTTTTGGTATATACATATATCAAACCTCACTTTTCTAAATCTCTGACTGCTTCAATAAATTCATCTAAGGAGGTGGAATGATAAATCTTTCCACCATTCCTTAGAATCCTTTTTTGAGCAACTTCAGGCAATGAATTATCAATGTCAAAAATTACAAATTTACCATTGATACACGTGATTAAAGCAAGAACACTTTTACTAGAAGACTTGTCCTGCATTTGGCTACAGAAAATTCCCTCAGACTTTAGATATTTGGAAAAAGTAGTTAGTAAAGTGTTCTTCATAGCCACACCTTAACCTAACAAATCATCAAGATTGATGTCTGTAGCCTTTGTGGTAGGCTTTTTCTCTGCCGGAACATCATCAAAACCATTGGCTTGAAATTTGCCACCAAGGTTTACAAAAGTAACAAACTCACCTGCATTTTTGATTGACGGTACTTTATTGTGAACAACCTCACATTTGATGTATTTACCAATCAAATCTGTGTGGTCTATTTCCAAAGTTGAATAGTTTTGAAGTGCGGTTCTTGCAAAGTAGGTGAAAGCATTGATACCACCGTTATTAGGTTGTCCCTGTGCATTGGTGAATGTAAATCTCTCAATGTGTTTCTCACCATTCTTTGTAACCATTGATACATTGAGTTTTCCAAATTCAGGTTTGTATTCAACACCTGTGATTTTGAAAATGTGAAGCCCCTCAGGGATTAAAGTAAATGTGTTAGATAATTTAATGTTTGCCATAATTATTTGATCTCCTTTTTAATTTCTTTTTTAGTAAATCTTGTAGATTCAGATGTAATCTCATATCTGTTCAAAAGACCGTCTCTTTTCAACAAGTCTTTATCTATTTTTGTTGTGGAAGATTTAGAAAGAGTATATTCATAAGTCTTACCACTCAAAGATATTTTTGTGTCGCCCTCACGGAACTGAGTAGACATATAATCTTTGATTAGCCCCATAACAACGTCTAATCTTTCTTGTTTGTCTGCAATTGTCTTAAGCACACCGTTGATTTCACTTTGAAGTGAATCTGCTTCAACAAGAAGATTGTCAATGTCAGTAGTAGGATTTAGAGTATTTTTTCTCAATTCTTTCAGGATTTCAGCGTCAACTTTTTCATCAAATTGAGGTGAAATCCCTGTAAGCACGTGGTTTTCCCAAAAGATACGACCTTTGTTGACAAGTTCATCAAAATTTGGGTATCTTTCACTGAGTTTGAAAGGTCTGACTGCCGTGTTAGAAGAATTAGGTTTGAATTTGACATATTCATTGATTTTGCCATTGTCAATCATCTTGCTAATCTCTTCAGAACTGAAGTTATCAAGCACATATTGAACTTGTTGATATGTTTCATCATCAAGGAATGATACAATCATCACTACATCATCAAGTCCTTTTAAGTAAGCATACAATGCGGCTTGAAGTGCGTAGTACTCGGGAATATCATCATTCCAATCTTCAGCACGTTTAGTAGTTTTACACTCAATTACACAACTAGGTTCATTTTCTTCATAATTAAGAGCGTCCCACATTCCTCCGAAGATAGGTTCATTCTTAAAGAAGTCACCGTATGTAACTTTGAAGAAATCTCTACCGTATACATCTACCGGTGTTTTGATTTCGTCCATAAAATATGCTTTCTTCAAGTAATTTACCTGACGGCTTTCAATGATTTTACCTGCAAGGGTATAAATACTTTCTTTGAAAGGATCTTCATAAGTTTTAGTGATTTCACACCAAGCCTTGAAAGGGGAACTCCAAACATTGCTTCCTAAGATAGCCGCAAATCTTGTTCCGGTAATCTTTTTAGGCTTTTTAGGTACATCAACTTGAATACTATTATTTTCAAGCCATTTCATTATTCTTCACCTCCGACAGAGAGTTCTTCAATCATTTCACTAATTTTCAAAATAAGTGTTTCAGTTGCTTTTTTAGTCAACTTTGTAAAGGAATCTGTCTTAAGAACAATAGATTGAATGAATGTTTCTTGACTAGGATCAATCTCTTTAAGTTTCTTAAGAGCCTTTTTCAAAGCAGTGATTTGAAGTGTATCTGCCATTTCATTTTCAGCAACAATCTTTTCTTTTACTTCCTGTCTTTCTTCCTTAGTAAGAGGAATAGTAGGTTTAGGTTGCTCAATCGCTGTTTCAGTAGAAGTTTCAGAAGAAGTATCTACATCGGGTACAGCCTTAGCCTTTCTTGTTTTAGCAGGTTTTTCACTTTGATTACCTGTGTTAGGATCAATGCTGTCATTTTCTACTACATCAAGTGCCATAAGATACAAATATCTTCTTTGATAGGTTTCCATTGAGCCAAGAGTTTGGATTTCATTAGTAACTTGTTTACCAGTGTTAGATACAATCACATTGATTTCTCTCATAGGTGATGTAAATAAAATTTGTTCTTCCGGGCTATCACAATTTACAACGGTCATAGTTGCTTCTTCCTTGTTAAAGGAAACCAAAGAAACCAAACCAAGTTCTTTGAATATTCTCGTTGCCACAGGAACAATGTCCTTAAGTTCAAAATATTTGAACTCCAACTGAATGTGTTTTCCGCTAGGTTCTACACCTGCTTCTAAAAATTGATGTCTTGCTTCAATCAACTTTTGATAAATGTTCATTTTTTCATTTGCCATATTAAATTGCCTCCAAAATTTTATTAATTTGTTTTGTTAAAGTTGTTATTTTTCTTTTGTTGACCTTAGGTGTTGCTATACCCAAGAAGTCATTTACTTTTTTTCTTGCCAATTTTACATACCATTTCTTATCAATATCAGCAATTGTCAGAGAGTTGTTGTTATCAATAATGCAATGGGTAGGAAGTTCACTTATCTTAAATGGATTTCCTGTTTGGCTATGTTCTTTGTACAATGTGCCATACTCTTTATTAGGAGTAGCATAGACACGATTTACCTTTTGAGTTGGTACTTTTTCACCACCAATCAATTGATAAGGGTTTTTGAATTTGCTTCCTGATTTTGCCACCAACTGGAACTCTATAAGATTGTCACACTCATCAATAGTTTCTTCCAAAGGTTTACCTTGAACAAAGTAGTTGATGATTGCTTTCTTGACTATCACATAGTTGTTATTGATACTCCAAGCACCTTTCTCAGATGTTCCAAAGTTCAAATAGCCTCCAACCGTTTTGATGTGGTCTTTGTCATCAATGAAGAGCAAATTGTTTACATCTTTGATCCAAACTTTTTTGATGTTGTCGGTTTCAAGTTCAAAATCAATTCTTTCTTCCCAAGCCTTGCAAACTTCATCTACAATAGGTATTTCAGATTTATGTATTTCGTACATCAAACCGTCTGTATTGAAGTTTATAAGTTTGAATGTTTTACAAGCATTGATTAACTTCACAACAAGTTCTGTTAAGAACAATTGCCCGGCAATTCTCATATTTCTTGCTTGTTTGGGATCATACAGGTCATTGTATTGATTTTCCGTTGCTCCTGAAGTTACATTTAGTGGTAGTTTGAAAGCATTTGCTGTTCGTTTGTCACCTCGGTGTTTTGCTTCAAGTCTTTTGATGTAGGTTTCTTCAAACACATTTGTTGATTGACAATTTCTCGATAAGAACTTGTACTTTATCATCAAACTAGGGTACAGAGAAGAAACGTCACGATTTTGAATAACAACATCATCTGTTGATTCAGCATAATATTGTTCCATTGAACCGTGAACCCCTCCCCAAGCATAAACACAAGGGCAACCCCCAATTTCGATTTCTAACTTTCTTTTGAATAAGATTTCATCAGGAATAGAAAGGTCTTTGATTTGCTCAAAGAAGTCAATGATTTCTTGCGGGATTACACTCAAATCAAGTGTTTTGGGGTATTCAAGTTCTCTACCGTCAGTTCTTTCTACTCTTGTAGCAAGAAGATATTTTGCAACCAGTTTGGCATTGGTATAACCAAGCGCCACTTCAGGTCTTATGTTTCTCATTGCGCCTAGAGTTTGCTTTGCTGACAAATAGTCGTGCCTGATTTCAAAGAGTTTTTCTGTAGCCTTGACATCGTATTTACAATAGAAGATAGTTTGTTTCAATTCTTCATCTGTAAGTGGTCTGTCAATATTGAAATCAACTTCCGATTCCTCGATGTCCATACCAAGATGTGCTTCAATTGACTTCAAAGAAATACCGTCTTGCATATCATCTTTCAAATCACAAGAATTGAAATAGATTTGTACTCCCTGTAGTAGAGGGTGTTCCCAACCGTTGTTTCCTGAAATAATGAAGTCATTGACACTTTTGATTTCCTGTGGTGTACAATCAATTAAAACTGCTTTCAAAATGTGGTTATCATAGTGTTTGCAGTTGAAACCGATAAACAGGTCATCTTTGTGTAATTCCATAAACTCTCGAACACTGACATTATCATTGTGAAAGATAGTAAATTCATCTGTTCCAAGAAGTTTGAATACAACCAACCAGTCATAAGCAAATACTTCAAAGTCGAATAGATACATTTATTCAACCTCCTTACAATGCTTTCCAGTCAGAAATCTTTTTGCAAACCTCATCATATTGCTTTTTAAGGTCAAGGTAATCTGCTTTGGCAGTTTCAAGGTCAATCGTTTTATCATCTGTTTCTACTTTGTTTATGTACATATCGGAAAGCATTTTGCGAACTTTCAAAAGGGTAGTAGTAAGTTCAAGTTTCTCTTTTTCAAGGCTGTCAATTTCATCACACACAACTTGAACTACATAACTTTTATTTCCTGTAAATTCCACTTCACCAACAGCAGGTTTGTCAATAACCTTTGCCAAGATGTATCTGTCATTGTAGAAGCAAACTACAAGGTCATTTTTCTTCACTGAAATCCCTTTGGATTGGATTTCATAAATAACTCCGCCATTTCTAACGAAACAAGTTTTAGATTTTTGCATATTTTTTGTCCTCCTAAATAATTTGACAATTACATTTTTTATAAGTTCTTACTCGTTGCTTATAACTCTTAATGAGATAGTAAATATCATCAACGTAGTCATAGCAAATAGGTGTTTCTTTACCCTCAAAAGTTCTTGCAATTCTTCCCACACTCTGTGTGATGACTGCATAATCTTTTTGAGGTGTTACTAGATACAATCTATCTAGTCTAGGAATGTCTAATCCCTCTTTAGCAAGTCTGTATGTTGCAAACAGATAATGCTTTTTGCCATTTTTCATATCAACAATTGCTTGTTCTCGTTCCTGTTTACCTTTTTTACTTGTCATACTGCCGTCAATAAAAACTGCTTTTTTTCTCAGGCTTTCCGGCAACATTGACATCAATGTTTTAAGGTGGTCTATTCTGTCTGAAAGAATTAAGTTGTAATTGAAGCAATTTGTAATCAGATCACCAACAATTAATTCATTTCTTTCATCATTCTCACAGAGGTAATTAATTAAATTTGTGTAATTAAGTGTTCCGTCTGTATTCAAACATTCTCTTGCAATTTGTGTTTTTGTATCGACCGGATTGACCATTACACTCATTACATAATCACCAACTGCTTCGTCAGGTACGGTATACATCAATTGCCCAATAAGATAATAGGTAGTTTGTATTAGTCCGTCTGCTCGATGTACGGTGGCTGACAGCCCATATTTATGTCTTGCCGATAACATTTCTAGCACTTTTGAAAACTGAGTTACGGTTGTCGCACTTCCTGCAACTCTATGACACTCATCAACAATAATGCAATCCCAATAATCTCGATACAGAGCAAGATTGATATTTGAGAGAGTTTGTACGGTTGCAAAGGTTATTCCTTTGCCGATATTTACTTTTCCCTCAGTGATAGTACCAATCAATGATGTATCAATATATTGCTCAGCCCTTTGTTTGCTTTGTGTCAGCAGGTCTTTGGTGTGTGTAATCCATAAGGTCTTTTTCTGAAGAGCCACTGCTATAGCAATACCTATTTGGGTTTTGCCACTTCCTGCCTTACTTTGAAGAATACCGCCTCTGCACCTAACCATTTCATCAAGTGCAACTTGTTGGTAATCTCTAAGTGGGATTTCCGCTTGATAATCAACCTTGTCTGCTTTTGCAAATTTAGATACAATTTCACCCTGTTTTATAAGGTCATAGACTTCAGATAAAGCACCATAGGGGATTGTTATCGTGTCATAGGTTTCCTTATAAAGAGTTAGATTTTTCGGTGTATTTCCTAGCCATAATCCCATTCTGCTTTTCTTTGAGTAATCAGGGTTGGGAATGATTAAGTTTTTGGCACACCATTGTTTAATTTCCTTAGTAGGGTTGACTATCGTGATTTCGTTTGCAATATAGGTTTTCATTCAACCTCACCCAACCATTTGTTTATGGGCTTGCCAAGTTGTATTAATTTTTTGAAACCTATTTGCTTTTGTTCTTGTAAGAGTGATAAACACTCTTGTTTGGTCAACATTAGAATTGTGTTATCTACTGCCAACCGGATTGCAAACAATCCATTTCCATTGCCAACTGCTTCCCACAATGACATTGCATTAATTTGGTTTTCTTCCATTCTTCCAAGATTGAAATAATTGTTGGAACAAACTTTACAATCTATCAGATAGGCTTTGCCATTTTTAACTGCTATGACATCTGCAGGTTGTCCGTCTTTTGACTGCACAAAGTTGTGAACCCAAAAACCGTGTTGATAGAGTAGTTGGCAAAAATCTGTTTCAAATGAATTGCCTAGTTTTTTGTTACTCATATTGATACCTCACAACCATTTGATTATCGGATCACCTTTATAGCCTTTTTCCCAAACAAACCAAGCAAAGCACATAGCACTTGACCAAGCCTTGCCGTTTTCATCTAGTTCTTTACCATTAGGTAAAGGGGCTTGTCTTTCACTAAACACATAGACATATTTGAGTGGTGTAGTTTCAAACAATTTCCGTCTACTTGCTGTTTCTAACAATTGGATTCTTCCAAAGATGAGTACTTTGTCGTTTGCTAACTCTAAAGCCCTTTCTATAAATTCTTTTGCTAGAGTGAAAGGAGGGTTGGTAATCACATTATCGAATTTTCTTCCAAAGTCATAGGTTAGGAAATCCGTCTCCCCCCCCAAGACCTAGATTAAAGATGTCTTTTCTTTTGACAAGATCTGTTGCTACAATCTCAGAAAAGGGGTAATACTCTTTAAGAACCTTAACTATATGTCCCTCACCACAAGCAGGTTCTAAAATGCTTCCTAGAAGAACCTCTTTATTGAGGATTGCTTCTGTGGTTTTGAAAGGTGTGGCATAGAAATCATTTTCTACACGTTGCCTTGTTTTACTAGCACCACCTAAGTTGACGTTATAATTGCTTCCTATGTCTGTCACCTCCTTGTTTCCAATCGTACTCTTTGCCGTACTTTTCCTTGTACCACTTTTCAAAGCCAACTCTGAAATCTGAACTGGTTTTGATGAGGTTGGTTAGAGAATCAGCAGGAAAGATGTTTGCGATTTTCTTCATTAGTTCTTCATTGTGTTCAGTCATTTGTCATCTGCCTTATTCATTTTGTTTTCATAGTCAGCCAATATTTTTACAGACTGATCTATAATGAATTGAGCCTTATAGCCTTGCCTACTACCATTAAGAACGGAACTCAAGGTAGTCTTATCAACTTCTACACCACATCTCTTGCTAAGTTGGTCAATCAACCACACTTGAGATAAATGATTTTTAAGCAAGCCTATACGAATTTGATCTCGCTGTTCTCTCAAAATGTTTTTACCTCCTTTTTCTTAGATTTTGTAAACAACTTTTATTGACAAAGACAAGATTTAATGGTATAATCTTAATGCTATGTAAATTAACCATTCGGGTATCTGAAGATTACAGGTAACCCTACTTTTCTTTTGCTTTTGCGTAGAAAAGTTGTTTACATTGCTAATTATATAGGAAATCTTAGGTATTGTCAAGTACTTTGACTAAGATTTTTTAGATAATTTTCAAATTTTTCTTAAAAAGTGAGGTTTTAGTATGTCAAATACCTATGAAATCTTTGATAAAGTCATCAAGGAAAAAGGAATTACAGCCTACAGAGTGGCTAAAGATACAGGTTTAACTACCGTTCTTTTTACAGACTGGAAAAAGGGAAAGTCTTGTCCTAAGATAAATAAATTACAAGTTATAGCAGAGTATTTAGGTGTTACCACTGATTATTTGCTAGGGATTGAAACAACCAAAGCAGAAGTTCTTAATATGCTCCCTGAAGCAACATTGCCTGAAGAATTTGCTGATGATGAAAAGGAAATCATCTCTTGTTACAGAAAACTTTCACAAGAACAAAAAGAAAGATTTAGATCTATGTTGCTTTCTTTGGTTTTGGAGGATTAAGTTATGAATGTTGTATTGTACCTAAGATATAGTTCCGACAGACAGAATGAGCAATCAATTGAGGGGCAAGAGCGTGTTTGCCGGGCTTTTTGCAGTCAGAATAACTATACGGTTGTGGGTACATATATCGACAGAGCCTTAACCGCAACTAAGAATGTAGAAAAGAGAATTGAATTTCAAAATATGATAAATGATAGTGCCAAGGGAAACTTTGAGGCTGTCATTGTTTATAAGTTAGACCGTTTTGCTAGAAACAGATATGATAGTGCTACATACAAAGCAAAACTCAAAAGAAATGGTGTCAAGGTTATTTCAGCCACTGAAAACATCAGTGACAATCCTGAGGGCATTATTCTTGAATCTGTTCTTGAGGGAATGGCTGAGTTTTATTCCAAAGAATTAGCACAGAAAATAACTAGAGGAATGTATGAAACTGCTAGAAAAGGTCAATCTACAGGCGGTCAAATTTCTTTAGGTTATAAGATTGAAAATAAAAAACTTGTTTTAGATCCTGAGAGAGCCGAATGGGTAAGAGAGGCTTTTCAAAGATATGCGCAAGGTGAAACCATTGCACAAATCTGTGAAAGTTTCAATGCTCGTGGTTATAGGACTAAGACAGGAAGCAAGTTTAATAAGAATAGTTTTCATCACATATTTAATAATGATAAATATATAGGAATATATAGATTTATGGACGTTGTTATTGAGGGAGGTGTTCCTGCAATAGTTAGTAAGGAATTGTTCCAACAGGTTCAGGCAAGGACATTAGCCACTAGAAAAGCCCCTCAGAGAGGCAGAGCAAAGCACGAATACATTTTAACAGGCAAACTTATTTGTGGTGTCTGTGGGGACAAAATGACAGGCAGTACATCAACCGGAAGAGGTGGTCAATACTCTTATTACAATTGTCCAACTCAAAGAGTTGAACACAAATGTAAAAAGAAGCCTGTGAGAAAAGATATAATTGAGAGAATGGTCTGTGAAGCAACTATGGAATTGCTTACACCTGAGTATCTTGAAAAGATTGCTGATGTTTGCTATTCTCAAATTCAAAAAGAGAATAAAGAAAAAGATTATACTGCAAACATCAAACAAGAAATTGCAGATTACGAAAAGAGCATTGCAAATCTACTTAAAGTCTTAGAGCAAGGTTTAGACATCGAATCTGTAAGTAAGAGATTAAAAGAACTTGAGCAAAATAAAAAAGACGCCGAAAAGCGTCTTAGACAAGCAGAGGAAGAACTTATACCTCTGACAAAAGA
Source organism: uncultured Oscillospiraceae bacterium (assembly GCA_964408545.1). GTDB lineage: Bacteria > Bacillota > Clostridia > Oscillospirales > Oscillospiraceae > Faecousia. The sequence goes on along the minus strand of CAYOZT010000025.1, from coordinate 208 downwards.
ATTAATATTGTATTTCCTTGAACAATTCACTCAAGGAAGTATAGAAGATGAAAACTATAGAAAAAGGATTGTTGACCTGCTTGTAAACTCTGTAATAGTTTATGAAGATGATGATCTTGACCATTATAGATTTCTTATTACGTGGAATTTGGACGGTACAAAGCCTAAGACAATAGATAGTGCGTGTACTGCTTCCTCAACTCCACCA
>CAYOZT010000024.1:0-19944 GCA_964408545.1 uncultured Oscillospiraceae bacterium | reverse complement strand
TTCGGAGCTGACCGATGTGTTTTTTTATTGGGCGCATTTTGCAACGCGCCCATTTTTTGAATAGGGGAGTGCGTCTGTAAGCCGGGTTCTGTTTTGACGACCATCTATCTAGACCTGCGATCGCTCGCAGGTTCCAGCCGCCTCCTCGAAACGGTCGGGCAGACCATATGTTTCTCCACGGCGTTGCTTCGGGATAGAGTTTACAGCGTAAAACCTATGTTTCCATAGGCCGAGTGGGCTTTTACCCCACTTTTTCACCCTTACCGACCGACAAACGGTCGGCGGTATCTCTCTGTTGCACTTGTCCTAGAGTCGCCTCCGGCGGGCGTTACCCGTTATCCCTTGCCCTGTGAAGCCCGGACTTTCCTCACGCTCTGCCTTTCGGCATGAGCCCGCGGTCGTCCGACGCACTCGCATTGCCTATTGTAACGCATGAAAAGCAAATTGTCAAATGTCCCGGTAAAATTCTTTTTCGGGGGAGGGAAATCGCGAACGGACTTATTCGGTCGGATACTCAAAGGACAGAGTTGCAAACCATTGCCAAGACCAGACCGTCGGGTCACCGTTTACCTCAATGAGCAGATCGTCGTAGACAAAGGTAACGCGGTTTCGATCGTCATCTTTGAACTCGCATACCAAGGCGGTCACTTCGCGGTCGAGAAGCCGGATGGTTTGCTCGTAGATCGCTTTGTGCCGTTCACCGAGATTGCCGACATTGGGAGAATTGGGCGACAATTCCTTTATGACGGCCGAAGCGGTCAAGCCGTCCCGATTTTCCGTGATGCTATCGGGCAAACAGGCGACTTTGATATAGTAGTTTTTTCCCGAGGATACGGTGGGGTGGAAGAATATCCAAGGAAGCCGGTATAATTCGGAAGGAAACAATGAGATGTTGGCATAACCTTCCTTGTTTGGAAATGTTACGGCTTCGCCGTTCAGACAAGGGAAAACCTTTCCCTGCGATCGAATTTTGTTCAGGAGAATTTCCACTTTGGCGAGTTGCTCGGCGGAGACGCCGTTCGCGGTGAATTCCGAGAGGATGCTTTCCCTGTTTTCGACGCTTGCGGCGTTTTTCAATTCGTCGATGGAGTCGAAATCCACAGAATGGATATAGCTCGGATCTACATTTTGCGTGGAAGAGGCGGTGCTTTCGGCAGTGTCTACTTTTTCCTGCGTGTTGGTGGCCTTGGCAACGGCGTCGTGGAAAACGCTGTCCGTATCCGAGAAAAAAGCGGAAAATGCGGCTGCCTTGGGATTTGCCATAAATTCATCGAAAGCATCGGCTAGGGAATCGTCATCGCAATACAATGTGATCGTGATGTAACTGTCGCCAAGAATCATATCCACTGACTTTTTCACACCGTCGACCAAATAGTATATGACATTGCAAGCGGGATCTTCCCGGAACATATGCTTGGCCGTACTGCCGACATCTTTCGCATAAGGGATTATCTCGTCGTCGGAAACGATGTCATACATACTCTTATAGCATGCAAGCAAATCGGTAGAATCTGTGGGCTCTATCGTAATGAGGATATTATCAAGGAAGTATTTGTAAATAACATTCCAAGAGTCCGTAAAGGTAAAGCACGCCTCTACATAATCAAAGACCGCTTCGTCGAATGCAAAGTACTCGTAGATCGAACGATAACCACACCGCCGTATTATCTCATTGGGATTTGGCATATCGGCAAGTAGGGTGCCGGGCTCGAACTGATAATCCGCAAGATCGGTCGATCCGGTCGTGAAATAGGTGTTTAGATCCTTTATCGAGCCAAAGCGGTGTACGATGGCACAACCTTTATCCACCGCAGGCAAATCATCGCCATCGGTAGTTGGATCAATGCTCGGCTCGGTCGGATCAATGCTCGGCTCGGTCGGATCAATGCTCGGCTCGGTGGGGTCGATGCTCGACTCGGAAGGGGCAATGCTCGGATCGGAAGGGGCAGTGCTCGGATCGGAAACGGTAATGCTCGGATCGGAAGCGGCAGTGCTCGGAGCATTGCCGGAACAGCCGACCATTCCGATTGCCAAACAAAGCACTGCGAAGAAGATAAACATTTTTTTCATAAGGAACCTCCATAAATAAATTTTTATTCATGTCCGTATAGCCAAAATTTATTATCGTTTACTTTACTTTGACAGACGGAACGCATTGTAAGGTTTTGAGTGACCGTTGGAGAAATTGAACCCATGATACAAGGATTCTTTGTATTGCAATGTGACACACCAAATGTGTGAAGAGTTTCATGAGCTGTTGTTCGCATAATCTCATCAACATTGTTTCCGGGAGAAAGAATAAAGGCTATATGCGAGCGGCGAGTGTGCGAGGATCTACGGCCTGTCTAAATCATGATGCATTCCTCCTTTGAATCAATCAAAAGCGCACAAAGACATCGGGTGATCCCCGCAGTCTTCGTGCGCTCATGATACTTGCCCAATAGTCTTGCACGGACATCTCGCGCCATGCGAGAACAACGCAGCAACAACAGGGCGGATGGCACTTTGTTTGCGGGGTCGTCGTTCGTTTCTCGGCTATCGTAATGACAGTATAGCATATGTTCGGAGAAATTGCAAGCGGAAAAAGGAATTTCCCACCTTGCAAAATTCTTTCGGAGCGTATATACTATTGGTAAACGCTGCACAAGTGAGGGATACCATGCAAACGACATTTGACGAATACTTCGAAAGCCTGCGCGGCAAGCGCGTGGCTGTTCTGGGGCTGGGCGTGAGCAATCGGCCGCTCGTGCGGCTGCTGCTCGAGCACGGCGCTTATGTTACGGGCGGCGACCGTACGCCGCGCGAAAAGCTCGGCGAAGAGGTGCTCGCGCTGGAAAAAGCGGGCTGCCGACTCAGCCTCGGCGAGCGATTTTACGAAAATATGCAAGCGGATGTGGCATTCCGCACGCCCGGGATGCACCCGAGCAGCCCCGCCGTGGAGCAGCTGCGCCGCAGCGGCGCGCGCATAACGAGCGAAATGGCGGCCTTTTTCGAAGTTTGTCCCTGCCCGATCATCGGCGTGACAGGCTCGGACGGGAAAACGACCACCACCACGCTCATCGCCGAGATGCTCAGGGCGGCGGGCAAGACCGTCCACCTCGGCGGCAATATCGGCACGCCGCTGCTGCCGCTGGTGCCGCAAATGAAAAAGGACGATCTTGCCGTGGTCGAGCTGAGCTCTTTCCAGCTGATGGACATGGCGTGCAGTCCCTGCCGCGCGGTCGTGACCAATCTCGCGCCCAATCATCTGGACGTGCACAAGGATATGGACGAATATGTCCGCGCGAAAACGAACATTTTCACCCATCAGGACGAAAACGGTCTGCTCGTGCTCAACGCCGACAACGACCTGACCGCCGCGCTGCGCGGCAAGGGCGCGACACACTTTTTCTCGCGCAAAAAAGATGCCTATGTGCGCTTGGAGCAGGGCGTGATCTACCGCGGAGAAACGCCCGTGCTGTTGTGCGGAGAAATACTGCTGCCCGGCAACCATAATATTGAAAATTATATGGCGGCGATCGCCGCCGTGGAGGGCTTGGCGGACGACGAAGCCATTCGCCATGTCGCGCGCAATTTCGGCGGCGTGGAGCACCGCATCGAACTGGTGCGCACAAAGGACGGCGTGCGTTTTTACAACGACTCCATCGCGTCTTCCCCCAGCCGCACGATCGCGGGCTTGCGCTCGTTCGATCGCAAGGTGCTGCTCATCGCGGGTGGATACGACAAGCACATTCCCTACGATGTGCTCGGCCCCGAGATCTGCGTCCATGTGAAAAAGCTGTATCTGTGCGGCGCGACGGCGCAGAAGATCCGCATCGCCGTGGAAAACACGCCGCTTCCGCAGCCGCCGATCGCGCTGTGCGGCGATTTTGACGAGGCGGTAAAACTTGCCGCGCGAGAGGCGACAGCGGGGGATGTGGTGCTGATGAGCCCCGCGTCCGCGTCCTTCGACCGCTTCGCCAACTTTATGGAGCGCGGCGATCATTTCAAGAAACTCGTAAAGGAGCTGTAAGGCATGAAGATCACAAAAGTTACCAAGGCCGCGCGTAAGGTGCTGAAGCTGAAATACTGCGGCGCGGTCATCGTCGCGGCGGGCTCGGCCAACCGTATGGGCGGCATCGACAAGATCATGACGCCCATCGGCGGCGAGCCGATGATCGTTCGCACGGTACGCGCGTTCCAAGAATGCGACGCCATCGGCGAGATCGTCATCGTGACACGCGCGGATCTGATCGTGCCGATCATGGATCTTTGCCACGACTTTGAGAAGGTGCAGGCCGTCGTCGTGGGCGGAAAGAGCCGCGAAGAGTCGGTGCACATGGGACTCAATACGCTCTCGAAGAAGGTCAAGCTCGTTGCCGTGCACGACGGCGCGCGTCCTTTCGTCGATTACCGCCTTATCGACCGCGTCGTGCGCGCGGCCAACACATACGGCGCGGCCGTGCCCGCCGTTCCCGTCAAGGACACCGTCAAGATCGTGCAGGGAGGGCTCGTGAAGGCAACGCCCGCCCGCAGCGCTCTGCGCGCGGTGCAGACACCGCAGGTCTTCGATTATGACATTTTGCGCGGCGCGCTCGTGCACGCGAAAGTCAACGAAGCCGCCATCACGGATGACAGCTCGGCCGTCGAGCTGATGGGGATGGAGGTGCGCGTCGTCGAGGGCGACGAGCGGAATATCAAGATCACCACCCCTGCCGATCTGGAACTCGCGCGGCTGTGGACGGAGGGAAAAGCATGAGGATCGGACACGGATACGATGTGCACCGCTTTGCCAAAAACAGAGCGCTGATCCTCGGCGGAACGCAGATCGCCTTCGAATGCGGCTTGGATGGGCACAGCGACGCGGATGTGCTGCTGCACGCCGTGATGGATGCGTTGCTCGGCGCCGCGGCCTTGCGCGATATCGGCTATTGGTTTCCCGACACGGATGAACGCTACCGCGGCGCAAGTTCGATCGAACTGTTAAAATGCGTGGCGCAAAAAATCGATGAGAAGGGCTACCGCGTGGAAAATATCGACGCGACCGTCATCGCGCAAAAGCCGAAGCTTTCGCCCTTCATCCCGCAGATGCGCGAACGGATCGCCGCGGCGCTGACGATCGACGCCGATCGCGTGAATGTGAAGGCGACGACCGAGGAAGGCCTCGGCTTTACGGGCCGGCTCGAGGGCATTGCCGCCCACGCCGTGTGCCTGCTCGAAAGCAAGGCCTGACATGGACAAAAAACTCGGCCGCCGTGCGGCAAGCTGCCTATTCGCTGCCTACTGCGTTTTTCTCCTGTGGCTGCTGTTTTTGCGTCGGATCGGTGCGCCGCGTGCGGAACAGGGCGCAAATTTCCGTTTTTTCGACACCATCGGACGCTATGTGCGGGTGCTGCGACGCAGCTCCGACGCGAGCCTTCGGCGCATGAGCGCGCGGAATTTGCTCGGAAATGCGGTGATCTTTCTGCCGTTCGGCGTGTACCTTCCGATGCGATACGCTTCGATGCGGCGATTTTTCCCGTTTTTTCTCGGCATGAACGCGATCATCTTTGCCGTGGAGCTTGCCCAAAAGATAACGGCGCTCGGCGTCTGCGATGTGGACGATTGGCTGCTCAATTTGCTCGGCGCGCTGGCGGGATTTGGCCTGTTTGCGTGCATCCGTCGACGACAAAGAACAAAATCGACCTCCCGAACATAGATTGTTTCGGGAGGTTTTGTCGTATGAGGATGCAATGGATCACATTTCGTTCGATCACGCACGCGCAGCGTGCGCAACGCGTTTTGCATAGCGGCGGGGTGGAGGCGGCAGTGCGCAGGACGCCGCGCGAGTTTTCGAAAAACGGCTGCGGATACGCCCTTTTCCTGCGCGCGGAGAACGGCGCGCGGGCGCTTGAATTGCTGCGCGCGGCAAATATCACGCCGCAGGCGGTCTATGACGAGGGGAGGCATCGCCCATGATCTATCTCGACAACGGCGCGACCTCCTTCCCGAAGCCTGCGTGCGTCAAACGCGCGATACTGCGCGCGCTCGAGCGCTGCGGCAATCCCGGACGCGGGGGACACGCGGCGGCCATGGCGGCCGCGGAGGTCTTGACGGACTGCCGCGAGACGGCGGCGCGTATGTTTTCCTGCGAGGAAGAGCAGGTCGTTTTCACCGCAAGCTGTACGCAGGGGCTCAATATCGCCATCCGCACGATCGTGCAGCCGGGAGCGCGTGTGCTGATATCGGGCTTTGAGCACAATGCCGTCACACGCGTGCTGTATGCGCTGGGGGCGCAGACGGTCGTCGCGGGCAGAAGGCTGTTCGACCGGGAGGATACTCTGACGGAGTTTGAAAATGCGCTGCGCGGCGGTGTCGATGCGGCGGTGTTCACCCATGTGTCGAATGTGTTCGGCTACATTCTGCCGTTGGAGAAGATGGCGCAGCTTTGCCGGCACTATCGTGTGCCGTTCATCGTCGATGCGGCGCAGTCGGCGGGCGTGCTGCCGCTCGATCTGGGCGCGCTCGGCGCGGATTTCATCGCCATGCCGGGACACAAGGGGCTGCTCGGCCCGCAGGGGACGGGATTGCTCCTGTGCGCGCGTATGCCGCAGCCGCTGCTCTACGGCGGGACGGGGAGCGTCTCGGCGCAGCAGGAAATGCCCGATTTTTTGCCTGACCGCGTTGAGTCGGGCACGGCAAATGTCGCGGGGATCGCGGGATTGTACGCGGGAATGCGTTATGTAAACCAAATCGGCATGGACAAACTCTTCCTCCGCGAGCATACGCAGGTCGTTCGCTGCGCGAAAGGCTTGCGCGAACGCGGTTTTCGCGTCTTTGCGGGGAAGCATCAGGCGGGCACGCTCAGCTTCCTTGCCGCGGACGAGTGCGAGCAGACGGCGTATCGCTTGGCGCAGCGCGGCATCGCCGTGCGCGCGGGGCTGCACTGCGCGCCCTTGGCGCACCGCTCGGCGGGCACCTTCGACACGGGTACGGTGCGCCTGAGCTTCGGCCACGACGCCTCTGACGCGCAGACGGACGCATTTTTGCGTGCAATCATGTAAAAAGCTGTATCCCGCCGAAGCGCGCAGGCTTTGGCGGGATCTTTGCGCTAGAGCCGAACGGGTGAGGACGGCCGATCGCTTTTTGCGGCGCAGCGCAAAAAACTGTCGTAAAATTCCTTGACGCTGCGCAAAAAATGTGCTAGTATATCCATACGCCGCTGTGGTGGAACAGGCAGACACAAGGGACTTAAAATCCCTCGCCCTAAAAAGCGTACCGGTTCGATCCCGGTCAGCGGCACCAAAAAGAAACGACTTTTTTCGCAAGAGAAGCGTCGTTTCTTTTCGTTTTTCACGAAAAATTCGTTGCGTCGAGCGAGAGCCCTTGACAATCGAATACCGTAGTATTATAATATAAGTGAAGTAATACCACGGTATTATATTTGGAGGTCGGCTATGGAAAAAGAATGGATTATTTACCACGGTTCGCAAGAGATCGTGGAAGTGCCGAAGTACGGAAAAGGAAAGGCATATAACGATTACGGGCGCGGATTTTACTGCACCGAGAGCATCGAGCTTGCAAAAGAATGGGCGTGTCCCGTCAAGAATGACGGATATTCCAACAAGTACAAGATGCACTTTGAGGGGATGAACGTCATGCACTTGACCAAAGGGGAATTCAACATTCTCAATTGGCTTGCGATCCTGCTCACACACCGAAAGTTTGACATTACCTCGCCGATCGGCAACAATGCTCGCGAATTTATTCTTTCCCGTTTTATGCCCGACATATCCGATGTCGATGTCATGATCGGGTATCGCGCGGACGATTCCTACTTCTCGTTTGCCGAAGATTTTGTAAATAATACGATCTCGCTGCGCGACTTGAACATCGCCATGCAGCTTGGCACACTCGGCGAGCAGATCGTGTTGATCTCCGAGCGTTCCTTTGGGCAGATCGAATTTATGGGATATGAGACCGCGGATCATCGGGAATATTATTACAAGAGAGCGGACAGAGACAAGCGCGCAAGAGCCGCATACGCAAACCGTAAGAAGAATTTGCAGCAGCTGATGGACGATATTTTCGTGCTGGATATTATGAGGGAGGATATGAAAAATGACGACCCACGCCTACGATCAATTATATCTGAGTAAGGCTTCCCGCGCCGTCGGAAATATGCTCCACGATGCCGTGCTGGAATATGGTATGGACGGCGCGGACTTTCTAAAACGATTTATCCAATCCGGTGTGGCACAGCAGATCGAAAGCGGAAATCCCAAATACATTGCGGGCAAAAGCGGGCTGGAACTTTTCATGGAAATCATGGAAAAGACCTCGGATGAAAGCCGGCATTCCGATCTGATCGAAAGCTACGACCGAAGCGATGTCTATTGGGTAGGATGGATGCTTACGCATTATCAATGGTATTCCGGGCACACATTCCGAAGCATTTTAGATACCGTTCCGTATGAGGAACTGATCGGACTTTACGACACGCTTCATGAGGCGGACATTCGGAAAAGCTATGACGTGCTCGACGCGCATTTTGCCCGTGCCGAGAGCAAATTAAAGACGGCGAGAAAATGTTGCGGCTTGACGCAGGAAACACTTGCCAATGAATCGGGAGTTTCACTCAATACAATCCGCGCCTATGAGCGCAAGAGCAAGGACTTGAATAAGGCGAGCTTTGAGATTGTCGTGAAACTTGCCAAGGCGCTGCGGTGCGATGTGGCGGAACTGATGGAATAACGAGAAAGGCCTGCGTTTGCATACGGCAATGCCGCGGTGAACGCCATGAGCCGATTTGACTATTGAGTTTTCGGCATATCCGTGCTATACTGATGGCGTGAAATGCTGCCATAGCGCAGAAACGAGGAGCAAAGCCATGGACAAATTTGAACTGCATTCTCCCTTTGCGCCGACGGGCGATCAGCCGCAAGCCATCGAAAAGCTGGTGCGCGGTGTCAACCTCGGGTTGCGCGAGCAGACGCTGCTGGGCGTGACCGGCTCGGGAAAGACCTTCACCATGGCCTCCGTGATCGCCGAACTCAATCGCCCCACGCTCGTGCTGGCGCACAATAAGACGCTGGCCGCGCAGCTGTGCTCGGAATTTCGGGAATTTTTTCCGAATAATGCCGTCGAATACTTCATTTCCTATTACGATTACTATCAACCGGAGGCTTACATCGCCCACACCGATACCTATATCGAGAAGGACGCCGCCGTCAACGAGGAGATCGATCGCCTGCGCCACAGTGCCACGGCGGCGCTGTTCGAGCGGCGCGACGTGATCGTCGTGTCCTCCGTCAGCTGCCTGTACGGCCTCGGCGACCCCATCGATTACAAAAACATGGTCATCTCGCTGCGCGTCGGGCACGAATATTCGCTCGACGGCGTGCTGCAAAAGCTGACCGAGATCCGCTACGAACGAAACGACATCGATTTTTCCCGAAACAAATTCCGCCTGCGCGGCGATACGCTGGAGGTCTATCCCGCGTATTGGTCGGGCAGGGCGATCCGCGTAGAGTTTTTCGGCGACGAAGTCGACCGCATTTCCGAGATCAACGCCGTTTCCGGCATGACCGAACGCTATCTCGACCACGTGGCGATCTATCCGGCCAGCCATTATGTCGCCACGCGCGAAAAACTCGAGCGCGCCATGCGCGACATCCGTACGGAGTGCGACGCGCAGGTGGAAGCCTTCCGCGCGGAAAACAAGCTCATCGAGGCACAGCGCATCGCGCAGCGCACGAATTACGATTTGGAGATGCTGACCGAGATCGGCTTTTGCAACGGCATCGAAAACTATTCGCGCGTCATTCAGGGACGCGCGCCCGGCACACCGCCGACCACGCTGCTGGATTATTTTCCCGAGGATTTTCTGCTTTTCGTCGACGAGAGCCATGTGACGCTCCCGCAGACGCGGGCGATGTTCGCGGGCGACCGCAGCCGCAAGGATGCACTTGTCAACTACGGGTTTCGTCTGCCGTCGGCGTATGACAACCGCCCGTTGACATTCACGGAGTTTGACGGCAAGATCCGTCAGGCCATTTATGTTTCCGCGACGCCCGCCGAGTATGAGCGCAGCCGCGCGGGGCAGATCGTCGAGCAGGTCATTCGCCCGACGGGACTGCTCGACCCTGTGGTGCAGGTGCGCCCCATCGAGGGGCAGATCGACGATCTCATCGGCGAGATCAACGCCCGCAGCGCGCGCAACGAGCGCGTGCTCGTGACCACGCTGACCAAAAAAATGGCGGAGGATCTGACGCAATATCTGCAAAAAGCGGGCATCCGCGTGCGCTATATGCACTCGGACATCGGCGCGATGGAGCGCATGGAGATCTTGCGCGATCTGCGCATGGCAAAATTCGATGTGCTGGTCGGCATCAATTTGCTGCGCGAGGGACTCGACCTCCCCGAGGTCAGCTTGGTCGCCATTTTGGACGCGGACAAGGAGGGCTTCCTGCGCAGTGAAACGAGCCTGATCCAGACCATCGGCCGTGCCGCGCGAAATGCCGAGGGACTTGTCATCATGTACGCCGACACCGTCACGGCTTCCATGCGCGCCGCCATCGACGAGACGGAGCGCCGCCGCGCCATCCAGAACGCGTACAACGTTTCGCACGGCATCGTCCCGAAAACCATCATCAAATCCGTGCGCGACCTGATCGAGATCTCTTCGCCGACTGCCGAGCGAAAGGGCAGAAACGGCGTCAAGCTGACCAAGGCGGAGAAGGAAAAGGAGATCGCCCGACTCGAAAAGCAGATGAAAGAAGCCGCGCGCATGATGGAATACGAGTATGCCGCGCTGCTGCGCGATCAGATCATCGAGCTGCGCGGAAAGGGAGAATAAAGTTCTTTTCGCCGAGATATACACGCGTATCTCGGCGAAAATTAAGAAAAAATTTATACCAATTTTGCAAATCGTATGCTATACTTGAGAAAAGGCCGTGACGGCGAAAAGAGGTGTGCGTATGACGCAGAAGCATAAAAAGATCGTAGCGATCGTTGCAATGGTGATCTTCGTCCTGTTTTGCACGCTGGTCGGCATTTTCATCGGCGTCCCGATGATCCGACTGGTTCGCGAGCAGGGAAAATTCCAAGCGTGGGTGGACTCCTACGGCGTCTGGGGCAGAGTGATCTTCGTCGGCATGGTGATCTTGCAGATCGTCGTGGCCTTCATCCCGGGCGAGCCGATCGAGCTGGCCGCAGGATACGCCTTCGGCTTCTGGGAGGGCACGCTTTTGACGCTCGCAGGCATGATCATCGGAAGCTGGATGGTGTTCGCGCTCGTGCGCAAGCTCGGCGTGAAACTGGTGGAGGTTTTCTTTTCGCAGGATAAGATCGCCCGCTTTTCCTTTCTGCGCGATCCGAAAAAGTCCGAAACCTTGGCGTTCGTGCTGATGCTGCTGCCGGGCACACCGAAGGATTTTCTCAGCTATATCGCGGGACTGACTCCCTTGAGCACGGGAAAATGGCTGCTCATCGTCGCCGTCGGGCGCATTCCCTCGCTCGTGACCTCGACTGCGACGGGCGCGGCGGCAGGGAAGGGCAATTTCGTTTTGAGCGCCGTCATGATCGGCGTCACATTGCTCCTGACTGCGATGGGGCTGCTGTATTATCGCTACATCTGTAAAAAGCAAAAGGAAGAAACGACGAACAACGGAGAGACGACATGACCAGATTTTTTATCGACCCGCAGACGATGTCTGCCGATCGCATCCGCCTGACGGGCGAAAACGCGCAGCACGCCCGCGTTTTGCGATTGAAGCTCGGCGAGGAAGTGCTCATCGCCGATGCGGACGGGAACGAGTGCCTGTGCCGCGTATCGGATGAAAGAGAACCGATCGTTACCGTGCTCGAGCGCCGAAAAAGCGAGAGCGAGCCGCGCGTGCGCGTCAGCATTTTCATGGCACTGCCGAAGGCGGACAAACTCGAGCACGTCATCCAGAAGGCAACGGAGCTCGGCGCTTACGAGATCGTGACCTTCCCGACGGCGCGCTGCATTTCCCGTCCGGACGAGAAAAGCCTTGAAAAAAAGTGCGAGCGCTGGCAAAAAATCGCTCTTTCCGCCGCCGAGCAGTCGGGACGCGGACGCATACCGCGTGTGCGGGTGCTGCCAAGCTACCGCGCCGCGTTGGAAGCGGCGGCACAGGCGGAACTTGCGCTGCTGTTTTACGAAAACGAACACGCGCAGACTCTGCACGCAAGCCTCGAAAACGGCGATCATCGCAGCATCAGCTTGCTGACCGGGCCGGAGGGCGGACTCGAAGAAAGCGAGGTCGCGCTTGCGCGCGAGCTGGGATTGCAGGTCTGCACGCTCGGAAAGCGCATCCTCCGCTGCGAGACGGCGCCGCTGTGCGCACTTTCCGCCGTCATGTTCCACGCGGGAGAATACTGAAACGACTCGGAGGGAAGGATGCATCACGCGTCCTTCCCTCCGATGATTTTTAACTTTCCGAAGCCGCTCGGATGAGCACCTCACCCGAGACGGTCTCAAAGTCGATCTTGCAATTTCCATGTTCGCCGCTACTGAGATATTTGCCGTCGCTCTTGCGGAAGGGAAGGTCGGTGACGAGTTCCTTATGCACGCCGTCCATCTCGAGCGCAAAGCCGTAGCCGTCGGGCAGGGAAAGCTTCAGATCCCCGGAAACGGACTCGAAATCGATCTTCGTGGGGCATTGCGCCGTGCAATCGAGCACGGCGTTGGCCGAAACGCTCTCTATGTCGACTTGACCGAAGTGCCCTGCAAGCAGAAGGTCGCCCGAGACGGTGTCGATGTCGAGCTCCCTCGCCGTGACATCCGAAAGCGTGACTTCGCCGCTGACGGTTTCCATTTTCAGATCATCCGAAATGTGCAGCGTGTCGACGGATATGCGCGCGGAAACGGCCTCAAGTTTCAAAAGCTTGCCGGCCCAGTCCTGCGGCAGCGTCACGCAGAGATCTTTCGATTTCGTTTTTGTCGAAAGATGCGTCTTTGCGTGATAGCCGATGCTCAGGCGGCGGTTTTTCAGCGAGTAGACCGTTTCCAAGTCGGTGCTGTTATTGCGCGTTTCGTAGGAAACGGCGTCCGTGTCCGTGCCGCGAATGTCGATATCGCCCGAGATCCAGTAAATGACGATCTCGTCGATATCCGCCGCATCGAAGATCGCACTGTCGCTCGGCGTACCGTCCGCGAGGCGACCGCTCGTGCTGATGCCGAAGCTGAAGCCGAAATTGTTCCAAGAAAAATCGTCGATGCAAAGCCCGAACAGCAGCACCGTGCACAAAATGCAGATCAGCAGCGCGAAAACGACGATGCGAAAAATGGCGTTACGCTTCATTTTTGCACCTCCGTCAGGTCAAAGATCGCTTTGATCAGCCCGTTGACCGCGCCGATGAGGGGGAAGATGACCCACGTGATGTACCACGCGCCACTGGTAATGCTGACGAGAAAATAGGCGATGATGCCGATGGTGGTGACGAGGGAGCTGATCGCCTTATAGAGCGGATTGCTGCGTTTTTCCTCTTTCTCGGCGGGCGCTTTTTTCTCTTCCTTCGACGAGTCGGTCGCGCCGATGATGATGAGGATAGCCGTCGCCACAGCACAGATGACGATCGTTCCGCACAATCCGAGCTCGGGCATACCGATCCAATCGAGCACAAACAGCGGGATCGCCGAGAGGATGTACAGGAAGATCGCAAGCGCCTTCCAAACGCGTTTGGCGGGTGAATCCTTCGTCTTATTTGCGGGCGTATGTGCAGCCGCAACGGGCGCGGCAGCGGCGTTTTCTTCCACGCCGAGCAGTTCACTGATATCGCCGATACCCGAGATGGCCAGACGATAGGCCGCTTCCGGCGTTTTTCCCTGCGCGAGCAGATCGTCGTAACGCTCGAGCGTGTTTTGCAATATCTCCTGCTTCATGTCGTCGAGCCCGACGCTGCCCGCGAAGAGGAGCTCGACATAGGAAATCAGTTGTTCTCTCATTTTCCTACCTCCGTTATCAAAAGTTGATCCATGATGGATTTTGTTTCTTGCCACTCGAGCAACAGTCGGTGGCACGCATCGCGCCCCTCGGGGGTGATGGTGTAGTATCGTCGGCGTGCGCCGGGGCCGTTTCCGCCCCAGTAGGACGCGATGTAGCCGAGCTCCTCCAAACGCTTGAAAGCGGTGTAGAGTGTGGCCTCCTTCAGCTCAAATCGTCCATCGGAAAGGGCACAGATGGATTTGTTGATCTCGTAGCCGTAACTGTCGGAGCGCAGAAGTCGCGCTAAAATGATCGCATCGGTATGTCCGCGTATCAAATCGCCTGCAATGGACACGGCATGACCTCCTTTTTTGTGGTGGAGCTATTATAACACAAAATACCTCGCCTGTCAATGTACCTCGTGACATTTTGGAAAAAATTTTTCGCCACACCTGCGACGGAGGTCACGGATGTGGCGAAAAGTTACTTGTGATATTTACTGCCCGCTTGGATGGCTTCGGCGCGGTAGAGCTGCTCGAGCACCATGACTCTTGCCAGATGGTGCGGGAAGGTCATCGCGCTCATGGACAGGCGAAAGTCGGCCATTTGCTTGACGCGCGGCGCGATGCCGAAGGACGAGCCGATGAGAAAGCAAGCGCTGCTTTTTCCCGCCAGCTTGACTTCCGCCAGCTTCTGCGCAAATTCCTCGCTCGAAAGCATTTTCCCCTCGGGCGTGAATACGCACAGCCATGCACCCTTCGGAACTTTTGCGATGATGGCGTCCGCCTCCTTTTCCAGCCCCGCGCGGATCTCGGCAGGGGAGGGATCGTCCGGCAGGCGCGTTTCGGGCAACTCCGTCAGGGTGAAGCGGCAGTAGGCGCCGAGGCGCTTGGCGTATTCCTCGCAGGCGGACAGGTAGAATTTTTCCTTCAGCTTGCCGACAACGAGCAGCGTGATGTCAAACATCAGGCAAAGTCGCGGATGATGGACACGATCTCCGCGCCGATGCGCTTCTGCGCCTCGAGCGTGGCAGCGCCGATGTGCGGCGTGCAGGAAACCATGGGATGATTGTACAGCGCCTTGTTGGCGGAGGGCTCTTCGTTGTAAACATCCAGACCGGCGGCGCGAACCTTGCCGCTGTTGAGTGCGTCGAGCAGAGCGGCCTCGTCGCAGTTGGAGCCGCGGGAGGTGTTGATGATCACGACGCCGTCTTTCATCTTGGCGATGTTCTCGGCGCTGATGAGCTTGCCGCCGTCGACGGCGGGCGCGTGGACGGAAACGAAGTCGGCCTTGGCCAGCAGCTCATCCATTTCCACATAGGGAATGCCCATCTGCTCTTCGATGCCGGGGATGTGATAGATGTCGAAGGCAATGACGTTCATGCCGATGGCCTTCGCCATTCTGCCGAGCGTCTGACCGATGCGGCCGAAGCCGACGATGCCCAGCGTTTTGCCGCTCAGCTCGATGCCCTTGCCGTATGCCTTCTTTTCCCATTTGTCCTCACGCATGGTGTGACCGGCGATGGAAACGAAGCGGCAGCAGGAGAACATCAGCGCCATGGCAAGCTCGGCGACGGACTGAGAGGAAGCGCGCGGGGTGTTCTTCACAGTGATGCCCATGGCCTCGGCGTCCTTGACGTCGATATTGTCGACACCGACGCCGCCGCGAATGATGAGTTTCAGGCGGCTGTCTTTCGCGACCTCGAGTTGCGCCTTGCGCACCTTCGTGGCGGAGCGAACGACCACCACGTCAAAATCACGCAGCGCAGCGCCCAATTCCTCGGGAGCGTAGAACTGCTCGACGACCTCGTGTCCCATCTCGCGCAGCTCGGCGATACCGGACTTATCCATTCCATCGGTGACCAGAATTCTCATTTTCCTATATCCTCCTAAATTATTGATGCTCTTTTTCGAATTTCTTGAGGCATTCGACGAGTGCCTTCACGCCCTCAATGGGCATGGCGTTATAAATGGAAGCGCGCAGACCGCCGACGGACTTGTGTCCTTTCAGGTTGTCGAAGCCTGCGGCCTTGGTGTAGGTGACGACCTCGGCGTCGAGTTCCTTGCTCTCGGTGACGAAGGGCACATTCATCAGCGAACGGAAGGCTTTTTCGACGGTGCCGTTGAACATCTTGGACTCGTCGAGATAGTCGTAGAGCACCTTCGCCTTTTCTTCGTTCAGCTTCGCCATGGCCTCCAGACCGCCGATGGACAGCAGATACTTGAAGACCTTGCCGCAAACGTAGATCGCCCAGCAGTTGGGCGTATTGTACATGGAGCCGTTCTCGGCGTGCGTGTCGTAGCGCAGATAGATGGGCGTTTTCGGATCGATGTCGGCGCGGATGAGATCCTCGCGGATGATGACGATGGCCACGCCCGCAGGGCCAATGTTCTTCTGTACGCCGCCGTAGATCACGCCGTAATCGCTGACGTTACAGGGCTTGGACAGGAACATGGAGCTCTGGTCGGAAACGAGAACGTGTCCCTTGGTGTTGGGCAGGGAAGCGTAGGTGGTGCCGTGGATGGTCTCGTTTTCGCAGATGTAAACATAATCGGCGTTCTCGCGGATGGGCAGGTCGGAGCAGTCGGGGATGTAGGAGAAGTTCTTGTCCTCGGAGGAAGCGACGCACTTGACATCGCCGAATTTCTGCGCTTCCTTGAAGGCTTTCTTACTCCAAGAACCGGTGACGATATAATCTGCCACACCGTTTTTCATCAGGTTCATCGGCAGCATGGAGAATTGCAGCGTGGCGCCGCCCTGAATGAAGAGAACCTTGTAATTATCGGGGATGCCCATGAGCTTTCTCAGATCGGCCTCGGCCTCGTCGTAGATCTGCTGGAAGACCTTCGAGCGGTGGGACATTTCCATAACGGACATACCGCTGCCGCGATAGTTGAGCATTTCGTCCCGAATTTCTTCCAAAACGGGGACGGGCATGGTAGCGGGGCCTGCGGAGAAGTTGTAACTGCGATCGTACATAGAATAAACCTCCATTTTTTGCTGCGTATTGCAGTGTCTATGGACAGTATAACATGAATGTGCGCGAATGGCAACAGAAATTTTGTGAAAATTTTACAGTAATCGCCGCAAAATAAGGGGGAAAACTGGGAGTGTGCCCAAAAGGAACAACAGTGCTTGTCCGTCGCACAAAAACAAAGGGGGTAAAATCATGCGCAAGTCAAAGACAGATCGCCCGCAATTGCCGCCGACCATGTCGAACGAAAAGCCGAGCCCGATCGTGACCGATCCGCAGGGCTGCTACACCGGCCGCCCCATCGAAAAGCACGAGCTGCCCGTGCAGGATGCGGACGATCTGTAAGTAACGAACAAGGCGCCCGCGGGCGCCTTGTTCAGTAGCCTTTGTACATTTTCCTCGTGGCCAAGCCGCCGCGGATGTGGCGCTCGGTCTTGTTCCGGTCAAGTACTTTTCGAACCTGCCGATACAGCTGCGCATTTACCTGCGGCAGCCGCTGCTGCAGATCTTTATGGACGGTCGATTTGGATATGCCGAAGTGTTTTCCCGCCGCGCGGACTGTCGCGCCGGTCTCGATCATGTACACAGCGAGTTTGCAGGCTCTTTCCTCAATGGTATCTGTCATAGGCCTCCCTCCGATGCTGTGTGCTACCATAGCATCCTATGCGCCCCGAATGCGAAAGATGAAAAGGATTTTTTGCCTTTTTGAAAAAAGAATACAAATTTGCTGGACTTTTACGCGGAATCGGGCTATAATGGTCTTAATCAAAAGGGAGGGATCGGATTGGAATTGAAAATCGACAAAAAAAGCGGCCGCAGGATATTTATCGCGATCATTGGTATATTTCTTGCCTATCTCTATTTGCACGAGACCGCGCGTGTCAAGTCCGTATTCGGCTTCGTTTTCGGACTGTTTTCTCCGTTTTTGGTCGGTGCGGCGTTAGCCTTCGTGCTCAATGTCCCCATGCGCTTCATCGAAAGGAAGCTCGGCTTCATAAAAAACGAGAAGGTCCTGCGCGTTACATCCATTCTCATGACCATCGTGGCCTTGGTGATCGTCATCACGGCGGTGATGCTGCTGCTCGTGCCGCAGGTCAAGGAGGCGGTGCGTGTTTTTTCCTTCCAACTGCCCGGCTTTTTTGACAAGGTGAATAAAAAGCTTTTGGAATGGGTCGAAAAGTATCCGCAGATCAAAGATTTCTTCCCCATCGTCGGCGAGGACGGCACGATCGATTGGATGGGTATCCTCGACACCGTCATGAATGCCTTCGAAACGAATGTTTCGGCACTTTTGAGCAATGCCATCGAGATCGTGAAGGATGTCGTGTCCTTCGTTTATAACGGCGTGTTCAGCGTGATTTTCGCGTTTTACTGCTTGGCGCGCAAGGAGACGCTCGCGCGGCAGGGAAGAAAGCTGCTGTACGCGATCGTATCCGAGAAAAAGGCGGACGAGACGGTGCGCGTCCTTCGCCTGAGCAACTCCGTTTTCTCCAACTTCATCACGGGTCAGTGCTTGGACGCCGTGATCCTTGGTATCATGTGCGCGATCGTGATGGCGATCCTGCGGATGCCGTATATCCCGCTGATCTGCGTCATCATCGTCGTGACCGCGCTGATCCCCGTCATGGGCGCGCTCATCGGTTGCGCCATCGGTGCGTTTTTGATCTTTGTCAGCAGCCCCATGCAGGCATTGATCTTTATCATTATGTTCATCATCGTGCAGCAGATCGATAATAATATCGTCTATCCCCGCGTGGTCGGCACCTCCATCGGCCTGCCGGGTATGTGGGTGCTGCTGGCCGTGCTCGTCGGCGAGGGGTTGATGGGTGTTGCCGGAATGCTGATCATGGTGCCGTTTGCGTCGGTTTTGTATGCGCTGCTGCGTGAGTTTGCGCAAAAACGCGTCGAAAAACGCAATATCGCAGCCGAAAAGCTGCAATGTCAGCCGCCGGATCTGCAGCCGCATTTCATGTTCCGCCGCAAAAAGAAGGAAAAAAGCGAGCAGGCGGAGCAAACGCAGGAATAAAAATCGATCGGAAGAGCCTTGCTTGCGGCGAGGCTCTTCCTGTGCGAAGAAGGGTATACAAATGAAAGAATATCAAAACTATCTGTTCGATCTGTACGGCACCTTGGTCGACGTACATACGGACGAGCGAAAGGCGGTGCTCTGGGAAAAACTCGCCGTGTGGCTCGCCGGCGAGGGCGCGCATTATTCGCCCGAGCAGCTGCAGACAATGTATTTTTCCCGTGTCAAGCAGCTCGAGGCGCAGGCAAAGGCCGAGCGCGGCTGCCACGCGGAGATCGATATTGCGGCCGTTTTTTCGGAATTTTATACACCGCGCGGTATCGAACCGACGAAGGCGCGCATCGAAAATGTCACGAAGCTGTTTCGCCTGTTGTCGCTGGAAAAGCTGCGGCTTTTTGACGGCGTCGAGGAACTGATGCAGCGCCTGCACGGCGCGGGGAAGCGGGTGTACCTGCTTTCGAACGCGCAGTATCTGTTCACTTGGCCGGAGATATGCGCGCTGGGACTCGACGCGTATTTCGACGGTGTGATCATCTCCTCCGTCGAAGGGCTGAAAAAGCCCGACGTGCGGCTGTATCGCCTTGCGCTCGAGCGCTTCGGGCTCGAAGCGGACACGACCGTCATGGTCGGAAACGATGACCGCGCCGATTGCCACGGCGCCGCCGCGGCGGGCTTGGACAGTATGTATGTTTTCACCGAGCAGTCACCCGAACGGACGAAAGCGTTGCCCGAAAACTGCCGTGTGCTTTCCAAAATCGGAGATGCCTTCCGAAGGAATGTAAATTATTTTTGAAAAAACAAATAAAATACTTGTATATAAGAAAAAAATGTGTTATTATACGCTTCGACGGCGCAGTATTCTAGTCAGCGTGACCATTTTCCAGGAAGGGCCTAAAAATCCTTTGAAGGGCATATCGATGAAGTCCCTGGTGTCTGCTTGTTACGCCCAGTTTCGGGTGGATGCTGGGGGTTAAGGATTTCGGGCGCGCTCCAATGGCATGGAGCATACGACCCGGTTTCCGTGGAGACTTGAA
>CAYOZT010000023.1:0-20953 GCA_964408545.1 uncultured Oscillospiraceae bacterium | reverse complement strand
TTTGACCACCTTGACCCGGGTCTTGTTGCCGATGACGTTGCCTCCCTCTTTGATCGACTCCACGCGGCGCACGTCCAGACGGACGGAGGCATAGAATTTCAGCGCGTTGCCGCCGGTGGTCGTCTCGGGATTACCGTACATAACGCCGATCTTCATACGCAGCTGATTGATGAAGATGACGACGCAGTTGGTCTTGTTGATCGTGCCCGCGAGTTTACGCAGTGCCTGCGACATGAGTCTGGCCTGCAGACCGACGAACGCATCGCCCATTTCGCCCTCGATCTCGGCGCGGGGCGTCAGCGCGGCGACGGAGTCGACCACGACGGCATCCACTGCGCCCGAGCGCACGAGCGCGTCGGTGATCTCCAGTGCCTGCTCGCCCGTGTCGGGCTGTGAAACGAGCATATTGTCGATATCCACGCCCAAGGCCGCGGCGTAAACGGGATCGAGCGCGTGCTCGGCATCGACGAAGGCGACCTCGCCGCCCATTTTCTGCGCCTGCGCAAGGATGTGCAGCGCGAGCGTCGTTTTGCCCGAGGACTCGGGGCCGTAAATTTCGATGATCCTTCCCTTCGGCACGCCGCCGATCCCGAGCGCGGCGTCGAGTGCCAAAGAGCCCGTGGGGATGGCGTCGACATTCATATCAGGGCGGTCGCCCAAGCGCATGACCGTGCCCTTGCCGTAAGTTTTTTCAATTTGCGCCAGCGCCGTCTGCAAAGCTTTTTTCTTGTCGCTTGCAGGGGCGGGTGCTTCATATGCTGTCTTTTTGGTGGCCATAATTATCCTTCCTTCCTATCGTATCGGGCGAGGCACGCCCGTTCTCTACCTTGAAAATCCTGCACGCGCCGAAGCACGGTAAATCCCCCCTGCTCGAGCAGTTCGCATACCGCATCGCCCTGCTGTTCCCCGAACTCGAAGGCCAGATATCCGCCCGCATGGAGCGCGGCGCGAAAATTTCGGACGATGGCGCGATAAAATTGCAGGCCGTCCTCCCCGCCGTGCAGCGCCAGCTGCGGCTCGAAATCGGCGACGGAGTGCGGCAGCTGCTGCATCTGCATCGTCGTCACATAGGGCGGATTGGACACGATCATGTGAAAGCGTCCGATCTGCGGTGATGGCGCGCACAGCGCGTCGCAACGAATGCACGATACCCGCGCGGCAAGCTGCAGCCTTTCGACATTTTTCCGTGCCACGGCAAGCGCCTGCTCGGAAATGTCCGCGAGTGTCACCTGCGCATCGCGGCGATTGGCCGCAACGGCCAGACCGATGCAGCCCGAGCCCGTGCAAAGGTCGAGGATGCGCGCATTTTGCGGTAGCGCGGCATTTTCGATGGCCAGCTGCGCCAGCGCGCAGCTGTCATCGCGCGGGATGAGGACATTTTCGTCCACATACAGATCCAGCCCGTAAAAACTCCATTCACCGAGGATATAGGCAAGCGGTTCGCCGGCAAGCAATCGCCGCAATATCAGCTCTGCGGCAAGGCACTGCTCCTGCGTCGCCTCGCACTCACGCTCTGCCAGATATTGTGCATAATTTTTTCCGCTGACATGGCATATCATCTGCCGCGCCAGCATCGCGGCGATCGGTTCGCTCTCGCACTGCAAAAGGCGCGCATAAGCGCTGCGATACAGCTCATACAGCCGCATCACCAGCGATCCTCCCCTTCCTTCTCGGGAAGCACCGCTTCAAGTGCCGCGATGCCCACCTCGATCATGGTGTCATCGGGCTCGTTGGTCGTGAAATTCTGGAACCACATTCCCGGCGCGGTGATGATACGCGTGAAGCGGTTATCATGCCGTCCGACGAAGCGGTTGATCTCGTAGCTGATGCCGACGACGATCGGAAGCAGCAGCAGTTTGAACGCCATCATAAGAAGATTGTAGGAAAAACGGCCGCGCAGCTGCTCGATGGCGGGCACGATCGCCTGCAGGATCGACGAGCCGATCGCGAACACCAAGATCGACAGGATCATCACGACCAGCAAAAAGCTCGTTCCGCAGCGCGGATGCAGGCGCGTCTGTGCGCGCACGTTTTCGACGGTCAGCGGCAAGCCGGCCTCATAGCAGCGGATGGTCTTGTGCTCGGCGCCGTGGTAGGAAAAGACGCGGCGCATTTCCTTCATACGGGAAATGCCGATCATATATCCCATAAAAATGGCGATACGAATGACGCCCTCGAGAAGTGCGCGCAGCAGATTGCTGCCGATGAAGCCCGCCACAAGTCCGACCAAGAACGACGGCAGCAGTATGAACAGGCCGATCGACAGCGCCAAGCCCAGAAATACGGCAAAGCCGACGATCAATTTTTGGAATTTTTCGTTTCCGAGTTTTTTCTCGAGCCAAAGGTCGAATTTTGAGGGCGCCTGCTGCTCGTCATCGTCTATGACGAGGTCAGCCGAGTGCATCAGCGCCTTGACGCCCGCCACCTGCGAATTGCCGAATCCGCGCATTCCGCGCAAGATCGGCCAGTTCCAGACGGAACCTTTGGGCACGGTCGTGCGCGGCGTGACCTCGACATGAAGCTCCTCGCCCTGCCGAACAACGACCGCATCTTTTTGCGGGCCTCGCATCATGATGCCTTCGATCAATGCCTGACCGCCGATGCTCGTTTTGAATTTTTCCTGTGTTTTTGCCATATGAACCTTCCTTATTGTGCAATGGGCAGGCGGATGGTCACGAGCGTGCCGCCGCCGACTGCATTTTCAAGCGTCAGCGTGCCGCCGTGCATATCCACGATCTCATCGCAGACAGCCAGACCGATGCCCGTTCCGCGGGATTTGGAGCTGCCCTTATAAAATTTCTTTTTGACCAGCGGCAACTCGTTCGCGGGGATACCGGGGCCGAAATCGCGGATGCGCAGCGCGATCGTTTCCTTCTCGCAGTGGACGGAGGCTTCGATGCGTCCACCGTCGCGGCCGTGCTTGGCGGCATTGTCGAGAATGTTCAAAAAAACCTGCCGCATACGCTTGCCGTCGCAGTCGATCTCGGGGATCAGCTCGTCATTGTCGAGAAACTGCAGACGAATGCCGTCTTGCGCAAGGCGGCTCGAATACATATAGACCGTATCCTCAAACTCGCCGCGGATGTCGGTTTTTTCCATATTCAGTGTCAGGCGATTGTCCTGCAGGCGGCTGAAATCCAGCAGATCGATCACCATTTCGGTCAGGCGTTCACTCTCTTTGGCAATGATCTTCATGCCGCGTGCGGTCTGCTCGTCGAGGTTTTCATCGTTGAGCAGCGTTTCCGTCCAGCCGTTGATGGCGGTCAGCGGTGTGCGCAGCTCGTGCGAAAGATTGGAGATGAAATCCGCCTGCATCCGCTCGTTTTGGCTGATTTTGACGGACATATCGTTGATGGTATCGACCAATTCGCCGATCTCGTCGTTATAGGTCTTGCGGATCTGTGCGCCGTAGCCGCCGCCGGCGATCTTTTTCGCCTTTTGCGTGATCTCGTCGACCGGCGCGACGATGGTGCGGATATAGTGGGTGCTGCTCAGTGCCAAAACGGACAGCAGCAACGCAAATACGGACATCGCCGTGAGCGCGATATAAAGGATCTGCAGGTTGACCAGCCGTGTCGAGGTCACATAGCGCAGCACGCCGACGACCTGCCCGGTGCTGAATATCATCGGGTACGAAACGGCAATGATATGCTCGTTCGTCTCGGGATCGACGCCGACATAGTCTGCCGCCTCGCGGGAGGCGATGGCCTTGGTGATCTCGTCGGTCGCCGGATCGTTGCCGTTCCAGTGGCCGTAGGAAGAGGCGATCAAATGCCCCTTCGCGTCGAGAAACTGCAGCTCCATGTTGCTCGTCACGCCGTAGTTGCGGGTGTAGCTGACGCAGGACTCATAGTACTCTTCATAGTTCTGGCCGACATAGCTGCTGAAAAACTGACTGGCCTGCGATGCTCTTGCGCGCATATCGGTGCGCATATTGCTGTAATAATAGACGGCAAAGGCCGCACTGATCAACGCCACACACACCAAGCCCAGAATGCAGAAAATGATGACCGTATTCGACAGCCAGCGGTTTTTCAGGCTGTTGCGCTTGGCAGACTGTTCCTCCCCTTGCATAGCTCAGCTACCCCATTTATAGCCGTAGCCCCAGACGGTCGTGATGTATTTCGGGTTGGCGGTATCGTCCTCGATCTTGATGCGCAGGCGGCGAATGTTGACGTCCACGATCTTCAGCTCGCCGTCGTTGCCCCAGACCCGTGTCATGATCTCTTCGCGCGTGAGCACCTTGCCGGGATTGCTCATGAAAAGCTTCATGATGTTGTATTCGACCTGCGTCAGGCGCACGCGCTCGCCGTCTTTGTCGAGCGTGTGGGTGTGCAGATTCATGCTGAAAGGCGGATAGTTCAAAAGCTCTGCGGCGGCCGTGCCGTCCGCGCCGATGCGACGGAAGATCGCGTCCACGCGCGCCGTCAGCTCCGCGGGCGAAAAAGGCTTGGTCACATAATCGTCCGCACCCGTCATCAGCCCCGTGATCTTGTCCATTTCCTGTGTGCGGGCGGTGAGCATGATGATGCCCATCTGCTTGTCCGTCGCGCGGATGCGGCGGCAGACCTCAAAGCCGTCTATGCCGGGAACCATGATGTCGAGGATGGCGACACCGATATCGGGCATACGGCGGAGCTTCTCGAGTGCCTCCTCGCCCGTGCCGGCCTCGATGACCTCATATCCCGCACGCTCCAAGTTGATGACCACGAAGCTGCGGATATTGATCTCGTCTTCCATGATGAGCACTTTTTTCATGTTCCGTTCCCTCCCTTATGAGTAAAGCTTCAGTTCGATGGGATAAAACAGCTGCTTGACCTGCTCGGCGGTAATGCCGAATTCCACCGCCGCCGGCCCGAGCACCGCGACGAACATGACCGTTTCACTGCGGCCGAGCTCGACGCCGCCCAAGCGAGTCGCCTGCTCCTTGCGGTTCGCGCCGGTCAGGGCATAGATGGTCATCACGATCTCGCTGTCCATGGTAAAAAAGGTACACGTTCCTTCCGAATGGCTGACCGTCAGCTGATGCAGCCACGCACTGTTCATATGCAGATACCACTTGCCCTCGAAGCTGTAGTAGGTGTACATACCGTCGTACTGTGTACCGTCGGGCTGCAGGCTGTACCAGAGGATCCAGCTTTCGCTCGTTTCGTTGTAAGGGCTGCTGCGCATGGGCACAAGCTTCGGCAGATCGGTGACGCCGTCGCCGTCGGCATCCGTCGGATAGACGTAATAGCCGTTGAGCTTTTCGACCGACACGGGGCCGTGTACGTAGTTCAAAGAGCCGTTTTGCGTGTTGAAGACTTCCAGCACCTGTGCGTCTTTTTCGACGGAGGTCAAAAGGACGGCCTTACTCTTATCCGCAAGCACCATCACTTCCATGCGATTGACGGCGGAGGGCGGATTGGCGATCTGCATTTCGTCGTAGCGGTTGATGCGGCCGTTGCTGTAGCGGTAAAGCAGGATCTTTCCCGTGGGATCGCCGCTGCTGCCGGGCGCAAGCAGCATCAGCTCGGCGCGATCGTCATCATCCATATCATAGCACAAAAGCTTCGCATAGACGGTCTCGAGCTGTTTGCTCACCTTGCCGTCCTCCAAGCGGTAGACGACGAGCGAACGGGTCGTGCCGTCGCTCATCTGTCGGCCGATGATGATCTCATCGCCCGGATGATCGTCCAAATTCGCAAATTCGACCAAGTCGAAGGCCGTTCCGTAGCTGACGATGGAGTCGAGCAGCACATAACCGACAGCAAGCTTATAGAAGATCAGCAATTTCAGCATCTGCTGCGAATTATCCTTGGCAAGCACGATGTATTCGTTCACTCCATCGCCGTCCAAGTCGGCCGGCTGGATCATCTGTCGATTTTCGCCGGAAAGCGGGGCGCAGTAGCTCATGCCGCTCATGGCGGAGTCGATCACCTTTTGCAGGTCGTCGTCCGCCTGCGGCCGCTGCGGCAGGCAATACAGTGCATCGACCGTGCTCAGCACGCAGCCGGAAAGAAGCAGCGCCACGAGGAAGATCGATAGCAGCGTTTTCAAAATACCCTTCATGCGCGGTGCCTCCTTTCCCAAATCTTTATCATTATAGCACAACTTGCCGAAAAAGAAAAGCTATTTCAGCACAACATTTTCGTTTCCGAGTAAATTTTTCAGTTCCGCGAGCATCGTTTCGGCAAAGGCGCAGCGGCTGCCCAAGCGAACGCCCGTGTCGGCGAAGTAAACGACGACCGGATCGTCCCCGGGGAACATATTGACGATCGCTCTGACCTTGCGAAATTGCGGTGCATCCTGCGACGGCAATTTCAAATACAGTTTTCCGCGCGGCGTCGGACGCGGCGGCTCGGGCGGCGTTACGTCCGAGTGTGTCAGGTCGGTGATGGGGCGCGCGCGGTTGATGACGATCTGGGGATCTTTATCGTCACGCACGGAAAATCTTCCCGTGATGACCACGGCCGCATTTTCGCGAAGATAGCCGCCGTACTGGTTCAAAACATTGGAAAATGCCAGCATCTCCATGGAGGCGGTATCATCTTCCAGCGTCACATAGGCCATCATCGAATTGTTGCGGGTCGATTTCATCTTCACCGCCTGCACGATGCCGGCGACACTGACGATCTGCTCGTCTTGCACGGGGCAGTCCTCTCCCATCAACGTGCCGATGGGCAAAACGTGCGCATTTTTCAGCTGCGCGCGATAATCGTCCATGGGATGTCCCGTCAGGTAAATGCCCGTCGTTTCCTTCTCCATGGCCATCAGCTCCGACTTGGAAAGCTCGTCGCATTTTTCGATGACGACGGAAGCGGTCTGATCGTGCGCCTCAAGCATGGAGAACATACCGATCTGCCCGTCGATATTGCGGCGGCGGCTGTCCGCCAAAGTGTCCATCATCATTTCGTAGGAATTGAGCAGCTCGCTGCGGTGATAGCCGAAGCCGTCCATCGCGCCGCATTTGATGAAGTTTTCCACGGCGCGCTTATTGAGCTCCTCGCCCATGCGGCGCAGGAAATCTTCGGGGCTTTTGAACAGTCCCTCGCGTGCGCGTTCGGCGGAAATGGATCGGATGAGCCCGCGTCCGACATTTTTTACCGCGCCGAGGCCGAAGCGGATGGCGCTGCCCTCCGCGACGAAGGGGTCTTCCGAATGATTGATATCGGGCGGTAGAATGTCAATGCCCAAGTCCTTACACTCGGCAATATAAGCGGAGATCTTATCGAGTCGGTCGAGCACCGAGGTCATCAGTGCCGCCATATACTGCTGCGGATAGTGCGCTTTGAGGTAGGCCGTCTGGTAGGCAACGACCGCGTAGCACACGGCGTGCGCCTTGTTGAAGGCGTAGTTTGCGAAATCGACGATCTCGTCGTAGATCGACTGCGCCGCCTCCTCCGACACGCCGTTTCGGATGCAGCCGGGGATGCCCTGCTGCGCATCGCCGTAGACGAAAACTTTGCGTTCGGCCTCGATGACCCTCATTTTCTTTTTGGAGATGGCGCGGCGGATATTGTCCGCCTGTCCCATGGTATAGCCGCCGAGCGATTGGAAGATCTCGATGACCTGCTCCTGATACACGATGCAGCCGTAAGTCACCTGCAAGATCGGCTGCAGGTGCGGCGTTTTATAGCGGATCTTGCTGTGATCGAGCTTGTTTGCGATGAAGGTCGGTATGGAGTCCATCGGCCCCGGGCGGTAAAGTGCCACGATCGCCGTCAAGTCCTCGATGGAGGTCGGCTTCATGTTGACGCACACGCCCGTCATTCCCGCAGACTCCATCTGGAACACGCCCTGTGTCCTGCCCTCGGCGAGCATGGCGAAGGTCTCGGCGTCGTCCTGCGGTACGGTCTCGATGTCGAAATCGGGATCGAGCTTGCGGATCTCGCGCTGCGCGTCCTCGATGATGGTGAGGTTGCGCAGTCCCAAAAAGTCCATTTTCAGCAGCCCGAGCTCTTCGATGGTGGTCATGGTATACTGCGTGACGACGGTGTCGTCGTTTCGCGAAAGCGGAACATAGGTATATACCGGGTCGGCCGTGATCACCACGCCCGCAGCGTGCGTGGAGGTATTGCGCGGCATACCCTCCAGACTCATCGCGGTGTCGATGAGTTTTTTGACGCGCGCATCCGAATCGTACATTTCTTTCAGCCGCGCGGAGATCTCCAAGGACTCCTTGAGCGTAATGTGCGGCGTGTTCGGCACGAGTTTGGCCACCACATCCGTCTCGGCGTAGGAGAAATTCAGTGCGCGGCCGACATCGCGGATCGCGCCGCGCGCCGCCATCGTGCCGAAGGTCGCGATCTGCGCGACATGGTCGGCACCGTATTTTTCCATGACATACTCGATGACCTCTCCCCGACGCTCGGGGCCGAAATCGGTATCGAAATCGGGCATACTCACGCGCTCGGGATTTAAGAAACGCTCGAAAATGAGGCCGTACTGCATCGGATCGACCTCGGTGATGTGCAGGCAGTACGCCGCGATGGAGGCCGCGCCCGAGCCGCGCCCGGGGCCGACGGGGATGCCGTTTTCCTTGGCATAACGGATAAAGTCCCAGACAATGAGATAGTAGTTTACATAACCCATGCGGCTGATGACGCCGATCTCGTACTCAAGTCGCTCGCGGTACGACTGCGGCGGATCGACATAGCGCTCGGCAAAGCCTTTTTCGCACAGAGCGCGGAAGTATTCGATGTTGGTGTAGCCCTCGGGGATGGGAAAAGAGGGCAAATGGTATTCGTTGAACACAAACTCCAAATTGCAGCGTTCGGCAATTTTTACCGTATTTTCGAAGGCTTCGTCGCAATTCGGGAACAGCGCGCGCATTTCCTGCTCGCTCTTGAGGTAGAATTCCTCGGTCTGAAATTTCATGCGGTTGGCGTCGTCGACCGTCCTGCCCGTCTGGATGCACAAGAGGACATCCTGCATGGCCGCGTCCTCCTTGCGCAGATAATGCGCATCGTTCGTGACGACGGTCGGGATGCCGAGCTCGCGCGACAGGCGCAACACGCCCTGATTGACGGGGCGCTGCTCGTCGATGCCGTGATCTTGCAGTTCGAGGAAGAAATTGCCCTCGCCGAAAATGTCCCGCAGCTGCAGGGCATACGCTTTCGCGCCTTCGTAGTCCTCGTCGAGCAGGTGCTGCGCAACGCCGCCGGCGAGGCAGGCGGAAGTCGCGATCAGGCCCTCGTGATACGCGCGCAGCAGTTCGAGATCGACGCGCGGTTTTCCGTAAAAGCCCTCCGTAAAGGCCTGCGAAACGAGGTAACACAGATTTTCGTAGCCTCGGCGATTTTCGCACAGCAGCACGAGATGATACGGGTCATTGTCGATTCCGTGGACACGGTCGGACATTTTTCGCCGCGCGACATACACTTCGCACCCGATGATGGGCTTGATGCCTGCCGCCTTCGCGGCCTTATAAAAATCAATGCAGCCGTACATCACGCCGTGATCGGTGATGGCGATCGCCGTTTGCCCGAGCTCTTTGACGCGATCCATCATCGAGCCGATGCGGCAAGCACCGTCGAGCAGGCTGTATTCGCTATGAACGTGCAGATGAACGAAGCTCATGGCCTTTCCTCCTGTGCGGCAGCGACAAGTCGCTGAAGTCGGTGATTCATGGCGGGCTTGGAAATGGGCGGCTCCATGAGCGCGGCCAACTCCGTCAGCGACGCATCCGGATTTTCCTCACGCGCGAGCGCCGCCTGCAAAATTTTCGGCGGCAAATGGTCGAGCACGCCGCGCTTTCGCAAAATGCGAATGGCGGCCAGCTGCTCCTGCGCCGCGTCGACGACCTTCGAGGTGTTCGCGTCGTCGCAGTTGCAGCGGCGATTGACCTTGTTGTTCAGTTCCTTCTCCAACCGCGCTTCCATGATACCCATGGCGGCCACGGGCGCGCCGAGAAAGGTCAAAAAATCGGATATCCGTTCGCTTTGCTTGAGATAGAGCACCTGCCCGCCGCCGCGCTGCGTGCTCTTCGGATAAAAGCCGATCGACTCGTGCAGCAGCGTATAGGTCTCGCGTGCGACACTTTTGTGCGTCGTGGCGAGCTCGAGATGATAGCCCTTTTCCGGATCCGTCACCGAGCCGCCGGCTAGGAAAGCGCCGCGCAGAAATGCCGCCTTGCAGCAGCTTTCCTCCACCTGCGCAAGGTTCAGGTGCAGCGCAAGCGTCGCGCTCGGATCGTAGCCGTAAGTGAGCATGATGCGGCCGAGCTTTTCGGGGTCGGTGATCTGGAAAACGAGCTTTCCGCTACCGCCGAGCTCGGGCAGGATATCGAAGGAAATGTCAAAGGCGCGTCGGAACAGTTTCGGCAGCATTTGCGCAAATTCGCGGCTTTCCGTGATGATGCGCACGCCGTCCGCGCCGAAATTATTGCAAAAAAGGAGCACGCCATAGCACTGAGCCATCGCGCAGCAGCTTTTTGTCGGGAAACTGCGGCAGACCTCGGCCTTGGCCGCAGCGGAAAAGGACAGTGCCATATTGACCCTCCTTACCAAATTCGAATTTCCGGCTCCAAACGAATGCCGCTTCGCGCTTCGACGCGCTCGGCGACCTGCCGTAAAAGGCTTTTGACATCCTCGGCGGTCGCGTCTGCCAAATTGACGGCAAAGCCCGCGTGCTTTTCGGAGATTGCCGCGCCACCGACGCGGAAGCCCTTAAGGCCCGCCTCGTCAATGAGCGCGGCGGCGTAGCCCGCCGCGGGGCGTTTGAAGGCGGAGCCTGCGGACCATTTGTCCAGCGGTTGCGAGGCGCTGCGCTTTTCACGCAGCAGTTGCATTTTCGCGAAAATGTCAACCTGCGGTTGCGGCTCGAGCGCAAAATCGGCGGAAATGATGATGAGATCTTCCTGCTGTGCGCGGCTGTTGCGGTAAGAAAAGCCCATTTCCGCCTTGCTCAGCAACCTGCGGTTGCCATGTCTGTCCATCACGGTGACCTGCGTGCAGATATCCGCGATCTCGCCGCCGTAGGCGCCTGCGTTCATATACACGCCGCCGCCGACCGTGCCCGGGATCCCGTGCGCGAATTCCAAGCCGGAAAGGCCGTGCTCGGCGGCAAAAACGGCGCAGTTCGTCATCGTCTCCCCGGCGTATACGCGGATGTTGCGTGCATCGAGAAGCGTCTTTCCGAGCAGTGCATTTTTCAGGCACACGATCATTCCGCGCACGCCCTCATCGGGTGCGAGGATATTCGTGCCCGCGCCGAGAATGCGGACGTTTTCGCCGAGCGTACGCGCGGCGGCAAGAATATCCGACAGCTCCCGCTCCGTTTTGGGGAAAAGCATCGTCTCGGCTGCACCGCCGATATGAAAAGAGCTGTGCTTGGACAGCGGTTCGTTGTCTTTTCGTTCGATCGTCGGCAGTAAGGCATCGATTTGCTGCTGTAAATGCGTCCGTTCTTCCATAAACGCCTCCGTGTGTACTATTTGGTACAGTATATCACATTGCCGTCTCTTTTTCAATCGTCGCATCCGTTTTTTTGCGCAAAAAGAGGCCGGTTTCGAAAAGCCGACCTCTGATTTTACCGTTTTTTCAGGGATTGCAGCAGCACATAGCCGCCGATGAGCAGGATATTCGTGCCGCACATGATAACAAACATGGCCGCAGTGCTGACCGAGTTGCCGAAGAAATAGAGATTGCAGTCGATCGAATCGCGAATGCCCTGCAGCACCTCGCTCGGAAATCCGATCTTTTCCATCTGCGCGAAAACGCCGCGCAGGGTGTGGTTTCGTATCAAAGAAGTGCCGTATGTACCGGGCAGGAAGGACAGGAGTTTCTGTAAGCCCGCCGAAAAGCTCGAAATGGGCATATACGCGCCGCAGACGAAGCCGTAGCCCGAGCTGACGATCGTTCCGACCGCGGAGGCCTGTCCGTTCGTGGAAAGGTTGCAGTTGATGAGCGAGGAAAGCGCCGTGCCGAACAGCGACACGATGAGCACATCGAGCGCCAGCAGCGCGATGTCCCCTACCGTCATGTACCATCCGACCACGGAAAGATAGAAAAGGCACACGATCAGTGCCGCATAGCAGATGATCAGCGTCACGATCTGCGTGGCAAAAAAGTAGCTCAGCGCCAAAGTGGACGATCGCACGGGGCACATCGTCAGATCGCGCCGCGCGCCCGTGACCTTGTCCTGCACCATCAGAAGGTTCGAGCAAAATGCCACCGTCACGCAGCACACCGCCAGCAGCGACGAGATCATCTCCCCGCCCGCCGTCGCTTCGATCAGCGCTTTATCGACCGTGAAGCCCTCGGGCATGGCACTCGTGAAGGAGTCACGATAGACGTTTCCCAAGAAGGTCGCGAACAGCACCAGCAAGATCACGGGCGTGATCAGCGATGTAAAAAACATTCCCTTATCCTTAAAGAAGAGCTTGCAGTGCCGTCTTGTCAATGCGGAAAGCTGTGTCATTTTCCGTCGCCTCCTGTCAGCTTTTTCCCCGTTACGGCCAAGAAAACATCGTCCATCTTTCCCTTGACGATCTCATAGTCCGTAAACAGCGACGGCTCGCGCAAAATGAGTTTCGTCGCCTCGGCGGTGTCCGCCACCTCGATGCGATAGCCGTCGCGCAGCGGCGTATAGGGGCAGCCGAGCGCACGCACACGCGCTTCGTCGGCATGATACAGCGTGATAAAATCGCCCGCGTATTGATTTTTGAGCATCAGGGGCGTTCCCTCGGCGGCGATGCGACCGCTGTCGAGAATGACGACATAGTCGGCGTCCGCCGCCTCCTCCATGTAATGCGTCGTCAGGAAAACGGTCAGCTTTTCGCGCTTGCGCAGATCGGCGACAACATCCCACAAAAGCTTTCGCGTCTGCGGATCGAGGCCGGTCGTCGGCTCGTCGAAAATGAGGATATCGGGTCGGTGCAGCAGCGCGCGGGCAATGTCGATGCGGCGGCGTTGGCCGCCCGAAAGCTTGCCGACGGGGCGCTTGAGAATATCGCCGAAGTCCAGCAACGCGCACAATTCGTCGAGCCGAGCGCGGAAGGCCGCATCCGTGATGCCGTAGAGGGCGGCGCGGCTTTGCATATTGTCGTATACGCTGAGCGAACCGTCGAGAACAGAATTTTGAAACACAACGCCCAGCTTGCGACGGATGGCGTGCGGATCGTCCTGCGGCTCGATGCCGTCGATCTCGACCTTGCCCGCGTCCTTTTGCAGCTGCCCGCAAATGATATGGATGGTGGTCGATTTTCCCGCGCCGTTGATCCCGAGAAAGGCAAACAGTTCCCCTTCCCGCACCTGAAAACTCAGATCGCGCACCGCATGAACATCGCCGAAACTTTTGCTGAGGTGCTCGATTTTGATGATCTCTTTCATTGCAAGCTTCCCTTCCCAAACGCCGTGCAGCGTTTTGTAATACGCATTTCATTATACACCGCAAAATCCGAGCTGTCAATAGCTTTGCGCTGCGGCAATGCGTCCGAAGGCGTCCCTTAAATTTGCTGCGCGCGTTTCTTTTTTCTCAGCACGAAGAAGATCGCCGTGCCGATGCCGGCCGTGGAAACCGTGCCGATGGTGACCCACAGCCACAAAAGGCTGCTTTCTTCGCTTTCGGGCAGTTCCTTGTAGGTCACGTTCACGGTCACGTCGCCCGCGGGCTGTTCGAAAGAGTAGCTGCCGTCGCCGTTGTCTTTGACCTTGATCTTGTTGCCGTCGCCGTCGGTGATGATGATCTGATCGACGGTCATATTCTCGTCCGGTTTTGTGATCACGGTCACGGTGTCGCCGGTGGTGGGATTTTTGCCATCGATCTCCACATCGCCGCCGGGATTTCCGTTGACGATGACGCGGTTTTCTCCGTTCGGCTCGGGCGTTCTGACCATCACGACGTAATAGTGGCTGCCGTCGGTGGTAAAGCTCAGCGCATCGGCGCTTGCGTCGGCCACGCCCAGAACGCGGATGACGCCGTCTGTCGTCAAGGAGCAGACGGTCATGACGCCCTCGCAATGCGAGCAGTCGATCGTGACGACCGCGCCGTCGGCGTTGCTGCGTTTGCCGTCGGAATCGGCAAAGTAAATATCAAAGGTGTGCACGGGCGTGCCCTCGCTCGCGAAGCAGCTCGTCACCCAGTCCCACGCCTCTTTCTCGGAGGTGGGGACGGAATAGATGACCAGCGTCGACACGTTTTCGGGGATCTTCTCGACGATGACATCCGTCTCGTCGGGCAGTGTCGTTTCCGCGCGCTCATCCGAAACGGGGACTTCCGTCCGTTCGCCGTCTTCGAATTTCGCGAACACATCCGCACTCGAATCGTCCTCGGCAAAGCAAAGCTGCGCGAGCGAAAGCAGCACAAACGCCGATAAGAAAATCGCAAACAGTTTTTTCATTGTGTTATCCTCCGATCTTTGCAACGGCTTCGAGCAGAAACGAGCCCTCGCTGTAATAGGTGTTCGGCTGATAAGCCATGACCTTACAGCAGAGCTTTTGCCCGTTCTTGGGAAGCTTGTCGAATGTGATGCTCTTGACGTACTCGCCCGGTTTGATGATGCCCGACTCGGCATACACCGTGTCCCCCGGCACGAGCTGACCCGACTGCGCAGACTTCTTTTCGTCCACCGACATCAGTCGCACCATCAGCCAAACGTCGTTTTCGGCGTAATTGGTCAGATAAATATCCGCCGTGTTGCCCTCGACGATCACATTGCAGCAGACCGACATTTGGAATGCCTGTCCCTGCATCGGCGGCGTATACCAGATGCGCTCCTTCTCGACCGTCGGAACGCCCTCGTGCACATCCGCGGCAAACGCGGGGGGCGTAAAATCGCCGCGCACCGTTTTTTTCGGCACGAGCAGCGCCACGAGCATGAATACCACGCACGCGCCGCAGACGGCCGCCGCGATATACAGCGCCTTATTCTTCTGTCTTTTCTTTGTCATATCGTCACCTCAGTTATCGTTTCATTGCCGATCATTGCCCACGATCGAGATTATGGGCAATGATCGAAAATGAACGCTCGGAGGGGCTATGCCGAGCATAGCCCCTCGGAAAGGTAATATTACGCCAGTGTGATGGTGATGCTACCGACTTTCACGGCGGCGGCGTTGGTGCCGGTGTAGGTGCCGGTGGGCTGCACGGTGAAGATGCACTCGGTGGCGGTGCCGTTGCCGCCGGCAACTTCCTTCGCCTTTTCGATCTGGCAGCCGTCATTGCCGACCACGGTGCCGTCGGCCTGCTTCTTCACGGTGATACCGGTCACGCCCTTGGCGTCGGCCTCGGCGACAAAGCCGAACTTAACGGTGATGGCTTCGCTGGACTTGTTGCTGACTTTGACGGTGCTCGGCTCGCTCCATGCGCCGTCTTCGTATTCCCACTTCATGGATTCGGTGTTCCAAGTCTGGGCGCCGGCGGTGTAGGTGAATTCCATGCTGCCCCACTCGATGGTGGCGGCGTGTGCGTGTACCTTGGTGCCTTCGGTATACTTGACGGTCAGATCTTTCGAGGTTTCGGAGCCGGTGGTGTTGACGGTGGCCGCAAAAGCGGAGACGGACAATGTGCACAGCAGTGCGACGGTGAGGAGGATGGCAAACAGTTTTTTCATAGTGGTAGTTTCCTTTCTTGTTTTTGATTTTTTGAATTTTCGGATTTATGTAAGGTGCTTTTCGCACGCATTACCTTGTTTAGCTCAGCGTGAGGGTGATGGTACCGACCGTGACGGGCTCTTCGCCGTCAACGGTGTAAGCGCCGTCCGGAGTAATGGTGAACTCGGCGACAGTTGCCGTGCCGTTATTGCCGTCCGTGCCGGCGGTCGCAGCAGCCACTTCAAACTTCTGTGTCAAATTCTCTCGGACGTAACATTCGCTGGCGGTTAAGCCGGCGCTCACAGACACGATATAGCCGTAAAAGTTTTCCGGCGCGTCTTCCTTGGGGGTGTAGCCGAAGGTCACATTGATCTTGTCGCCGGATCTGTTCGACACGGTGACGGTCTTGCTGTTCCAACCGGTCTTTTCTCCGTCTTTGTTTTTCCACGTCATGGTCGTGGGATCCCATTCCTGATCGGCGGTATGGTAAGTAAATATCATATCTTCCCATACGATCGTGGCAGCGTACACATTCTGTCGGGAACCTTTGGAATACTGCACTTGCAGCTCTTTCGAGGTGTCGCCTGTGGGGGCAAACGTGGCTGCAAACGCGGAAACGGACAGTGTGCACAGCAGTGCAAGCGTCAGGACAATGGCAAGCAGTTTTTTCATGTGCATTTTCCTTTCTGAATAATGGGTGTCAAAATCAAACGATTTATGTGGGGTGCTTTTGCACGCATTGCCTTATTTCGTTAGCCGAGGGCGGCGGCAAAGGCGCCGCCGGCAGCATACGGTTATTTAGTTCAGAGTGACGGTGATGGTACCGATCTTAACGTAATCGGCAGTGTTTTCCTCGGTCTTGGCAAGATCGCCGGTAGGCGTGAAGGTCACGGTCTGCTCTTCGGCTTGGAAGTTCTCCGCGGCGCTCTTGACGGTGACGGTCTGCTCGCTGAAGTTGCCGCCGACGCCCTCTGCGGTCGCGTTGAAGCTGAACGCAGCGGTCACGGCCTTGCTGGAGTGGTTGACGATGGTGATGTTACCGGCGCCTTCCTCTGCAGCCGTCCAAGCGGCAGCATTGGTCTGGATCCACTTGTGCTCATCGGTGTCCCAACGCTCGGACTTTGCGCTGTAGTTGAAGTTCATGGAGCCCCAAGTCAGAACGACCTTGTAGGTGTCGACTTTCGCGCCCTCGGCGTACTTGGCGTAGACATCCTGCGTCTTCGTGACGGGGGTGGTCAAATCGGTGATCTCATCGGACGTTGCGAATGCGCCCACGCACAGCGTGCCGAGCATCAAAGCGGTAACGAGCATCATGGAAATAATTTTTTTCATGGTTTTATCCACCTTTCTTGTGGTTCGAGTTTGGTTTGACTTGCGAATGTTGTCTTATCATCCGACTCCTTTGCCGTCGGATGATAAGACAGAGATTATTCGTTGACCGTTACGGTAACGATAATTTCCGAATTGAGGATGGCGCGCTCGTCGGTCTCGGAGTCGTACATATACAGCACGATCTTGCCGTCGTAGCCGCCGACCTGCAAAATATCTTTCGCGCCCTCGGCGAGCTTGAGCTCGGTCAGGCGATAGCCGGGTTTGATCGCGCCCGACTGCGCGATGACGTGATCTTGAATGACGATCTCCGCCACCAGATACACGGTCGACTCCGCGGGATTACCGACGAGGAAGGTCGCCTTTGCGTCGGACAGGTCGATTTGGACCTCCTTGCCGTAGATGAGCGACATGGCCCCGCCGCCCTCGGGGGCGTCCAGCTTTTCGCCGGACGTCCCCTCGATCTGCTCGGCATTCGGCTCGGTCGCCTTCGCCGCGTAATCGGGGTCGAGCACCTCGGGTGCCCGCAGCCAGATCGCCCAGATGCCGAAGCACAGCGCGATGATCGCCACGAGCAGCAGAGCTGCGATGATGATTTTTGTCAGATGCTTGCTAAAAAAGCCCATGTTCAGTCTTCTCCTTCATACGCGCCGAGCGTGATGGTGATCGTGCCGACGGTCGTGATCGTCTCGATATAGTCGGACGGTTTGCCCGTCAGCTTGACGTTGACGGTAAAGGTCCCTCCGCCGCCGATGGCCAACTGGTTGTTCGTCAACGTGCCGTCAAAGAGGGTGAACCCGACATTGGCGCCGAAGTTCGTGAACGCGTCGTTCGGCACAAAGGCGAAGGTCGCCGTAATGTTCGTGGCGCTGTTGTTGGTGACGGTGACGGTACCGCCTTCTGTCGACCAACCGCCGTTCTTCCACGACATCGTGTCCGCGTCCCACTCGCCGTCGGTATAGCTGAAGCTCATGGATGTCCAGACGATCGTGACCGAGATGGCATTGCTCTTACCGCAGACGGTGCACTCGCCACTGACGAAGTTATGATCCGGGCGGTCGGCATAGCGCGTCGCGTTGCCGTAGCTCTGACCCTTCGTCTCGCTGCAGTTTTCATAGCCGTAGTAGACGATATCCTTGCTCGTGAAGTTGGGGTTCGGGTCGGTCTTTTCGCCGTCGACCGTCTGTTTCCAGACGAGCGGGGCTTCTTCCGTGCCCTCGGAGCGTTCGCCGTTCAAGAGCCATGTGACCAAACCGCTCTCAAACTCGGCCTCGGTCTTGGACTCGACCTTCGTCACGGTAACGGTGTCGTTCTGATAGCCGACGGGATCGTCTGCAACGGTTTCGAGATAGTAGCAGTTTTCGACCGTCAGTGCTGCATTGGAGGTATAGGCATAGCCCACCACGCCGCCGGCATAGGCGTCTGTGGATTCTGCGGTAGCCGTTGCCGTCAGATCGCCGGTGTTGTAGCAGTTTTGGACCGTCAGTTTGCCCTCGTAGGCATAGGCATTGCCCACCACGCCGCCGGCATAGGCGTTTGCGTAGTATCCGGTAGCCGTTACCGTCAGATTGCCGGTGTTATAGCAATTCTCGACCGTCAGCGTTCCCTCGTAGGCAGAGGCATAGCCCACCACGCCGCCGGCATAGGCGTTTTCATAGCTTTCGGTAGCCGTTGCAGTCAGGTCGCCGGTGTTATAGCAATTTTTGACCGTCAGCGTTCCCTTGGAGGCATAGGCATTGCCCACCACGCCGCCGACATTGCTTGAGCCGTTGACCGTGCCCGTGCTGAAGCAGTTTTGGGCGGTACACGATACTTTGCTGGTGTTGCCCGCAGAAATAGATCCGACCACACCGCCGGCACCTGCTGCTGTGCTTGTGACTGCGCCGGTGTTATCGCAGTTTTCCATGTTCAGCGTAACATTGCAGTCGTTGCCGTAATTGCTCGCCAAAGCATATCCGACCACGCCGCCGACATAGCTCGCGCCGATGACCGAATTCGTGTTGTGGCATTTTCGGATGAGGAGCGTTCCGTCGCTACTCACACTGCCATATCCGATCACGCCGCCGACATAACTGCCCGTGCTTGTGACCGTGCCGCTGTTTCGGCAGTTTTCGACGATCAGCTTCGTCGCGTATTCGCCACCCACGGAAGCATATCCGACCACGCCGCCGACATGGTTTTTTGTACTTGTGACCGCGCCGCTGTTGCTGCAGTCACTGATCGTGCAGGTGATATCTGTATCCGCAGCCAAACTCCGGATGCTGACGCTTCCGAGCACGCCGCCGACATAGGCGTCCGTGCCGCTGACATTGCCGCTGTTGCTGCAGCTCGACATCTCGAGCATCGCGGTCCGGACGTCGCCGAACACGCCGCCGACATCGCCTGCGCCGCTGACATTGCCGCTGTTGCTGCAGTCGCTCAGCGTCACTTTCCCGGTCTGTGCGTAAATAATGCCTACGATGCCGCCCGCGTAATCGCCTTTCGAAACGATGACGCCCTCGTTCGCGCAGTTACGAATGGTCAGGTCTCCCTTTTCCGTTCTTGCGTATCCCGCGATGCCGCCTACCTCGGCGCTTGCGCAGAAGTAGCTGTCCGCGATGCGGATATATCGGATCGTGGCGTCTTCCACCACGCCGAACAGGCCGACATCATCTTGTTCCGCATTGTTGAAATACAGGCCGGAAATGCTGTAGCTGCCGATGATGCTGCCTTCTTCGTCGTACTTCGTGCCGTCGAAGGTGCCCTTGTAGGTGCCGGTAAAGCTGCCGATGGGCGTCCATACGCGGAAGTTACTGCCATCGCCGTTGAGCGCGCCGCTGACGAGGACATTTTCGTTGACGGTGATATCGTCCGTCACTTTGGCGTTCGCTTTCAGGTTTTCGCTGCCCTTGTTGACAAAGTCCGCGAACCAGTACAGCTTACCGGCGTTATCGATGAGGTAGCAGTTTTCTTCGTCCTGCGCGGGTTTTTCGTAGCCGTCGCAGTACTTGCAGAAGCCGTTCCGATAGCGATGCAAGCCGTCATCCATTTGCGTATTGGCGTAGTCCCTATTCACCCGATCGCAGCACAGGAAGCCGTACACCGTTTCGCCCGTGAAGCTCGCGTAGCCGTCCGTGCCGATGGTCTGTTTCCACTTGCCGTCGGAGGAGTTGCCGTTGAACAGGTGGGCAAGATAGCCGCTTTCGAATGTTTCCTTCGTCAAATTCATGCCGATGGATGCGCCGTTTGCGCCATCTGCCTGATAGAAGCAGTTCGTCACGCTCGTCGCGGCCGTGCCGTTCGAGGCAAGGCAGCCGTAGGTGGTGAAGCAGTTCGTGAGGGTGCTTTCCGCGCACTCGCCCGCGATGCCGCCCTTTTGGTCGTGATTCGTGGTGACGGTGATCTCGCCCGCGGTGAACACATTCGTTACCGTGGATTTGTGGATCTCGCCCGCGATCACGCCCGCGCGAATGTCGGTCGCATTGCTCTGGGTGACGGTCGCGTTGATCACGCCGAAGTTTTTCAGCGTCGCGCTCTCCGCACGGCTGAACAGACCTGCCTCGTACGTGCTCGTGACGGTGACGTTCAGGTTTTTGATCACGTGGTAGTCGCCGTCGAAGGTGCCCGAGTAGACCACCTTGTCCTTCAACTCCGGCGGGTAGTCGGAATGCCGACCGATGGGGGTAAAGGCGCGGTTTTCGAGGTCGATGTCCGCGGTCAGTTTCGCGCACGCATCGCCGTGACCGGCGTTGACATATTGCGCGAACCAGAACAGTTGGCCGGCGTTGCCGATCAGGTACGGGCTTTCGGCCGTGCCCTCGCCCTCGCAAGGCTGATAGCAGCCGTCGCGATAGGTGCAGAAGCCGTCATCGTCATAGTTGTGCGGCGTTTCAAGCAGAGGCTCGTTGGAATAGGTCTTCTGCTCGGCACACTTTTCGTAGCCGTAGTAGACCTTACCCTCGCTCGTGAAGTTCGGCGTGCCGTCCGTGCCGAGCGTCTGTTTCCACTCGCCCGCATCCTTGCCGCCGTTGAGCTTGTAGGCCACTTCGCCGGTTTCGAATTGGGTTTTGGTCACGCTGTAGGCGTCGCCTATGGTGTTGCCGCTACCGGTAGATCTGGTGCAGGAGCTT
>CAYOZT010000022.1:0-22424 GCA_964408545.1 uncultured Oscillospiraceae bacterium | reverse complement strand
CGAGGCACTCGCGCAGGGCGTCCATATTGTTGTTCTTGTAGCGATAGCGCTTGGCCTTGCAAAGGCGCACGCCGTCGATGATGGAGGCGTGGTTCAGCTCGTCGGAAATGACGGCATCCTCCGCGCCGAGCAGCGTTTCGAACAGGCCGCCGTTGGCGTCGAAGCAGGAGGAATAAAGGATCGCGTCGTCCATGCCGACGAATTTGGAAATCTTTGCCTCGAGATCCTTGTGGATCTGCTGCGTGCCGCAGATGAAGCGCACGGAGGACAGACCGAAGCCCCATTTGTCGTAGCTTTCCTTCGCGGCGGCGATCAGATCGGGGTTGGTGGAAAGGCCGAGGTAGTTGTTGGCGCAGAAGTTCACGACGCCGGGCTTGGCGGTGGTGTCGATGCGGGAGTACTGGGGCGTGGTGATGATACGCTCCTCTCTCCATGTGCCGGCCTCGCGGATGGCGTCAAGCTCGGCGGTGAAGGCGTTGAGTGCAGATTTCATTTATTTTTCCTCCTTTTTGGTGGTCCAGTCCAGAACGACCTTGCCCGACATTCCGCTCATCATGGCGTCAAAGCCCTTCTGGAAGTCGGTGTAGTGGAAACGGTGGGTGATGACGGGCGTCATGTCGAGGCCGCCCTGCACCATGTAGCTCATCTGGTGCCAGTTGTCCATCTTGCGGCCGTAAATGCCCTGCAGGGTGAGTCCCTTGCCGATGATGTAGTTCATGTCGACGCTGATGGGCTTGTTGCCGAGGCCGAGCAGGCTGACCTTGCCGCCCGTGCGCATGACGCTCAGCAGCTGGTTGAAGGCGTGGCCGTTGCCGCTCATTTCCAGACCGACATCGAATCCTTCGACGATGTTGAGCTTTTTCATGACCTCCTGCAGATCCTCGCGTCCCGTGTTGACGGCGGCATCGACGCCCATTTTGCGAGCCAGATCGAGCCGGTAATCGTTCAGATCCGTGATGACGACGCGGCGCGCGCCCGCATACTTGCAGATACCGCCCGCCATGATACCGATCGGGCCTGCGCCCGTGATGAGCACATCTTCACCGACCAGATTCCACATGAGCGCGGTATGCGTGGCATTGCCGAAGGCATCGAAGAAGGAGACGACCTCCTCGTCCAGACTTTCGTCGATGGCGATGACGTTGGTGGCGGGGATGACCAGATATTCGGCAAAGGCACCGTCGCGGTCGACGCCGACACCCACGGTGTCCTTGCACCACTGGATATTGCCGTTGTGGCAGTTACGGCAGTGGCCGCAGGTGATATGACCTTCGCCGCTGACGCGCTGACCGACGCGGAAGCCCGTCACGCCCTGACCGAGCGCGGCGATCTCGCCGACGTATTCGTGGCCGATGATCATGGGGGGCTTGATGTGCTGCTGCGCAAAGGGATCCCAATTGTAGATATGGACATCCGTGCCGCAAATGGCGGTCTTATGTACTTTGATGAGCACTTCGCCGGGGCCGGCTTCGGGGACGGGCATTTTCATGAGCGTCAGGCCGACGCCTGCTTCTGTTTTAACAAGAGCATCCATCATTTTTTGAGACATGGTATAAACTCCTTCTTTTTTAGTTTTCCACACTCCATTATAACGCGAAAAGTTACATGGTGCAACAAATTTTTTATGTTCTAAATGCACAAAAAGAGACCGTGATTTTTGACAAATACATCGGGCGCGCCGTTTCATGCGGCGCGCCCGAGCGGAAAGATCACAGTTCGATATCGAGTTTTGCGATGACGGCGGCGCAGCGCGGGCAGAGCCCTTCGGCGTTCGCCTGCAGCGAGTGCATCCAGCAGCGCGGGCACTTTTCACCCTTGGCCTCGGATACGCCGATCGTCAGCGCGGGGAAGTTCACGCCTGCGGCGACTTCGGCACCGTCCTCGGGGGACGCCCAGTCGACGGCGGACACGATGCAGATCTCCGCGAGGTTCAGCCCTTCGCAGGCGGCGCGCAGCGCGTCATCGGAGCAGAGCAGGGTCACGTGTGCCTCGAGTGCCTTGCCGATGCGCTTGTCGGCGCGCGCTTTTTCCAGAACGCCGTTGACGTCCTGACGCAGGCGCACGACGATGTTCCATTTCTCCATTGCCGCGTCGTCGAGCGTGTAGGCGGCGAGATCCGCGGGCATTTGGTTGAGGAGGATGTTGCGTCGATCGTCGTCCGCCTTGTGCGGCATCATCTGCCAGATCTCGTCACAGGTGAAGGCGAGGATGGGCGCGAAGAGTTTGGCCATGGCGTCGACGATGAGGTAGAGCGCCGTCTGTGCGCTGCGGCGGCGCAGACCCGTTGCTTCTTCGCAGTAGAGGCGATCTTTGATGATGTCCAGATAGAAGCTCGACAGCTCCACCACGCAGAAGTCGTTAATGAGGTGCGTGACGATGTGGAACTCGTATGCGTCATACGCCTTGCGGCAGGCACGGATGAGCGTGTCGAGCCCTGTCAGCGCCCATTTGTCCAGCTGCTCGAGCTGTTCGGGCGCGACCATATCGCGGTCGGGGTCGAAATCGGCCAGATTGCCCAGACAGTAGCGCGCGGTGTTGCGGAATTTCAGATAATTCTGCGCGATCTGCTTGAAGATCTCCTTCGAGCAGCGCACATCGGCATGATAGTCGGAAGAAGCCGCCCACAGGCGCACGATGTCCGCGCCGAATTCCTTGATCAGGTCGGCCGGATCGACGCCGTTGCCCAAACTTTTGTGCATAGCGCGTCCCTGACCGTCGACCGTCCAGCCGTGCGTCAAGACCTGCTTGAACGGTGCGCCCCGATCCAGCGCGCCGACGCTCGTCAGCAGGGAGGCTTGGAACCAGCCGCGGTATTGGTCGGCGCCTTCGAGGTAGACGTCCGCCGGCCACAGCTCGGGCGTGCGGCGCATGAGCGAGGAGAAGTGCGTCGAGCCGGAGTCGAACCAGCAGTCGAGCGTGTCTTTTTCTTTACTGAACTGCTTGCCGCCGCAGTGCGGGCAGGTAAAGCCCTCGGGGATCAGCTCCATGGCGTCCTTTTCGAACCAGATGTTCGAGCCGTGCTCGTCGAAGAGGGCACTGAGTTTTTCGATGGATGCGGGCGTGGAAACGGGCTTGCCGCAGTCGGCGCAGTAGAACACGGGGATGGGCATACCCCAGCGACGCTGACGCGAAATGCACCAGTCGGCGCGCTCGCGGATCATGCTGACCATGCGCTCTTCGCCCCATGCGGGGAACCACTGTACGTTCTTGATCGCGGCGATCGCCTGATCCTTGAACGACTCCACCGAGCAGAACCACTGCGGCGTCGCGCGGAAAATGACGGGCTTTTTGCAGCGGTCGTGGTGGGGATAGGAGTGGACGATGTGCTCCTCGGCGAAGAGGGCACCGCTGCCGCGCATATCGGCGAGGATGACGGCGTTGCTTTCTTCGGTCTTGAGTCCCGCGTATTTGCCGGCATAGTCGGTGTGGCGACCGTAGTCGTCTACGGGGACGACCAGCTCCATGCCGTAGCGCATACAGGTCTGGTAGTCGTCCGCGCCGAAGCCGGGGGCGGTGTGGACGCAGCCCGTACCGGAGTCCATGGTGACATACTCGGCGTTGACAAGGCGGGAGGTCTTGTCGAGGAAGGGATGCTGTGCGAGCATATTCTCAAAGAAGCTGCCGGGGAAGCGGGCGAGGATCTCGTAGTGCTCGAAGCCGCCGAGGCGCATCGTCTTTTCGGTCAGGGCCTCCGCCATGATATAGCTTTCGCCGTTTCTGGCCTTGACGAGGACATAGCTATCGCGCGGATGCAGGCAGATGGCCATGTTGCCGGGCAGCGTCCAGATCGTTGTCGTCCAGATGACGAAATAGCTGCGGCTGAGGTCAAACTCGGAGAGCTT
This sequence comes from uncultured Oscillospiraceae bacterium, assembly GCA_964408545.1. Taxonomy (GTDB): domain Bacteria; phylum Bacillota; class Clostridia; order Oscillospirales; family Oscillospiraceae; genus Faecousia. The sequence continues at coordinate 18,582 of CAYOZT010000022.1, read as the reverse complement.
TCCCAGATCGTCCTTCAGCGCGAATTTGACGTAGACGGAGGTACACGGATCGTCCTGATACTCGATATCGGCCTCGGCCACCGCCGTGGCGCAGAAAGGGCACCATGTGACGGGCTTGAGTCCCTTGTAAATATAGCCCTTGTCAAACATCCGCCCGAAGATCTTGACCTCCTGCGCTTCAAAATGACGATCCATCGTGCGATAAGGGTGCTCCCAATCGCCAACGACGCCCAAGCGGCGGAAGCCTTCCATCTGCTTTTGGATGAAATCCTCGGCAAATTCCGCGCAGGCGTCGCGGAATTCGGTCACGGACATATCCTTGTTGAGCTTGCGCTTGGAGTTTTCGATGGCGCGCTCGATCGGCAGACCGTGGTTGTCCCAGCCGGGCACATAAGGCGTATAGTAGCCCATCATGGCATGACTGCGGACGATGAAATCCTTCAGCGTCTTATTCAGCGCGTGTCCCATGTGGATGAAGCCGTTGGAGAAGGGAGGACCGTCGTGCACGATGAAGGGGGGCAGCGCCTTGTTCTTTTCCAGCATGGCGTTGTATAGATCGATCTCGTTCCATTTTTGCAGCATGGCCGGCTCGCGCGCGGGCAGACCCGCCTTCATGGGGAAGTCGGTCTTTGGGGTGATGATGGTGTTTTTGTATTCCATTGGGGTGCTCCTCCGTAAAAAATTTCTGTATAAAAAAGCCTCTGCCTCTTGGATGATCAAGAGACAAAGGCTTGTTACCTCTGCGGTACCACTCTCGTTCCGCCTTTTGGGCGGCACTTTTTTGCGCGATATCGGGCGCACCCGATGCACTCTACGCGCCTTTCGGTTTCGGTGCACGGCTCGGAGGTGATAAAAGCAGGCACTGCTTACTGCCTTGCACCGACCGGCAGCTCTCTGAAAACAGGGGGGATGCTTTCTTGTCCTCGTCTTCGCTTCTGTATTAAGGGGCGACCTTCATGTCGGAATCGTCGCTTTCGCCGATCATGATGGCCAGATTGTGGGCGATCTCGTCGGCCATGGCACCGGTCTTCGCTTCGGCGGCGTTGCTGTCGAAGAGGCGATTTCTCGTGTGACGCGGTGCGGTGGGGCGATTGGCCGTCTTGACGGCTTCGAGCTGCTCGATGCAGGCGTTCAGCTGCAGCTGCAACTCGCTGATCTTGGCGGCGGCACTGCGCCGCGCTTCTTCCACGCGCGCTTGCTCCTCGGCGATGAGATTGGTGGCGTTTTTGGCGTTCTCGGTGGCGGCCTGATCGGCGTCGCGGAGCATTTGCGCGCATTTGCGCTCGGCCTCCTTGACCATGGCGTCGCAGGTCTTCTGTGTTTGAAGCATCGCGTCGCGCATTTCGGCCTCGTTTTCGCGGTACTCCTCGAGTTTGGTGACGAGCACGCGCATTTTGCTCTTGAGCAGGGCGTTTTCCTTATAAAGGGTGATATAGTCCTGCGTCAGCGGTTCGAGAAATTCGTCCACCGCCTGCATATCATAGCCGCCGAAGGTGGCTTTTTTGAAAGAGATCTGTTCGATCTGCTGCGGGGTAAACACGGCTCCGGTCCCTCCTCAGTCGGTCAAATGCCGATCTCCGAGTCTGCATGGATACCGCCGAGATCCCCGGCGACGTCCATATTGTGCGGGCAGAACAGATAGGTGCCTGCGGCGACCTTCTTGACGCTGCCCTCGAGCGCATAGGAGCAGCCCGACAGGAAATCGACCACGCGGCGGGCGATGGTCTTGTCCAAGTTTTCCAGATTGACGATGACGGCCTTGCGCTCGCGCAGCTCGTCGGCTGCTTTCACGGCATCGGAAAAGGCGATGGGGCGGAAAAGGACGACACCGGGCTTATTGGAGCTCATGTTCAGCACCTTGCCGTTGAAGGCGGGCTCTTCGGTGCCCGCGCGGAAGGACGGCTCGGCGGAGACATTGCCGCTGCGGCGAGTCGGACGAGCGGTGTCTTCCGCGGAGAACAGATCCTCCGTATCGTCGAAATCGTCGTAATCATCGTCTGCGTAGGGCTGCGTGAATTTCTTTACATTATCCCAAAAACTCATTTTCTATCCTCCTGCTTCAGACTCATCCGAGGGGATGGATCGCGTAATTACGGGCGCCGAAAATGGCGGTACCGAGACGGATCATGGTGCTGCCACAGGCAATGGCGTCGGCGAAATCGTCCGACATTCCCATGGACAATACTTCCATGGATACATTATCGTATTTTTTTGCGCCGATGTCAACAGAAAGCTGAAAAATTTCCGTAAAAAATTTCCGATTATCTCCCGCAGCATGACTGACGGGCGGGATCGCCATCAGTCCGCGCACGAAAATATTGGGATATTGCGCGATCTCGGGCATCAAAAGCGGCAACTGCCGCGCGTCAAAGCCGGATTTGCTTTCCTCGAGCCCGATGTTGACCTCCAGCAGAACATCCTGCACGATGCCCTGTCTTTGCGCCTCGGCGGAGACGGCGGACAGAAGACGCACGGAGTCGATGCTCTGGATGAGGCTGACTTTTCCGACGACCTGACGGACCTTGTTCGTCTGCAGATGGCCGATGAAATGGATATCCGCGCCCGCGTAGGCGTTCTCGCCGAGCTTTTGCATCAGCTCCTGCACGCGGTTTTCGCCGCAGCAGCGAATGCCCGCGGCAATGGCCTCGCGCACACGCGCGGCGTCGTTCATTTTGGTCGCGGCGCACAGCGTGATCTCGTCGGGGGAGCGCCCCGCGGCACGCGCGGCATCGTCGATCTCGGCACGGATGCGTGCGATATTTTCGGTAATAGACATGATCGTTTCCTCTTGATGATGGTAAAAGACGGCGGGCTGCCCCGCCGTCTTTGCGCTTATGCAGCCCCGACCGCGGCCTTCAGCGGCTTCATGGGGGCGAGCGTGGAGATGGCGTGCTTGTAGATCATTTGCTGCTTGCCATCGGACACGAGCACCACCACAAAGCTGTCGAAGCCCGTGATCACGCCCCGCAGCTGAAAGCCGTTCATCAAGAACAGCGTTACGGGCACATGATCGCGGCGCACCTCGCTTAAAATGGCGTCCTGAAGAGTGGTTGCTTCCGACATAAGTATACCTTCTTTCTTTCGTATTGAGGACACCTACATCGTAGCAGATTTTACTTGTCGAATTCGGCGAAAAGCCGTCGCGCTTGGTGTAAAATTTGATCAAAATTTTCCCCGTCGTGCCGGACGAGCCATTGCATCTTTTCGTTGCGGCGGAACCATGTCAGCTGCCGCTTGGCATAGTGTCGGGAAGCTTTTTTGACTTCTTCCGCGGCGCTCGCCGGATCGGTTTCGCCCGCCAACGCGGCGACAAATTCCTTGTAGCCGATGGCTTGCATGGCGGTACACTTCGGGGAGATCCCCGAAGCGAGCAGATCGCGAATTTCGCCCTCCAAGCCCTGCGCGAGCATATTCTCGACGCGGCGGTCGATGCGATCGTACAGCCGTTGCCGCGGCTCAAAGTCAAGCCCCAGCCATACGGGGGCATAGCGCGCAGGGACGGACTGCGTGCGCAGATTGTGCGCGGTGATGGTTTCGCCCGTTTCTTCGTAGACCTCCAGCGCGCGCAAAATGCGCTTGCGGTCGGCAAGATGAAGCCTTGCGGCAGAGTCGGGGTCGATGCGGCGCAGACGCTCGAGCATGGCTTCCATGCCGAGCGTATCGGCTTCCGCCTCCAAGCGCTCGCGCGCGCCCGTGGCGGGGTAGGGGGCAAAGGCGTTGCCGCGGATGAGCGCGTCCATGTAAAGCCCCGTTCCGCCGGCGATGATGGCGGTCTTGCCGCGGACGAGAATATCGTCCAAAATGGGCGTCGCCATATCGCAGTAGCGACTGACGGAAAAATCCTCGCTCGGGTCGGCCACATCGATCATGTGATGGACGATGCCGTGCATTTCCTCGGCAGTCGGTTTTGCCGTGCCGATATCCATGCGGCGGTAGACTTGCATGGAGTCGCAGGAGATGACCTCACCGTCTAGAGCCTCGGCAAGGGCGACCGCCAAGGCGGTCTTTCCGGAAGCGGTAGGGCCTGCAATGCAGATGATGTTGTTCATAGTAATTTCAGTCCCCACGTTCCGTCGGGCTCTTGGTAGTAGTAAAATTCGTTCAAGTCTTCGGATTCCATCACTTGCAACATTGCTTCAAAATCGTCGCAAAGAACGCGGTTTTTCAGTTCTTCTTTGGAAATCCAAAAAACTTCTCCCTCGTCGGAGGAGCGCAGTTCACCGGTGAAACGGTCGGCTTTGTAAAACAGCACCACATACCGCTCTGCCTTTTCCGTTTGGAACTGCTTGGTGCCGCAGAGCTTGGGATTTTCGATCGTCAGACCCGTTTCCTCGCGCACCTCGCGAATGACGGCCTCGACGAACGACTCGCCGGGTTCCACGTGTCCGCCGGGAAAGCAAATGCCCGGCCAAGTGGGGTCACGCCGATCTTCTACCAGAATATTGCCTTTGCCGTCGGATATCAAACACAGATTGGTGAAGATCGCTTGCTCGGTTCTTGCCATAAAGTCCTCCGTTATGTTCGTTTGAATTGTTTTTCGAGCTGTTTTTTGCTCAGCGTGATGCAGATGGGTCTGCCGTGGGGGCAGTATTTGAGGTCTTCGTTTTCCATGACCGCTTTGACCACGGCCAGAAGTTCTTTCTCGTCGTTGACCCAACCGGCCTTGATGGCGGCCTTACAGGCGACGGTGTGCAGCAATTCGTCGCGCACCGTGTCAGGCTGTTCGCTGCGGCCGTTGAGCAGATCCGCGGCCAAACTTTCCACCGCGTCGGCGGCGTCGTCAGGCGAAAGATCCATCGGGATCTGCCGCAAAAGGACGGTATTGTCGCCGAATTCGTCGATCTCAAATCCCAACTGCGTCAAAAGCGGGCGGTTGGCCAACAGCTCCGCCGCGGCGGCGGGGGCAAGTCGGACGGAAATGGGGGATAGGAGCGCTTGCGCGGAGATTTTTTCGGGATTGGCTTTGAGCTTTTCGAAAAGAATGCGCTCGTGCGCGGCGTGTTTGTCGATCAAAAACGCCTCTTCGCCCTGCTCGACGAGGATATAGCTGCGGTACAGTTCGCCGACCATGCGCCACGCGGGCGCCTCAGGCATCGGCAGCGTGATCTGTTCGATCGGTTCATCGGGGCGGGGCGGGGCAACCGCAGGTTGCGCTTTCGGGGCAGGAATGTCAACCGCAGGTTTCGGCGTGGGAACGATCTGCGGCAGTACGACGTTTTGGCGCAGCGGCAGCGCAGCGCTTTGCACGGCCTCGTAGGTCGCAACGGCGGCCTCGCGCTTCGGTTGCGGCGCGGCATCCATGGCGGCGACGAAGTTTTTATACTGCGCGGCGTCCATCGTGCGGAAAAAACCGGGTTGCTTTTGCGCAGCGGGCGCATCTTTCGGCTGCGCGACGGATGCAGCGGCCTTCTTCTCCAACTGCAGCTGCGGACGATCGGGCGTGCTGTTCAGCGCGCCGAGAACGCCGTAATGGATGCAGTTGAAAACCTCTTTTTCGCGCAGGAATTTGACCTCGGTCTTTGCCGGATGCACATTGACATCCACGGCATTGGCCGGAAGATGCAGATGCAGCACGCAGGCGGGGAACCTTCCCACCATGATCCGATTGCGATAGGCCTCCTCCAGCGCAGCGACCATGATCTTCGATTTGACGGGGCGACCGTTGACGAAGAAGGTCTGCATCGAGCGGCTTTGCCGCGCATCGGTCGGCTTGCTGACATAGCCGCTCAAACGATAATCGTCCCATGTGCTGTCCACAATGGCCATCTGCGCGGCCTCGCGCCCGTAGATGCCGTACATCGCTGCGCGAAGATCGCCGTTTCCGGGTGTGGAAAGCAGCTGCTTCCCGTCGCGCAAAAGTGTCACGGCGACGGTGGGGTGCGCCAGCGCCTGCAGTTGGACGGCGGCGCTCACGCGGCTGCCTTCGATCGAGTCGGAGCGCATGAATTTCATGCGCGCGGGGGTGTTGAAGAACAGGTCACGCACGATGACGGTCGTGCCGTCGGGACAGCCGACTTCGCTTTCCTCCGTGATCGCGCCCGCCTCCAAACGCAGGCTCGTGCCGCTGAGGGTGTCGGCCGTTTTGGTCATCAGATCGATGCGGCTGACCGAAGCGATCGCGGCCAGCGCCTCACCGCGGAAGCCCATCGTGCCGATGGCGGCCAGATCCTCCGCCGTGCGCAACTTGGAGGTGGCGTGGCGTAAAAAGGCTGTTCGCGCATCCTCTCGGCTCATGCCGCAGCCGTTGTCCGTGACGCGCAGGAAGGTCATGCCGCCGTCTTTGATTTCGACGGTGACTTTGCTCGCGCCTGCGTCCACGGCGTTTTCCAAGAGCTCCTTGACCACGGACGCGGGGCGCTCGACCACCTCGCCCGCGGCAATGAGGTTGGCGATATGGGGGGACAGTTGAACGATCTTATTCATAAAATCACCTCGAAGACAGATTGACCAGCAAGTTGTTGGCTATGTGGATGAGGATGGGCGTGACGATCGTGCCGCTTTTTCGGTAGCACCACGCGAAGATCAGCCCCGCGGGCAGATATTGCAGCAGCGCCAAAGCAAGATAGCCGATCGGATACACGCCGACATAGGAGATCACGTGGATGGCGCAGAAGATCAGCGCGGAAACGATATACGAGCCGACGGGATATTTTTCATGCAGGGCGCCGAAAACCAGCGCACGGTACAGCAGTTCCTCCGAGATCGGCGCAAGCAGCACCGTCGCAAGGAACATGAACACGGGATCGCTGCCCGTCAGGGATACGATGCGATCGTCGTTCAAATTGACAAAATCGGGAAACAGCCGCACGATCAGCAAACTCAGCGCACTGCTGCAAAGATAGTAGACGGCAAAGCCTCCCGCGCCATACACGAGCACCTCTTTCGGAAAACGGTATGCACGCAGCAAATTTTTCTTGATGAAGGTGCCGAAAATGAAGCAGCAGGCCGCGCAGGAAATGAAACCGTACAGAAAATTCAATAGTCCCGCGCTGAGCGGATGCGAAAGCAGCGCATTGAAAGATTGCAGCAGCGATGCCAGAAAGACCGCCTGAAACAGCAGATATCGAAGGCCGTATCGTTTTTCCCGCGTGCTCAATGTGGGCAGTGCGTTTTTCGGGGACTCCATCAGCTCAGCATCCTTTTCAGCTTATATAGTTCGTTCATGGCCTCAATCGGCGTCAGTGTCTCGACGCTCAGCGCGGCCAGCGCATCGCACACCTGCGCCGCGTGCAGATCGAGCATACTGATCTGCTCGTCGTCATCGGCCTTTTGCGGAGCGGGCGCGATGCCGCCGCTTTCAAGCTCGCCGAGGATCTGCCTTGCACGCACGACGACGGCATTCGGCAGACCTGCGAGTTTCGCGACCTCCACGCCGTAGCTGTCATCGGCGGCGCCGGGGACGATCTTGCGCAGGAAGATCATCTGATCGTCGCGCTTTTTGACGGCGATATTGTAGTTTTTGACATTGGGAAGCTCGTTTTCAATGGTGGAAAGCTCGTGATAATGGGTGGCGAAGAGCGTTTTTGCACCGAGCTTGCGCTTGTCGGCGGCGTATTCGAGCACGGCACGGGCAATGGCCATGCCGTCGTAGGTGGAGGTACCGCGACCGATCTCGTCGAGGACGAGCAGGCTGCGGTTCGTCGCGTGCTTCAAAATGGAGGCGACCTCCGACATTTCGACCATGAAGGTCGATTGCCCCGAGGCAAGGTCGTCGCTTGCGCCGATGCGCGTGAATACGCGGTCGACGATCCCCAGTCGCGCGCTGCGCGCGGGGACGAACGAGCCCATTTGCGCCATCAGCACGATCAGCGCGACCTGCCGCATATAGGTGGATTTGCCCGCCATATTCGGCCCTGTAATGATGGCGACCTGCGTGTCGTCGCTGTTGAGATAGGTGTCGTTCGGAACGAAAAGAGAGTCTTTGAGCATCACTTCGACCACGGGATGACGGCCGTCGGTGATGGAGATCTCGTTTCCAAGACTCATTTCGGGGCGACAGTAGCCGCGCTGCGCGGCGACGGCGGCCAGAGAACACAGCGTGTCGGCCGTGGCGACGGCGGCGGAACTGATCTGCACGCGGGCGGATTGCTGCGACAGATATTCACGCAGTTGCGAGAAAATTTGGTACTCCAGCGCGGTCAGGCGATCCTTGGCGGTCAGCACCTGATGCTCCAGCTCTTTGAGTTCCTGCGTGATGTAGCGCTCGCAGTTGACGAGCGTCTGCTTTCGGATGTACTCGGCGGGCACTTGGCCGATAAAGGACTTGGAAACCTCGATATAGTAGCCGAAAACATGGTTGAAGCCGATCTTCAGAGTACGAATGCCGGTTCTTTCCTTCTCGGCAGCTTCGATGGCGGCAATGGCGCTTGCGCCGCCGTCCATCAGATCGCGCAGACGGTCGGCGTCCGCATTCGCACCGGGGCGGATGATCCTGCCCTCGCGAATGGTCAGCGGGGGATCGTCGACAATGGTCGATTCGATGCGCGCGGCGCATTCTTCCAGCGGGTCGATCAGTTCCGCCAGCCGCTGCAGCATGGGGCTGCGCATTTCGGCCAGACGCGATTTTACCTGCGGCAGCGCACGCAGACCGTGCGCAAAGCCCAATAGATCGCGGCAGTTGACGCTTCCGGCGGTGATGCGTGCCATGACGCGCTCGAAATCCGTCACATCGCGAAGCGCCGTTTCCAGTTCGCCGCGCTCGACGGCGGCATTGACCAGTTCCTCGACCGCCTCGTGGCGGCGTGTGATCTCCAGTACATCCAGCAGCGGCTTTTCCATCCACGAGCGCAGCATACGCCCGCCCATGGCGGTGCGGGTCTTATCAAGCACCCACAGAAGGCTGCCGCGCTTTTCCTTGGAGCGCAGCGTTTCGGACAGCTCGAGATTGCGGCGCGCGTCGAGATCGAGTTCCATGAAGCGCCCCGTGGTGTAGTATTGTATCGGCCGCAAATGCGGCAGGGTGTTTTTCTGTAATTCCAGCAGCGTCAGCAGCAGACCGCCCGCAGCGGAAACGGCGAGCGGCAGAGATGCCAGCCCCAGCGCGTCCAAACTCGTTCGGAACTGCGTTTGCAACGCCTGTTCGGCGTTTTGCAGGGAAAAATGATCGGCGTTGCCCTCATCCACGCAGCAGCGCAGACGGCGAAACAGCACGTCGTTGAGCGCGTCCGAAACGACGCCCGTTCCGTATCGAACGATCTCGGTGGGGGAGAAGCGCCCCAGCTCCGATATGGCCGAGTCGAGGGCAGAGCAGACGGTGGTGTAGAATTCTCCCGTGGAAATGTCGCAGAAGGCGAGGGCAAACTTACCGTCCGCACCATAGAGCGAAGCAAAGTAATTGTTGCGGCTTTCCTCGAGCATACAGCTCTCCGTCACCGTGCCGGGCGTGATGATGCGCGTCACATCGCGCTCGACGAGCCCTTTGCCGGCGGCGGGATCTTCCATTTGCTCGCAGATGGCGACTTTGTAGCCCTTGGCGACCAGACGCGCAATGTAGGCATCCACGCTGTGATAGGGAACGCCGCACATGGGCGTTTGCTCGTCCTTGGGTTTGCCGCGGTCACGCGTGGTCAGTGTCAGATCCAGCTCCTGCGCGGCAAGGCGCGCATCCTCGTCGAACATTTCGTAAAAGTCACCGAGGCGAAACAGCAGGATGCAATCTTGATTTTTCTGTTTGATGGCGTGGTATTGGCGCTGCATGGGAGTCAGTTCTTTTTCGGGTTTCGCCATGGAAGATGACCTTCTTTCATTGTGGTGTGGCATCGGCCAAGCGGCCGAGCAGGCTCCAAGTGTTCGAATCCGTGATCTCAAGCGTTTGATACGTGCCGATGAGCGCCTCGTCGCCTTCGAAGCGCACGAGCCGTCCGCCCTCGGTGCGGGCAGTCAGATACCCGTTGTCGCGCCCGTCGACCAGACAGCGCAAACGGCGGCCGATGTAAGAGGCGTGGATCTGCTCGGAAATGCGGTTTTGCACGGCGCACAGACGGTCGAAACGGCGATTTTTCTCGGTTTTCGGCGTTTCGTCGGGCATGGACGCCGCGGGCGTTCCCGGGCGGGGAGAAAAAATGAAGGTGAAAAGCGCATCGTAGCGCACTTGCTCGATGAGGGAAACGGTCTGCTCGAATTCTTCCTCCGTCTCGCCCGGAAAGCCGACGATCACGTCGGATGTCAACACTAGCTCGGGCATGACTTTTTTCGCATAAAGCACCTTTTCGAGGTATTTTTCGCGATCGTAGTGGCGATTCATCGCCTTCAAAACGCGTGAAGAGCCAGATTGGAAGGGCAAATGCAGCTGCTTGGCGATCTTCGGCGAGGCGGCCATGGCGTCAAAGAGTTTGTCGGAAGCGTCGCGCGGATGGCTGGTCATGAAGCGGATGAGAAAATCTCCCTCGAGCGCTGCGATGCGCGCCAGAAGGTCGGCAAAATCCACGCCGCAGTCGAGATCCTTGCCGTAGGAATTGACGTTTTGCCCGAGCAAAGTGATCTCCTTGCAGCCGCCGGCGATCAGGTCGCGGCACTCCGCCAGAATGTCGGCGGGCTTTCGGCTGCGCTCGCGCCCGCGCACATAGGGCACGATGCAGTAGGTGCAGAAATTGTTGCAGCCGTACATGATCGACACCCAGCTTTTGAGCGTGCTGCCGCGCACGACGGGCAAGCCTTCGGCAATGGAGCCGGCTTCGTCGGCAATGTAGAATTGCCGCTTCGAGGTCGTCAGCACTTTGTACAGGATCTCGGGGAATTGCCACAGATGGTGCGTGGAAAACACGCCGTCGACATGGGGAAAACTCTTTTTGATGCGGTCGGTCACGATCGTTTGCCCCGCCATGCAGCCGCACAGGAAGATCTTTTGCGCGGGATGACGGCGCTTGGTGTGCGTCAGCGTGCCGAGATTGCCGAATACGCGCTGCTCGGCGTGCTCGCGGATGGCGCAGGTGTTCATCACGACGACATCCGCGCCCTCGGCCTCGTCGCAAATATCGTAGCCGCATTCGCGCAAAAGGCCGCGGATGCGCTCGGAGTCGGCCTCGTTCTGCTGACAGCCGTAGGTTTCGACATAGGCACACGGCGTGCGCCCAAGCGCGCGCCAATAGGCGCTTATTTTATCGCAATAAGCAAATTGCTGCCCGAGCTGCTCGTCGGAAATAACACGGGTTTTCGTATCCATAGGCGGTTCCTTCCAAAGCTTCGTCAATAATACCTCATTATACCATTTCTCGCGCGTATTTGCAAGTGTTTTACGCGGCAGTTGCAATGTGGAAATTTTGTAAACAATCCGTCTTTGCGCTTGCTTTTGCGGGCAGAGCGTGGTAAAATGGCTTTGAATTATCCAAAACATCCCTTGGGAGAAAGAGGAAATTGATATGAATTGTAAAAATTGCGGCAAAGAAATGCCCGATGAGGGAAGATTTTGCCCCTATTGCGGCACCGAAAACCTGTCCGACGAAACGATCGACGAAGTGATCGACGAGGCGGTTGCGGACGGGACGGACGAGGCCTTCGACGAACTGCCGAACGAAGCGGCTACACCGCGCGACGATACGCCCGAGCAGCCCGTGCGTGCCGAGCCCGAGAAACGCGCCAAGAGCAAGAACTTGAAAAAAGCCAAGCGTGTGGCGGCAATTTCCGGCTGCATCGCGCTGATGGCGGTGCTGGCACTGGTGCTGTTCATCGGCTTCCAAGGTATCGGCAGTGTCGGCGGCCGGTGGAAAAACACCTTCCGCGACAATGACATCCACAAGCAGGACGATTACGCGGTCTCCGACAAGAAAGCGCAGAAAAAAGCCGACGTCGTGGTCGCGACGCTCGGCGAAGCAGAGTTGACCAACGCCGAGCTGCAGATCTATTATCAGCTGGAGATCGTCGAATTCTTCAACGATTATTACTACTATATCTACTATCTGTCCGACCAGCTCGGCCTCGACTACACCAAGCCGCTCGACGAGCAGGATTGCACCTTCCGCGAGGGCTACACATGGCAGCAGTACTTCCTCGAGAAGGCACTTTCGACATGGCGTCAGAATAAGATTTTGTCGATGGAGGCGGAGAAAAGCGACTTCACCCTCAGCGACGAGATGCAGCAATACCTCGATAACCTCGAGCAGTCCACCACCGAGATCGCCGTCGACAACGGCTTTACGACCGCCGAGGAGCTCCTGCACGCCGAGTGCGGCCCGAACACGGGCATGGACGAATACAAAAGCTATATGCGCGCGTACTACACGGGCTATATGTACTTCAGCCACCTGTACGAGAACATCGAACGCCTGAGCGACAGCGCGCTCGAAAGCTACTTCACCGAGCACTGCGTCGAGCTGAAGGAAGAGGGCATCGAGCAGGACGGTGAAACGAGCGCAAGCGTGCGCCACATCCTCATTCAGGTCAAAACGACCGACGAAAATGGCGAAAGCAGCACCCTCAAGGGCACGGAAAACGACGACGGCAGCATCACTTTCTCGGATACCGAGGCCGCCGCGACGGCTCGTGCCGAGGCCGAGCGCATCCTCGCGCTGTGGCTCGAAAACGCGACGGAGGACAATTTTGCCGAGCTTGCCAACACCTACAGTGAGGATAACGGCGGAGAAGTGACCAACGGCGGCATCTACACGGATATCACTTCGAGCAGCAGTTTTGTGACGCAGTTCAAAAACTGGTGCATCGACGAAAATCGCAAGGTCGGCGATTACGAGATCGTCGAAACGATCTATGGCTATCACATCATGTTTTTCAGCGGCACGACCGAGGTCTGGAGAACGGAAACGCAGGACTATTATGTCGGCGAGGAGGCCACGCGGTTGCTGTCCGAGGCATTGGAAAAGTACCCTTACAAGGTCAACTACGGCAAGATCGCACTGGCCTATATCCCCATGGGAACCAAATGAAAAAGCGCCCGCGGAGCTGACAAATGCAGCCCCGCGGGCATATTCTATACACAAAAGGGAACGCAACCGTCGGTTGCCTCGCGTTATTTCCCGCAGAGTTCTTTCGCCACTTCGACGATGTGCTCGGCGGTCAGACCGTAGGCTTTCAAAAGCTCGGCGGCGGGGCCGGATTCGCCGAATTTGTCCTGCACGCCGATGCGGCGCACGGGGGTGGGGAGCTTTTCGCTGAGCAACGCGCACACGGCTTCGCCGAGTCCGCCGATGACGCTGTGCTCCTCGCAGGTGATGACTTTGCCGCATTTTTTCGCGGCGGCGAGCGTCAAATCCTCGTCGAGCGGCTTGACGGTGGACATATTGATGACCATCGCGTCAATGCCGAGCGCGCTCAGCGCTTCGGCCGCCTGCACGGCTTCATACACCAAAAGACCGTTGGCGATGATGGCGACATCGGAACCGTCTTTCATCATTTCGCCCTTGCCGATCTGGAATGCGAAGCCTTCTTCGTGGAACACGGGCACGGCGAGCCGACCAAAGCGTAGATACACGGGACCTTCGTGCTCGTAGGCTGCCTTGACGGCGGCCTCGGCCTCCACGCCGTCGGCGGGGCAGATGACGACCATGCCGGGAATGGAGCGCATGAGCGCGAAATCTTCGCAGCACTGGTGGCTCGCGCCGTCCTCGCCGACGGAGATACCGCCGTGCGTCGCGCCGATCTTGACGTTCAGGGCGGGGTAGCCGACGGAGTTGCGGATCTGCTCAAAGGCGCGTCCCGCGGCGAACATCGCAAAGCTCGATGCAAAGGGGACAAGACCCGTCGCGGCCATGCCCGCGGCGACACACATCATGTCCGCCTCGGCGATGCCGCAGTTGAAGTGACGCTCGGGGAAGGCTTTTTTGAACATTCCCGTTTTGGTGGAACCGGCGAGGTCGGCGTCGAGCACCACGACGTCGTCATGCTCGCGTCCGAGGGCGACGAGACCGTTGCCGTAACCGTCGCGGGTGGCCATTTTTTTGATCTCTGCCATATTATTCTCCCTCCAATTGTGCCAAGGCGGCGCGAAGTTCGTCCATAGCCTGCGCGAATTCGGCGTCGTTGGGTGCCTTGCCGTGCCATGCGGCGTTGTTTTCCATGAAGGAGACCCCCTTGCCCTTGACGCTCTTCATGACGATGGCGGTGGGGCAGCCCTTGGTTTCGCGCGCGACGCGCAGCGCGTTTTCGATCTGCTCGAAATCGTGCGCGTCGATCGTTTCGACGTGGAAGCCGAAGGCGCGCAGCTTGTCCGTGATGGGGTAGGGACTCATGACATCATCGATGCGGCCGTCGATCTGCAGGCCGTTGTTGTCGACGATCACGCACAGATTGTCCAGATGATAGTGCGCCGAAAGCATACACGCCTCCCAGACCTGTCCTTCTTGGATCTCACCGTCGCCGAGCAGGGTGTAGACGCGATAATCTTTCTTTTGGTGCTTGGCAGACAGTGCCATGCCCGCCGCGACCGAGATGCCCTGCCCGAGTGAGCCCGTGGACATATCCACGCCCGGAACGGTGTTCATGTTGGGGTGCCCTTGCAGATAGCTGCCCGTGTGGCGCAACGTGGGAAGATCGCGCACCGGGAAAAAGCCGCGCAGTGCGAGCGTTGCGTACAGTCCCGGAGCGGTGTGTCCCTTGCTCAGCACGAAGCGGTCGCGCTCGTCCGAACGCGGATCGGTCGGATCGATGTGCAGCTCGCGAAAATACAGGTAGGTGAACAGGTCGGCGGCGGACAGACTGCCGCCGGGGTGCCCGGCTTTGGCACTGTGGATGGCCTCCAGCGCGCCCATGCGCACCTTACAGGCCAGAGTTTGCAGTTCGAGCTTTTCTTTGCGGTTCATATTGCCCTCCTTTTTTATGTCAGCAGCGCAGCGGCGGCTTCGTCGCAGATGACGGTCACATCCTGATGCAACTGCAAGATCGATGCGGGGACTTGCGGGGTGATCGGGCCGAAGAAGGCGCGACGGAGAATGTCCGCCTTGTCCGCGCCCGTGACGATCAAAAGCACGCTGCGTGCGGCCATGACCGTGCCGATGCCCATGGTGTAGGCGGCGGTGGGAACTTCGTCGAGTGAAGAGAAGAAGCGCTTGTTCGCCTCACGTGTGATCTGCGTCAGGCGTACCTCATGCGTCATGGAGGAGAAGCAGTCGTCCGGCTCGTTGAAGCCGATGTGCCCGTCGTGCCCCAGCCCCAGCAGCTGCAGGTCGATGCCGCCCCAATTTTCGATCTGCTCTTCGTAAGCGCGGCACATGGCGTCGACGTTTTGCGTCATACCGTCGGGAACGATGGTGTTTTCCGGGCGAAGGGAAATGTGGTCAAAGAGATTTTCCTGCATAAAATAGCGGTAGCTTTGCCGATGATCGGCAGACAGCCCCTTGTATTCGTCGAGATTTGCGGTGCGCACACGGGAAAAATCGATACGGCCGCTTTTTTCGCGTGCGATCAGCTCACGATACAGCGGAAGCGGCGTCGAGCCGGTGGCGAGCCCGAGCAGACACGCGGGTTTCGCGGCAATGAGCGACTCGAAACGGTCGGCTGCGAGCGCGGCCATGGCCTCGGCGTCGGACACTTTCAAGATACGGGTATGTAGCATGGACAAAGCCTCCTGCGGGCAGAAAGCTTCCCTCTGCCCAAAATACGTTTTCATTATAGCAAAGCCGGTCGGATTTGTCTACCGAAAAAATACGGCAAAACCGACGCGGCACGGATTTTTTCGTGTTGCAAAATCGGTCGAAATATGTATAATGAAAGAAAAAGGATATTTGTGAAATTCGGAGGGGATCGCACTTGAGAAAAATCGGAATGGCGGCGCTGTGCGCACTGCTTCTGTGCTTGTCGGCCGCTTGCGGCAAACAAAGCGACGAACATATCCACGCCTTCGGCGCGTGGCAGGACCGTAAGGCCGCGACCTGCAGCGAAACGGGAACAAGGACGCGCGTTTGCGACTGCGGCGCGAGCGAGGAAGAGATCCTCCCCGCCCTCGGCCACGAGCGCGTGACGGATGCGGCGTCCGCGCCCGACTGTGTCCGCGCGGGGCGCACGCAGGGGGCACATTGTGCGCGCTGCGGTGTCGTTTTGCAGGAGCAGGAATGGCTGGCAATGCTCGGACATGATTTTGCGGAATATGTGTATAACGACGACGCCGACTGCGCCGCCGACGGTACCGAGACCGCGCAGTGCACCCGCTGCGAGGTCACGCACAGCCGCATACGCTACGGCACCGCGCTCGGGCACGATTTTGCGCACTATGCTTTCAACGGCGATGCGACCTGTACCTGCGACGGTACGCAAACGGCGCGTTGTACCCGCTGCGGCGATATCGACACCTGCACGGCGCAAAATACATATTTGGGGCACCTTTTCCCGAATTATCTGCCAAACGGCGACGAAAGCTGCACTTCCGACGGCACGGAAACGGCCAAATGCATCCGCTGCGACGAAACGCACACGCGCACGGCAATCGGCTCGTATTTGGGACATAATTTCGTCGAATATCTATCCAACGGCGACGCAACCTGCACTTCCGACGGCACGGAAACAGCCAAATGCATCCGCTGCGACGAAACGCACACACGCACACAGCTCGATTCCGTCCGCACACACGAATATGTGGACGGCCTTTGCAAATACTGCGATCGGGAGGCGCGGCAAACGAGCAGCGGACTGCGTTACTGCCTGAATGAGGACGGGAAAAGCTATCGCGTGATCGGACTCGGCAGCTGCGAGGATACGTACATCGTCGTTCCGCGGCGTTATCAGGCGCTGCCGGTGACCGCCATCGGCGCAAGCGCCTTCCAAGGCTGCACGGATATCGTGTCCGTCGAGCTGCAAAAGGATATTGTGACCATCGAAGAAAAAGCCTTTCAAAGCTGCTACCTTCTGGAAAACATCGTGCTGCCCGAGGGATTGCAGACCATCGGCGCGTCCGCGTTTGAAAACTGCGGTTTGCTCAAAAGCATCGCCATACCGAGCACGCTGCGGCAGGTCGGTAACGGGGCGTTTTTCTTCTGCACGGAGCTGACACGCGTGGATGTGGCGGATATCGCCGGCTGGTGTACCGTCGATTTTGACGGCGTCGGCGCCAATCCGCTGGCAAATGCCTATCTGTATCTCAACGGCGAAAAATGCAGCGAACTGACCATCCCCGAAGGTGTCGAGCGCGTGGGAAATTACGCATTCGCTTGCTGCTTGGGATTGGAAAAAATCACGCTCGCTTCCTCGGCGCGGTCGGTCGGGGACTATGCTTTTGCGTGGTGCTTCGATCTGCGCGAGGCCGACTTCACGGCGGCGCACGGCGTCGGCGAGGCGGCGCTGCTCGGCTGCGCAAAATTAGAACGGCTGCAGCTTTCCGCGCTTCTCAACACGATCGGCGCGCAGGCACTGCGCTGGTGCGAAAACTTGCAGAGCATCGTTTTTGCGGGAACGCGAGAGCAGTGGAACGCGGTCGAAAAGGGCACGGATTGGGACGATTGCGGCGTATACACCTTGGACATTTCCGAATAACAATGGGGCGCCTTCCGTACGGAAGACGCCCCGACTGTTTTAGCGCAGCCCCTGCTCGTAAGCCTCGATCATCTTCTTGACCATCTGGCCGCCGACGGAGCCGGCTTCGCGGCTGGTCAGGTGACCGTTGTAGCCCTGCTTCAGGTCGACACCGACTTCGTTGGCAGCCTGCATCTTGAACTTGTCCATAGCCTCGCGCGCTTCGGGAATATTGATCTGATTGTTGTTTTTCATGATCGTTCTCTCCTTTTTTTATTCACTTGGCGCATTTCTGTCGCCGCAGACATAGCTTTGCCGAATTCGGAGAGAATATGATTGTTTCTTTTCGGAAAAGGACGCAATTTGTGGAAAAATCAGCGCGATTCGTTCGCGATGTAAGCCATCAGCGACCGAAACTGCGCGGTGAGCATTTGCCCCAATTCCGCCTCGGAGAAGCGGCAGACCTTGGTTGCGCAGAGCGTGCCGAGCCCGAAGGTGTATATCCACATATTTTCGAAGAGCCGCTTGGCGTCCTCGACGCGCAGCGCGTAATCGCGGCAAATGGAGTCGACGCACAGTTGCGCGTGTTTCCCGAGCTCGCCGAAAAGATCGTCGAAGGTGGTGACGGTTTCGTTGTCCCGCATGAACAGCAGCTGATACAGCTTCGGCTCGTGCAAACCGAAGAGTACCATTTTCATGCCGATCTGCTTGAAAAAAGGCATATCGGGGAATGCGTCCGCGCAGAAACCGTCGAAACGTGCCAGAGCGGCGACGCGAACCTCGTCCTGCACCTCCTTCATGTTGTTGAACACGGTGAAAATGGGACGGGCGGAGCTGCCGAGCGCTTCCGCAAGGGATTTGGCGGTCAGGCCGTCCGCTCCGCGCTTGGATACGACGTCGAGCGCTGCGGCAACGACTTCGTCTTTGGTGAATTTCGGCTTGGGTGGCATAGAATTCCTCCTGATTTTTCTGAATTATTCGTTTCAAATCGTAGCTTTAATTATAAAGGATATTGCCGTTTTGTCAAGCTGTTTATGCATATTTCACAAAAAGTTTTTATGCCGGTGTGACGGTTACCGAATCGACGCGAAAAAGGGGATTGACAAAACGAAAAAATATGCTATCATATTCAAGATATTGCTTGACGAAGGAGGCGAAGGTCGTGTATAATCGCTTGACAGACAGACAGACAGA
>CAYOZT010000021.1:0-22684 GCA_964408545.1 uncultured Oscillospiraceae bacterium | reverse complement strand
AGCTGGCCGCCACCGGCATGACCATGGTGGTGGTCACCCACGAAATGGGCTTTGCACGGGAGGTAGGCAATCGGGTGCTGTTCATGGCTGACGGAAAGCTTTTGGAGGAAGGCACACCTACAGAAATCTTCGACCACCCCAATCACCCCCGTTTGCAGGAATTTCTCTCCAAAGTTCTATAACAAACAGAGCCATCGGCATTGCCGATGGCTCAAATGATTTATAGTCCCAGATACTCCATGAAAGCAGGGATCTGCTTCTGCCAGGAGCTTTCGTTGTGCATACCGCCGGGCACGATCTTCAGCACCACATTCACACGCCGAGTCAGCAGCAGACGGGCAACAGAAAACAGTGCCTCAGAGCTGTTGGAGTGGTTAGGAAGTTCCAGACTGCCGTAATCAATGTAGATGCTGGAATCGGTGGCAATTTGGGAGTTGGCAACAATATCCAGCACCCGATCCTTGGATATCCAGAAGCTGGGGGAAATACAGGCCGCCTTCTGGAAAATATGATTGTATTCACATACCGCATACAGGCTCATCAGGCCGCCCATGGAAGAACCGGCGATGCTGGTATGCTCCCGGTCAGAGAGGGTGGGATAGTTTTCGTCGATATAAGGCTTCAAAGTATTTATGAGCCAATCCATATATTCCTTGCCACGGCCTTCCACATGGCCGATCTCCGGCATATCGAAATCAAGAGGAGAATACTCTGACAATCTGTCGTTACCGTTATGGGTACATTCAACCGCCACGATGATCAGCTGCTTACGGTTTTCATCCAGATACTCCCCCATTCCCCAGGATTTGCCATAGGTAGCGTGGGTATCAAAGAAAACATTGTGACCGTCAAACATATACATGACCGGGTAACGGCGGCCGGAAGTTTTCCAATCCTCCGGCAGATAAAGATAGACCAAACGCTGCTCGTCACCGGACAGAGTCGGAATTTTGATTTTCCATGTTTGAACCATGTGTATCCTCCAAAAGCATATTTCCGCAATTGTATACTATTATAACTTTTCAGGGTATTTTCGTCAATTCGCAGTAATTCCAAAATCACAGATAAAATCTAAGGATTTCTGGTATAAAAATCACATATCGCCCCATAAAAAGAGCTTTCCCGTAAAGGAAAGCTCTTTTGGATCAACTTTGGGGCTTCTCGTCGAAAACCACCGTCAGGTAAATTCGCTGACCTGCACGCCATACCTCAATGGTCTTTTCTTCCCCTGCTTCAAACTGACGCAAGACTCGTGTCAGGTCACTCATATTCTCGATCTCATAGCCACCGACATTGGTAATAATGTCCTTTGCCTGCAAGCCGGCCGCAAATGCACAGCCGCCCTTTACGACCTCCTTGACATACACGCCCATGGGAAGGTTATAGTACTCTGCATAACTGGAATCCCAGGGAACCTCCTGCGCCATGATACCCAGATAAGCACTCCGGATATATCCATAATCTCTCAAGTCCTCCAACATTCCGATCACATCGTTGAGGGGGATGGCAAAGCTGATGCCTTCAATGGATGCGCCGGAAGATGTGGTTCCGGAATACTTGGCTGAGGTGATGCCGATGACCTCGCCCTTGCTGTTAAACAGAGGGCCGCCGGAGTTACCCGAGTTGATGGCCACATCCGTCTGGATCATATTGATGACCGTTCCGTCTGTGGTGATATCCCGATCCATGCCACTGACATAACCAACCGTCAAGCTGAAGCTCAACTCGCCCAGTGCATTGCCGATGGCGACCACCTGTTCGCCCACCTTCAGCTCATCACTGCTACCCAGCTTGACCGCCTGTAAGCCCTCAGCCTCTACTTTTAAAAGTGCAATGTCATTTGTAGAATCTGAGCCGATGATCTCAGCATCCATCGTGTTGCCGTTTGCAAAGACAACGCTGACCGAGCTTGCTCCGTCGATCACATGATGATTGGTCACAATATAACCATCCTCTGTCATCACAAAGCCGGATCCGGCAGATGTAGAGGTATAGGTCTGCCCCATGCTGGTTGTCGTTACTGTGCAATTGATGGCGACCACAGAGGCAATGTTGTTTTGATAGATCTGGCTGGGTGTCAAGCCATCTTCCGTGACAACAACAAAGCTGCTGTTATTGTTTTGGTTGTCCAGTTTTTCTTGCAGTATGGCCAGCCGTTCTTCAAAATTACGCACCAGATTATTATTCTGACGCTTCCAGTATTGGTTCATAAAGCCAACACTGATGGCACAGCCGGATACGACCAGTGCCAATGCAGCTGCCGCTGCGATTGCACCCTTGGCGATCTTTTTGCCGATGTGGCGCTTGGGTGCAGGCTGAGGCGTTTGATCTTCCTGCACAGGCGGCTCTTGTGTCTGTTCTTCCTCGATCACTAATGTCGATTCGGTAACACCTGCTCCGTTTCCGTGATAGAAGCCATCCGAGGAGCTTTCTCGTGTCTGCTCCGGTTGTTCCTGCTCATCAGCATTTGGCTTTTGTGTCAGTTCGTCATTCTCGTAAGTATCCATCTTGGAGCCTCCTGTAAATGAATTATTGTAATGATATTTTATAAGTATGAACATTCTGTTAATTCCACAGAAACACTTTATAAATTCCCTCTTTTTCTTCAAAAAAACAGCGGCGGAGTGCTCCGCCGCTTTCTACTTTACTTTTTGCGGAAGGACTTGCAGTCGGTACACTGGTCAACAGTGGGGTTGGCCTCGTGTGTCCCTACCAGAATACGGTCCAGAGAGCAAAAGTTCGCATCATCGCAGTGGTAAGCGCACTGCTGAACAGTACACTCAATGCACTTATTGGCATGGCAATTCATAACGCATTTCCTCCTTTTCAAGTATTGCACCGCTATTTTGCGCTGTATGGGGAAAATTATGCGTGAAGAAGAATTGCTTTTTTCAATCTGTTGTGTTATTTTATTGATAGAAAACAAAAAGGGAGAGCTGGTTATGGCTAAAATTGCACCTTCGATCTTATCTGCTGACTTTGCAAATCTGGAACGGGACATCCGTGCCATTGGCGAAAACGGTGCCGACTTTGTCCACGTGGATGTGATGGACGGCATTTTTGTACCCAACATCACCATCGGTATTCCGGTGGTAAAAGCGCTTCGTCAGGTCACGACTTTGCCTTTGGATGTTCACCTGATGATCGACCGTCCTGTACGGTATGTGGAAGATTTTGTCAAAGCAGGTGCGGATTATCTGACCATTCATGTAGAGGCCGACCAACCCCAGAATACACTGGATGCTTTGGATAAGATCCACGCTCTCGGCTGCAAGGCAGGCATTGTTCTGAAACCCAAGACCCCGGCGGAGGTAGCGCTTCCCTATTTGACCAAATGCGATATGATCCTGGTCATGACTGTGGAGCCGGGCTTCGGCGGTCAGTCTTTTATGGCCGAGCAGATGCCCAAGCTCCGGCAACTGCGTGTCTGGCTGGATGAGGTCAATCCCGACTGTCTGCTGGAAGTGGATGGCGGCGTAGACAGCGCCACCCACTGCGTATGCAAGGAAAACGGCGCAGAGATTCTGGTGGCCGGTTCTGCCTACTTCAAGGCTGAAGATAAGGCCGGTTTCGTCAAACTGATACAAAGCTGATCTCTGTCCACCGGCTGATCCGGTGGACATTTTTTACTTGCTCAGGGGCAGGGATACTGTAAATTCCACCTTTCCCCCATAACATTCGACGGCGATTTTTCCCTTGTGGGTTTCTGCCACTGCCTTGGCAATGGCCAATCCCAAGCCAAAATGTCCGCTGTCGCTTCTGGCGGTATCCGCCCGATAAAATCGCTCAAAAATCTGTTCCTGCTGGTCTTTGGGGATCTCTTTCCCCTCATTGATAACAGAAATCTTTGCCATATTATGGTCAGTACACAGTCGCACTGTCACTTCCTGTCCACTTTCGCTGTGCTCAATACCGTTATCAAGAAGTATGGAGATCAGCTGCCGCAGTTGAGCGCCATCACCGGTGACCATCAGCCCCGGCTGGATATCCGTACACAGGGTAAGTCCCTTTTCAAACGCAACTGTTTCAAAGGGAAGCGCCTCTCCTGCCACCAGACGGCTGAGATCAGTCCTTTCCATCTGGAGCCTTACATTTTCTGTCCGTGCCAGCTCCAACAGCTGCCGCACCAGCAGACCCATCCGTTCATTTTCATACTGGATATTGGATAGCCACTGATTTTCCCCGATCTCCCGGCACAGCATTTCTGCATTGGTGCTCACCACCGATACCGGTGTTTTCAGCTCATGGCCTGCATCGGAAATAAACTGCTTCTGCTTTTGATAGCTTTCCTCCAGAGGCGCAACGATCCGCCTTGCCAGATACCTTGCCAGGAAAAACAGCGCCGCCATGGATGCACCGCCGAAAATCAGGGTATTACGCAACAGACTGGTGATCCGTTCTTCCACGATGGTATTATCCATAAACATGACCACGGTGTAGCCCTGTTTATAACCTGTCATGTACAGCAAATTTCCCTTTATTCCCCGTTTCTTTCCGCTGTGAATGATCTCTGCCGCACAGGACTGTAACCAGACTTCATCGTACAATTGACGGTCAGCCACATCCGTCGCTAGTATCCTGCCATCATCACCGATCACAACACTGTAAAAAGTAGATAATTCAAAGGAAGGCTTTTTGTTGATCATGCTCCCCATTCCGCCGGGTTGAAGATTGACATTGTCCACACGCAGAGAATACATCTGAATTTGCTGTTCCAGCATCCGATAATTGTCAAGGCGCATTTCAAAATAGCTGCTCAGATAGATCACGGATACCGTTCCCACGAGCAACAGCGCCAGCACTGACATAATGGCGGCAACGATCTTCTTTCTGGACTTTTTAAACATCGTCCCACCTCAATTCGTAGCCGACCCCTCTGACCGCTTTGATCTCTGTTTTAGACCCCACAAAAGCCAGTTTTTTTCGTGTAAAGGACAGGTAAACTTCCACATTATTGTATTCTGCCTCACAGTTAAAGCCCCAGATCTTCACCGCCAGCTGTTCCCGGGTCAAGATCTGTCCGTGGTTGACCATCAGATATTCCAGCAGACGGTACTCTTTTTCGCTGAGTCGCACGCTCTGTCCGCTGATTGGGCAGGATAGATGCAGTGTATTGGTGTCCAGACAGATATCTCCGAATTTCAGCGTTCCATCGGAAGAATTAAAGCTGCGCCGGGTCAGTGCCCTGAGCCTTGCCAGCAATTCCTTCGTCATAAAAGGCTTTGTCAGGTAGTCATCTGCACCGCTGTCCAGTCCCTCCACCTTGTCGTCCAGCTCCGCTTTGGCCGTCAGTATCAAAATCGGTGTATGGATCCCCTTTTGCCGTGCCCGACGGGCAATTTCAAATCCGTTCATTTCGGGAAGCATCACATCGAGAATAATGATATCATAAATATCTGTTTCCACAGCCTGCAAGCCATCAAGGCCGTTGGCATAATGGTCTACTTCGTATTTTTCCAGACGCAATATCTGACAAAGCGCCTGCGCCATTCTTTTTTCATCTTCCACAAGCAGAAGCCGCATATCCCATGCCCCCTTTTTAGCATATTATAGCACATAATATTGAAAAATCATTGAAAAAATAAAAGCTAGTAAAAATAACTAAAAAAGCAGGTGTAGGAATTGACTTTTGAAGGGGCTTCTTGTATAATAATTCGTGAAAAACAGATGTTTTTCAGAAAAAGTAAATCCGAAGGCGTAAAACGCCTTTTGAAAGAAAGGAAAATTGCCATGATTTATAGTAGCGAAGTACAACATATGTGCAGCGTTGCCAAAGGCGCTTATCACGGCCCCGCCCCCATCCCCGAAGAGGGCAAATGGGTGCAGGTCAAGGAAGTCAAGGATATCAGCGGCTTCACGCACGGCATCGGCTGGTGCGCCCCGCAGCAGGGCTGCTGCAAGCTGACGCTCAACATCAAAGAAGGAATCATCGAGGAAGCACTGGTCGAAACGCTCGGCTGCTCCGGCATGACCCACTCCGCCGCCATGGCCAGCGAGATCCTCATCGGCAAGACGCTTTTGGAGGCGCTCAACACCGACCTCGTCTGCGACGCCATCAACACCGCCATGCGCGAGCTGTTCCTGCAGATCGTTTACGGCCGCAGCCAGTCCGCCTTCTCCGAGGACGGTTTGGCCGTCGGTGCATCGCTGGAAGATCTCGGTAAGGGACTGCGCAGCCAAGTGGGCACGATGTTCGCCACCAAGGCCAAGGGCCCGCGTTATCTGGAAATGGCAGAGGGCTATGTCACCCGCATCGCTCTCGACGAGGACAACCTCATCACCGGCTACGAGTTCATCAATCTCGGTAAGATGATGGACTTCATCAAAAAGGGCGACGATGCCGCCGAGGCGCTGAAGAAAGCAAAGGGCTCCTACGGCCGCTTTGCCGACGCCGCCAAGTACATCGATCCCCGTCAGGAATAACAGGAGGACAGAATCATGGCTTTGTTTGAAGGTTACGAAAGAAAAATTGACAAAATCAACGCTGTCCTCGCGCAGTACGGTCTAAACTCCGTCGAGCAGTGCCGCGAGATCTGCGTTGCCAAGGGCTTCGATCCGTACGAGATCGTCAAGAGCCTGCAACCCATCTGCTTTGAAGACGTAGCATGGGCATACTGCGTCGGTGCCGCCATCGCCATCCAAAAGAAAGTCGCCAACGCCGCCGAGGCCGCCGAGGCCATCGGCATCGGATTGCAGTCGTTCTGCATCCCCGGCTCCGTCGCCGAAGATCGCAAAGTCGGCTTGGGACACGGCAATCTGGGCGCCATGCTGCTGCGTGACGAGACCAAGTGCTTCGCGTTCCTCGCAGGTCACGAATCCTTCGCCGCCGCCGAAGGCGCCATCGGTATCGCCCGCAGCGCCAACAAGGCGCGTAAGGAGCCGTTGCGCGTCATCCTCAACGGTCTGGGCAAGGACGCCGCGCAGATCATCTCCCGCATCAACGGCTTCACCTATGTGCAGACCAAGTTTGATTACTACACGGGCGAACTGACCGTCGTCGACCGCATCGCCTACTCCAAGGGCGAGCGTGCCGCCGTCAACTGCTACGGCTGCGACGACGTGCGCGAGGGCGTTGCCATCATGCACTACGAGGGCGTGGACGTGTCCATCACCGGCAACTCCACCAACCCCACCCGCTTCCAGCACCCCGTCGCCGGCACCTACAAGAAAGAGTGCATCGAGCAGGGCAAGAAGTACTTCTCCGTCGCCTCCGGCGGCGGCACGGGACGCACGCTGCACCCCGATAACATGGCCGCCGGCCCCGCTTCCTACGGCATGACCGACACCATGGGACGTATGCACTCCGACGCGCAGTTCGCAGGTTCCTCCTCCGTTCCCGCCCACGTGGAAATGATGGGCTTCTTGGGTGCGGGCAACAACCCCATGGTCGGCATGACCGTGAGCGTCGCCGTTGCCGTCGAGGAAGCGCTGAAGTAAGAAAAACGCAAATTTGCTATGGTAACTTTTGGGGTCAGGCGCATCGCCTGACCCCAAATTTTTATAAAAATATTACGCTTTTTCGTCCGTGAGGGCGGTGGAGGATGCGGCGGGGATAGGACGGTTTTCCATGCAGGCCGCGAATTGCGCACCGGTCATGGACTCGTTTTCGAGCAGGAAGTCCACGACCCTTTGCAGCGGCTCGCTATTGTCGCTCAGCAGCTGTCTGCAATGCTCGTAAGCCTTGTCCATCAGCGTCTTGACCTCATCGTCGATGGTCGCGGCAACCTTTTCGGAATAGCTCTTGGTGTGCTGATAATCGCGTCCGATGAAAAGTTCCTCGTCGTTCAGATAGGACACCGTGCCGAGCTTTTCGCACATACCGTAGCGCGCGACCATGTCCCGCGCGAGCTTACTGGCGCGGTCGATATCATTGGATGCACCGACGGAAATGTCGCCGACGAACAGTGCCTCCGCCACGCGTCCGCCGAGCAGACCGACGATCTGCTCGTACATCTCGTTGCGCGTCATGTTGGCGGTATCGTCGCGCGGCGTCGTCCACGTCGAGCCGAGAGAGCGGCCGCGCGGGATGATCGTAATGTGTTGCACGCCGCCCGAAGTCGGCAAGCGGTACATCGCCACGGCGTGCCCCGCCTCATGGATGGCGGTCGCTTTGAGATCCTGCCGCTGCGGCAGGTGGCTGCGCTTGGCAGGGCCGGCGGTGATCTTCATCACGGCCTCGTTGATATCGGCCATGGACAGTGCCTGACGATCGTCGCGTGCCGCCATGATCGCCGCCTCGTTGAGCAGATTGCTCAGATCCGCGCCCGTGAAGCCGGAAGTTGCCCGTGCGACGGCCTTGAGATCGACCTGCTCGTCGAGGCGCTTGTCCTTCGCGTGCACTTTCAAAATATCGAGTCTGCCCTTGACATCGGGACGACCGACATAGATCTGTCGATCAAAGCGTCCCGGGCGCAGCAGCGCAGGGTCGAGAATATCCGCGCGGTTCGTCGCCGCGAGGACGATCACGCCTTCGGTACTGCCGAAACCGTCCATCTCCACGAGCAGCTGATTGAGCGTCTGCTCGCGTTCGTCATGACCGCCGCCGAGTCCCGTGCCGCGCTTGCGGCCGACCGCGTCGATCTCATCGATGAAGATGATGGCGGGAGCAATACGCTTGGCCTGTGCAAAGAGATCTCGCACGCGGCTGGCGCCGACGCCGACGTACATTTCCATAAAATCCGAGCCCGAGAGCGACAAAAACTGCACATCCGCCTCGCCTGCGACGGCTCTGGCAAGCAATGTCTTACCCGTGCCGGGAGGGCCGACGAGCAGCAGTCCGTGCGGGATGCGCGCGCCGATCTGCGTGTATTTTTTCGGATCGCGCAGAAAATCGACGATCTCGGCAAGCTCCGCTTTTTCCTCGTCCGCGCCCGCGACGTCGTCAAAGGTGACTTTTTTCCCCGCGGGAACGCCGAGCTGCGTGCGCGCCTTGCCGAACCGGCTCATATCGTTGGCGGCATTGGCGCGTCCTGCCAAAAAGCCCCACAGCAGCAATAACACGAGTCCGACGATCAGCAGCGGCAGGATCAGGTCGTAATACGAGGACTTTTCCGTCTGCGTAAAGCTGTATTTTTGCAGCACACCGCTCGCGCTCTGCGTGGCGATCAACTCGCCCATCTCGCGCAGGAAAGCATCCTTGCCCGCGACGGTGGCCGATACGCTCTTTTCTCCGTTATAGCTGTCATACAATTGCAGTACGATCTTCTCTTCCGACAGCGTAAAGCTCCTGACCTGCTCCTTTTCGAACAGAAGCTTGACCTCGGAGTACGCCACGCTCTGCTCGGAAGAGGACAGCCAATTGCTGATGAGCATGAACGCGACGACGAGAAGAAGGATATAAAATAAAATGGGAAGAATACTTCGCTTTTTCAAAATGCCGTTCTCCTTATTTGCTGTAGATCTCGGGCTTCAAAATGCCGATATAGGGAAGGTTGCGATATTGCTCGTTATAATCGAGTCCGTAGCCGACGACGAAGGCCTTCGGGATGGTAAAGCCGACGAGATCCGGCTCGAAGTGCACATCGCTCGCGCGGCCGAGCGGCTTGTCGAGCAGCGTACAGACCTTCAGCGACGCCACGCCCATGCTACGAAGATGCTCGCAGACAAATCGAAGCGACCGTCCCGTGTCCACAATGTCCTCGAGGATGATCACGTGCCGCCCTTCGAGTTTGGCACTGACATCCTGCCGCACGCGGATGCTTCCGGTAGACTGCGTTCCCTCGTAGGACGAGATCCACAGAAAATCGGTCTGGCACGGTGCGTCAAAGGCGCGGATCATATCCGCGTAGAACAAAACGACGCCCTTGAGCACCCCGATAAAAACGGGATTCTTGTCGGCGTATTGTGCCTTGAGCTCCCTGCCGAGCTCAGAAACGCGGTCACGGATCTGCTCCGTCGTGATGAGTATGCTCTCGATATCCTCGTGCATGGTCAGTCCCTCCGAAATGTTATATTTTTTCAAAAATCAACTGCACTGCAGGCAGTTTATTTGCTGCGCGGTCGGCGTTGACGCCGATCGAATGCACCGCAAGCACGCCCTGCGCATCGGAAAGTACCGGGATGGCGTCGCGCTCGGAGGCGGGGATCTTGCGGTCGATGAAGAGTTTTTTCAGCGATCTCGTGCCGCCGGGCAGGCGCATTTCGTCCCCCGTTCGGCGGCTGCGCAGGACGATGTGTCCCTGCGGCTGCACGGTAAACGTCGTTTGATCGTTGCGTATCTCGTCCGCCTCGCGGCAAATGAGCCGCAGGCCGAGCGTTTCGAGCACCGTTTCGCTCGGGCAGGAAATGGGCCGCTCGGCGAGGCCGCAGCTCGGCGCAACGCGCAAGCTGTCATAGCAGCGCTCGATGCACACGCCCGCAGGCAAATGCGCCCGAGCGGAAGGGCTTTGTGAAAAGATCAACTCTTCGACGGCGACGATGTGCCGCGACTGCGGCTCACGCACGCCGTTTTCCTTGAGGAAATTTTCGATCACGCGGCGGCGCAGCGCCGTGGGCATGGCGGCAAGCGCATCGATCCGGAGGCTTGCGCATTCGCGCGAGCGCTGCTGCAAATAGGTCTCATCGTCACGCAGGGACAGCGCGGTCGCGGACAGGTTTTCCGCAATTTTCGGATTTTCCGCGCGCAGCAGCGGCATGATGTGGTGCCGCACGCGATTTCGCAAAAAAGCGTCCGTTTCGTTCGAGCTGTCGAGCACATGACAAAGGTGGTATTCGTCCGAAAATGCCAGCACCTGCGCGCGCGTGATCGTGAGCATGGGGCGGATGATCCGCCCGTTTCGCGGGGCGATGCCGCCCAAGCCCTTCAGCCCCGTGCCGCGCAGCAGATGCAAAAGGACGGTCTCGGCGTTATCGTCGGCGGTGTGCGCCGTGGCGATAACGCCGGGCAGACCGGAGAAAAATGCGTAGCGCGCCTCGCGGGCAGCAGCCTCGAGCCCCTTTTCGCCGCCCTTGACCTCTCCCCTGCCGACGAACAGCGGGATATCGTAACGGTCACAAAGCGCGCGCACGAAGCGCTCGTCGCGCTCGGACTCCTTGCCGCGCAGCCCGTGGTTGAAATGCGCCGCGGACAGCGAAAAATCGAGCTGTTCGCGCAGCAGATACAGCGCGAACAGCAGCGCCGTCGAGTCCGCGCCGCCGGAAACGGCGCAAACGACCGTGTCGCCCGCGTGTATCAGATCGTATCGGCGGACGAAGGCCGTCAAATCATTCAGCATGCTTCCACTCCCGATCGGTAAAGGCCTGATACTGGCCGATCCACTGCAGCTTGACGGTGCCCGTCTCGCCGTGGCGGTTCTTGGCGACGATGCATTCGGCGATGCCCTTGTCCTCGGTGTCCTCGTGGTAGTATTCGTCACGATAGAGGAACATGACAGAGTCCGCGTCCTGCTCGATGGCGCCCGATTCACGCAGGTCGGACAAGATGGGGCGCTTATCCGTGCGGCTTTCCACCGCACGGGACAGCTGCGACAGGCAGATGACGGGGATATTGAGTTCCTTTGCCATGATCTTCAGGCTGCGCGAGATCTCGCCGACGACAGTGACGCGGTTGTCGGAATTTCCCTTGCCGTAGCCCGAGCCCTGCATCAGCTGCAGATAGTCGATGATGACCAGTCCGAGATTTTCCACGCGGCGGCATTTGGCGTTGATATCGGCGACGGTAACGGAAGGGTTATCGTCGATACGGATATCGGTCTGGCTCAGCGCCGCGGAGGCCATACACAGCTTCGTCCACTCCTCCTCGGAGAGTTTACCCGTGGCAAGCTTTTGCAGCTCGACGAAGCTTTCGTTGGCCAGAAGGCGCATCGCGAGCTGCTCGCGCGACATTTCAAGGCTGAAAATAGCCACGGTTTTTTTGTATTTTTTGGCAACATTCGCGCCGATATTCAGCGCGAAAGCGGATTTACCCATGGCAGGACGCGCCGCGATCAGCAGAAGATCCGACTGATTTAATCCGTTGATCTTCATATCGAGGTCACGCATACCGGTCGAAAGGCCCGGGATGGCGGAGTCGGATTGACTCAGCTCCGTCAGGCGGTCGAACAGCTTGTGCAGCACCGTGCCGATATGCTCGAGCGAGTCGCCGCGTTCGCCCTTACGCAGGGCGTATATCTTTTTTTCGGCGGCTTCGAGCATTTCCGCGGGCGTTCCCAACTGCGCCTGCACGGTCTCGGAAATATCGGTCGCGGCCTGTGCCAAGCCGCGCAGCATGGCTTTATCGCGCACGATCAACGCGTAACGCACGACATTTGCCGCCGTCGGCGTGATCTCCATCAGCTGCATGATATAATCACGGGAATTGTCGTGATATACGCCCAGCTCGCGCATTTTGTCCAAAACCGTGACCGGATCGATGGTCTGGGAATAGTTGAACATGGTGTAGATGGCTTCGTATATCTCTCTGTTCTGCTGCAGGTAAAAATCCTCCGGCTTGAGCAGGCCGATCACATCGGCTACGCAGCGGCTGTCGATGAGTATGGAGCCGAGAACGGACTGCTCCGCCTCGGGCGATTGCGGTACCTGCCGCGTCAGTAATTCATCCATGCTGATTCCCCTCTGTTTTTCTAATGTTTGGCACGCAGGAAGGCGTTCGCTTTGCGCAGTATCTGCTGCAGGTCGGGAAAGCTCAGCGTGTCCATTGCCTGTTCACAGCTCATCAGGCCGGCAAAAAGCACCTCTTTCGGCTGGCAGACGGGCGTCTGCTCCGAAAACTCCCCGAGAAAATACACCACCTGCTTACGACTGCCCGGTCTGTGTGTCAGAGGATACTGCAGTTCCTCGCGAAAACCGTCGAGCAGCGTCACGCGCAGGCCGACTTCTTCGAAAACCTCCCGCAGAGCCGTTTCCCGCTCCGTCTCCCCTTCTTCCATATGTCCTTTGGGAAAGCCGTAGTCGCCGTTGGTCTGACGGATCACGCAGTAGCGTATCTGCCCTTTTTTTCGGGTAAAGATGATCGCTCCGCAGGATTTTTCCGTCCTCACTTATGCCTCCTCGATCTTGACCGTCAGAGGCGCGCTGATCTCGTAGCCGAGCTTGCAGGTGACGGTATAGGTACCGACGGATTTGATGGTATCGGAAATGACGATCTTGCGCTTGTCGAGCTTGATACCGCTGTTCTTTTCGAGCGCATCGGCGATCTCCTGATTGGTCACGGAGCCGAAAAGTCTTCCCGCGCCGCCGCCTCTGCAGACGACGGTCAGTGTCAGCGCGCGCAGCTTGTTCGCCGTTTCGAGCGCCTCGGCTTTTTCGCGGGCGATGCGCTCGGCGGTCGCCTTGTCGTTCATGCGCATGGTGTTGACCGCGTCGGTCGTCGCCTCGATGGCGATCTTACGCGGCAGCATATAGTTTCTGGCGTAGCCGTCGGACACCTCGAGCATCTGGCCTTTCTTGCCTTTGCCCTTCACATCCTGCAACAAAATAACTTTCATAGCGATATCTCCTTAGCTTTCGTAGAATTTTTCGATGGAGGCGGTCAGCGCCGTGACGACCTCCGCAACGGTCATTCCCTCGATCTGCGCGCCCGCCGTGGCGGTGTTGCCGCCGCCGCCGAGCGGCTCGAGGATCATTTGAACATTGGCATCTCCGATGCTGCGTGCGGAAACATAGACCTTATCGCCGTCCGGATACAGCACGAACGAGCAGGTGATGCCGGAAATATTGAGCATTTCGTCCGCAGCCTGCGCGGCCAGCGCGCGCGTCGTGCCCGTGGTGAGCGCGGCGACGGCGATCTCCTTGCGGTAAAGGCGGGCGGATTTGATGATCTGGTACTTGGCCATGGTTTCTTGGAAGTCGTTTTGCAGCAGTTTTTTGACCTCCACCGTGTCCGCGCCCATGCGTTTGAGCACGGCGGCCGCCTCGAAGGTTCTTTCACCCGTGCGGACGTTGAAATTCTTCGTGTCGAGGAAAATGCCCGCCATCAGGCTCTTGACCTCAATGGGCAAAACATCCTGCTTGTCGACGGCGTATTGCAGCAGCTCCGTCACCAGCTCCGAGGCGGAGGAGGCATACGGCTCGTGCAGATTGACGACGACGGGATCGATATATTCTGCCGCGCGACGATGGTGGTCGATGACGCAAACGCGGCTCATCGCCTCGAGCAGCGGGGGGCATTCGACCTGATCGGGGCGGTTGGTATCCACCACGACCAGCGTGCTGCGGTTATCCGCCTGCAAAAGCGCATCCTCGCCGCCGATGAAGGCATTGGCGTATTCGTTCACCTGCACGATCTGCGCCAGCAACTGCTTGGCGGAATTGTTTTCCGAATCGATGACGATATAAAATCTCTTGTTTTTCTTGCGGCAGAGGCAGGCAATGCCCATTGCCGCGCCGACGGCGTCGAGGTCGGCATTCTTGTGTCCCATGATGAACACCTGTGAGCTGCTGCCGATAAGCTCGAGCAGGGAATTCGCGGTCACACGCGAGCGCACCTTGCTGCGGTGGTCGGCCTCCTTGGCGCGGCCGCCGAAGAACTTGAAATCCAGTCGATCCTTGATGACCGCCTGATCTCCGCCGCGGCTGAGTGCCATTTCGATGGAAAGGGAGGCAAAATTGTAGCTTTCTTCAAAATCCGTGCCGTCCACGCCCAGACCGACGGAGATGGAGGCGGCCAAGCCCGTGGGATTGACGATGGCGTGCACATCCTCCAGAACGGGGAATTTGTTATTGATGGCGTGGTCGAGATTGCGCTTTTCGAACACGAGCAGATAGCGGTTGCGCTCGAGCTTGCGCAGCAGACCGTGATAGCCCTCCACCCATGTTGTGATGGCCGTGTTGATATCGGCGTCCATGGTGGAGATGGCGCTCTCGGACAGGTTCATGGTCAGCTCCTCGTAGTTGTCCACCAACACGATGGCGACCACGGGACGCGAACGGATATATTCGTCGCGGATCTGATACATTTCGGTCATATCGCTCAGGTACAGCATCCCCAGCAGCACGCCGTCGTGCTCCTGCGGGTGCAGCAGCGCACCGTAGATGCGGTAGCGGCGGCTACCGAGTGCGATATCGTAAGGATATTCCGTTTTTCCCGTCGTCAGCCAGTCGAGGCCGATGCCGGGCAGCAGTTTTTCAATGCTCTGCTCGGGCAGACTTTCGCTGTAGCCCGTAACGCGCACGAAGCGTTCGCTCGCCCATACGACGCCGCCGTCTCCGAGGCGGATGAGCACCATCGGCAGCGGATTTTCCGTTCCCTTCGCGGAAAAATCGGCCGTTTGGAAAGTCTCCTGCAGAAACGCCTGAATGTGCTTGCGGCGGCTTTTTCGTGCCAACGCATAGATGACGGACATCGTGAGCGTCAGTGCAAAGCCGACGATCGCCAGATAGAAGTTGCGCATCAGCACCGCCGTCACGCAGAAGGCGGCCATCAGGGCAAAGCACCAGCTATACCCCGGTTGGAACAGTTTTCGTGTCTTTTTATCCATCGTATTCGCCTCCGAAACAAATAATCAGCCATGATATTGCGATACGCTACCATTATAGCAAACAATGACAAACTTGGCAACTGCTTTTCTTTCATTTTGCTTCGAAATTGCGTCGAAAAAAAGTTGTATACATTTCGGATTTTTTGTGCTATAATAAAATAAGTGTGCGCCGAGTGGGCAGACTCGGGCAAGCTTTTCCCTTTGGGAAATCCGAAAATCACAAAAATTGCAGGCGTTTTTCCGTTTTCTCGGCGATACGGGGTCGAGTTGCGGGCAAACGGTTGCCTGCTTGTTATGCTTATCCGGCATTTTTTCTTTTGAAAGGAGTATATTTTTGGCAGAAAAATTAAAAATCATCCCCCTTGGCGGTCTGGACGAGATCGGCAAAAACATCACGGTGCTCGAATACGGGAAGGACATGATCGTCGTTGACTGCGGTCTGGGCTTTCCCGAGGAGGATATGTACGGTGTTGACCTTGTGATCCCCGATTTTTCCTATTTGGTTCAGAACAAGCGCAAGTTGCGCGGAATGTTCATCACGCACGGGCACGAAGATCACATCGGCTCCATCCCCTACTGTATGCAGCAGATCAATTGCCCCATCCACGGCACCGCGATGACCAACGGCCTGATCCGTCTCAAACTCGAAGAGCACCGTCTGGCCGACAAAGTCAAGCTCATCACCCACAAGCCCGGCGACATGGTTAAAGCCGGCTGCTTCACGGTCGAATTCATCCATGTCAACCACTCCATCGCCGACGCGGTCGCCTTCGCCATCCACACCCCCATCGGCGTTGTCGTGATGACGGGCGATTTCAAGATTGATCCGACCGCGGGCGACGGCATGATGGATCTTGCGCGCCTCGGCCAACTCGGAAACGAGGGCGTTCTTGCGCTGCTGGCCGACTCGACCAACGTCGAGCGCGCCGGCTACACGCCGAGTGAAAACCTCGTCACGGAAAGCCTCGATCGGCAGTTCAAAAACTGCGATCAGCGCATCATCATCACTACCTTCGCCTCCAACATGCACCGTCTGCAGTCGGTGCTGAACATCGCCCACCGTCACGGCCGTAAGGTCGCCGTCACGGGGCGCAGCATGGAAAATATGCTGAAAGTGGCGCAGGAATTGGGCTATCTGAAGGTTCCGTCGAACACCATCGTCGACCTTGCGAACATCAAGAGCCTTCCGAAAAACAAGGTCGTCATCGTTTCGACCGGCTCGCAGGGCGAAAATATGTCCGCGCTGCATCGCATGGCCTTCAATACGCACCGTCAGGTCGACATCGTCGCGGGCGACCGCATCATCATCTCCGCCTCCGCCATCCCCGGCAACGAAAAGGCCGTTTCCAAGATCATCAACGCGCTCTACCGCAAGGGTGCGGAGGTCATCTACGACAAAAGCGAGGGTCTGCACGTATCGGGACACGCCTGTCAGGAGGAGCTGAAGATCGTGCACGGATTGATCAAGCCCAAGTTCTTCATCCCCGTGCACGGTGAGCAGCGCCATCTGCAGATCCACGCCAAGCTGGCCGCATCCATGGGTATGCACGCGAAGAATATCATCCTCGGCGAGGTCGGCACGACCATCGAGCTGTCCGGCAAGACCGCAAAACTCGGTGCCTCCGTCCCGTCGGGCATCGTGCTGGTCGACGGTACGGGCGTCGGCGATGTCGGCAGCGTCGTGCTGCGCGACCGCAAGCATCTGGCCGAGGACGGCATGATCGTCGTCTGCGTCAATATCAGCAGCGAGGATGGCGGTATCATCACCGGCCCCGATATCATCACGCGCGGCTTCATTTACGTCAAGGAGTCGGACGAGCTGATGGAGGAGCTGCGCAACGTTGCGCTCGAGGCCATCGATCGCTGCGGCCGCAAGCGTGTGCGCGATCGCAGTGCCATCAAGTCCGCCATCAAAAACGATCTCAGCGGCTATCTGTACAAGCACACCAAACGCAATCCCATGATCCTGCCCGTTATCATGGAAGTATAAACAAAAACGGTGAGGTATCCGCGAAGATACTTCACCGTTTTTTTGCGCCGAATATCGCTCATTTTTGTTCCAAATAATCGCACACGTCACCGACGGTGTCGAATTTGACAAATTCCTCGAATTGGAACGAGAAGGCGTCCTCGATCTCCATCGCAAGCATCATCATGGCAAGCGAGTCAAATCCGAGATCATCGACAAGGCGCGTTTCGCGCGTCACCGCGGACATATCGACCTGCGGCAGGACGCGTGTCAGGATCGTTTTCAACTGTTCGATCATGTGTTATCCCCCGATTTTCTTTCTGAAACTGCGGCGACGCTTGTGCTGCCGCGCGTCAAAATATTTCCACTGTGCCTGAACGGCGGTATTGTCCTCCAAGTTGAGATTGGTCTCGCATTTTTTGACCTGTCCTTTTTCGAGGATGTCCAGCAGCGCATCCAAAATGACCGCATTGATGCCCGCGTTCCGATACTGCGGCAGTACCGCCACCAAGCCCAGATCGATGGTCTGCGGTGCGCGGACCGTGCGCAGCACGCGCAGCAGCGTCGGCGGCGTCAGACGGCCGCCGCTTTTTTTGAGGGTGTTGCCGATCCCCGGGAAGCACAAGCCAAAGGCGACCACATTGTCCTGCTCGTCGCAGACGAAGAGCGCATACTCTTTGTTGACGATGAGCATGAACTGCTCGATCAGCTCGTCCTGCGCCTCGCGGCTGAGCTCGACCGTGCCGTACAGATCGCGATAGCAGATATCGAGGCACCGGAAAAAACCGTCGCGATATTTTTCGATGTACTGCCGTTTCGGGAGCTCCGTCGAGGCGATGTGCAGCCGATGCAGCTGCATCGTCCGCGCGGCCACGCGCGAAAGCATCTCGCTGCGCTGCGCAGGACTTTTCAGCTCATATTCGAGCCAATCTGCGTCCTTTTGAAAGCCGAGTCGTTCCAGAAGAACGGCATAATACGGATAGTTGTACTGCTCTTCAAAGGTCTGCTCCTCCGAAAAGCCCTCGATCAAAAGGCCCTCGCGGTCAAGATCGTTGTAGCCCAGCGGACCGACGAGCTCGTCCATCCCCTTTTGCGCCGCCCAGTGCTCCACGGCGTCGAACAGCGCTCGCGCAACGGCGATGTCGTCGATGCAGTCAAAGCGCGTGAAACGCGCCTGCGCAACATCGCGGACGCGGTTATACCGTTTTTCGATGATGCCCTGTATGCGTCCGACCGTTTTTCCGTCGCGCAGAGCAAGGAAAAACACCGCGTCGGCATTTTCCGTGCAGCCGCCCGAACGCACGAGCTTTTTTTCATCGGCGTACAGCGGTGGGACGAACTGCGCG
Source organism: uncultured Oscillospiraceae bacterium (assembly GCA_964408545.1). Lineage (GTDB taxonomy): Bacteria > Bacillota > Clostridia > Oscillospirales > Oscillospiraceae > Faecousia. The sequence continues at coordinate 3,953 of CAYOZT010000021.1, read as the reverse complement.
CAGTCGCGATACAGCCGCAGCGGAAAACGCAGGAATTGCCGCACCTGCGCCGCCGTTTTGACCTGCCTGATCTCGATCATAGCGCATTCTCCAACGGCTCGTCGGGGCGACGCAGGAAGGCGAGGCCGTAGCCCGCCAGCCACGGGCCGTTGTGCGCACCGCTGACGGGCGACATGATGACTGCCTCGTGGTTGGTTCGGATGCCGTAGCGTCCTTCCGTTTCCTTGAGCGTTTCCAATAGCGAGGGGCCCGTATACACGTGCCACAGCAGATAGTCGCTCGGGTCGCGATCGCCGAGGATCTCCCGCAGCAGTTCGCAGGTTCGCGCAAGTGCCTTTTTCGGCGTGCGCACGCTCTCGAGCGGAACGATCTCGCCCTCGTGCGAGAAATGCACCACGGGGCAGATGTTGAGCATTTGCCCCATAAAAGCCTTGCCGCCCTTGAGTCTGCCGTTATAGATGAGGTAGTCGAGTTTACCGTCCACGCCGATGAAGACCTGCCGCTGCATCATCCAGCGGATCTCGCGCAAGATCTGCTCCGAGCTCATCCCCTGCCGTGCAAATTCCGCCGCCTTGACGGCGAGCAGGCCTTCGCCGAAGCAGGTGATCTTGGTGTCGATGACATGGATCTTCAGCTTTTCGGTGTATTCGCGCGCGATGAGGCAGATCTTATTGTACGTGCCGCCCAGCGCGGACGAGAGGACGAATACCATCGCCTCGTCATAGCCGTCCGCAACGGCCTTGTCGAAGGCCGCACGAATATCCTGCGTGTCGGGCATACCCGTGTGCGGCAGATGATTTTTGGGATCGTCGATGGTCTCGAGGCGGCGATAGAACCACACGGGGTCAAGGTCTAATCCCTCTTTGTACTCCTTGCCCTCCAAAAAGACATGGATACGGATGATCTCGATGTCCATTTCGCGATAGCGCTGCGGCGCATAATCGATGCAGCCGGTAGACGTGCACATGATCTTGATTTTTCCCATAATCGCTTCCCCCGATCAAAGTTTATTCTTCTCGCGGTCGAACATGGCGCGGTTTTGCGCCATATTCAGCAGCATTCGACAGGTATTGACCACGGCGTTTTCGCCCGCGTTGCCGCGCAGTTTGATGACGGGCTTGGATACGCCGAGGATATAGCCGCCGCCGAGCGAGCCGATGTCGTAGATCCGCATCAGGTGGGCAGCCAAGGCCATGATCTCGTCGCTTTTCTCGCGCTTGGCATAGCGCACGATGTCGCCGATCATGCGCGCGGCGGTGCCCTCCGTGACCTTGAGCACCTGATTGCCCGCGAAGCCGTCGCACACCAGCACGTCGCACGCGCCCGAAAGCGCCACATTTCCCTCGATATTGCCGACGAAATGCAAGCTTTCATCCGCCGCCAGCAGCGGATAGGTCTCTTTTACCAACCGATTGCCCTTCGACGACTCCGCGCCGTTGGACAGCAGTCCCACTTTCGGGCGCTCGAGCGCGTACATATCGCGCATGAATGCCGAGCCGAGATGCGCAAAATGCTGCAGCATCGGCGCGGTACAGTCGATGGTCGCGCCCGTGTCGACGAGGCAGGTAAACGACCCGTCCTGCGCGGGCAGCACCGCCGCCAGTGCGGGGCGCACCCGCTGCTCAAGCGGAAGATAGCGCATTGCGCCCGTCAGCAGCACGCCCGTATTTCCCGCGCTGAGCAGTCCCGTCAGGTCTTCGCGCTCACCGAGAACGCGCAGCGCCGTCAGCATGGACGAGTCGCGTTTGTGAAACAATGCGTCGGACGGGTCGTCAAAATTGGTGATCTGCGCGGGCGCATGGACGATCTGCACGCGCTGCGGCGGCATTTTCTGTTCGGCGACCTGTGCCGAAAGAAAATCTTCGTCGCCCACGAGCAGCACGCAAAGCTGCTCGAATTCCTCCAGTGCCAGTGCGGCGCCGTGTACCATCGTCTGCGCTCCGCGGTCGCCGCCTTGGGTATCGATAACGATCTTGGTCATAATAAATCCCTCATTCCACGCCGATCAGATAGTCGTAAACTTCCTGACCGCCTTCATAAACCACGATCTCGTGCTGCGGGTATCGCGTTTCGAGCGAACGCGTGAACGCCGCGCGGCGTTCGTCGTCGATATGGCGCCCCGCAAAGACGGTGATGATCTCCCCCATGTCGGCGTCGAGTTTTTCCAAAAGCCGCAAAGCCGCCTCTTGCGCATCGTCCGCAGTCGCGAGCAGCTCCGAGCCGCCGAAGGCGAGGTAGTCGCCGCAGTGGACGCAGACGCCGTCGGTCTGCGCATCGCGCACAGCGCGTGTCACGCGGCCGTCGGCAATGCTGCGCGCGGCACGCTGCGCGCTCTCGACGAGAGATGAAATATCCGTGATGCCCGGCGTGATGACGGAAAGCGCCGCATAGCCCTGCAGCATACTTTTCGTCTCGATGACATGGACTCGGGCGCGCTCGTACCGCTTCGCCGCCTGCTGCGCGGCGAGGAAAACGTTCTTGTGATTCGGCAAAACGAGGATATCCTCCCCCGTGCATTCGTCAAAGGCGCGCACGAATTCCTCCACGCTGGGATTGACCGTCTGTCCGCCCACGATCACGCGGTCGGCGCCCATTCGGCGAAACAGTGCCTCGATGCCGTCGCCGCAGGCGGCGGCCACGACCGAAAATTTGCGTGCGTCGGTATTCGTCCCGCGGATCGTTTCCTTGTGGCCGAGTGCCATATTTTCGATCTTCAGTGTCAAAAATTCGCCGTAACGCTGCATTTGCGTCAAAATCTGCCCCGGGATCATGCTATGTACGTGGATCTTGACGATGTCCCCCTGCCGATCGGCGACGATGCTCTCGCCGCCGAGTTTCTTCAGATCATCGAGGATCGTCTGCGTCGGGAAGCGGTCGGGATCGACCTTCGCGCTCATCAATCGCAGCAAGAACTCCGTGCAGTAGCCGAATTCCATACGGCTGTCGCGCGTGAAGCGGTCAAGCTGCGGCGCATCGGCGTGCGCAGGTGCGCTTTCATGGTAGGAAAGCGCCTTGCCCGTCAGCGCGGCGTACATTCCCTCGACGATGCACACATAGCCCGCCGCACCCGAGTCGACCACATCGGCCTCCTTCAGCACGTGCAGCAGCTGCGGCGTCTGCTGCAGGGAGCGCTGCGCCTGCTCGAGATGCAGCCGATAAAAACTTTCCACGCTCGCGTTTTCGCCGATTTTTCCGCCCGCGTAACGCGCGCTTTCGCGAAAAACGGTCAGGATCGTGCCCTCCACGGGCTCCTGCACAGCGGCATAAGCGCGTTCAATGCCCATTTCGTAAGCGCGTGCGAGCTGCGCGGCGTTGGCGCATTGCAAGCCCTGCAGCCCCTGCGCAATACCCGCAAAAATTTGCGATAAGATCACGCCCGAGTTTCCGCGCGCGGCCAGAAACATCCCCTGCGCGAGCGCGGCAGCCGAGGCGTCCAGCGCGTCGAGCGGCTGCGACCGTACCCGCGCGATGCCGCCTTCCATGGTGCGCAGCATATTCGAGCCCGTGTCGCCGTCGGACACGGGAAAAACATTCAGCGCATTGAGCTGCGCTTCATTCGACGCCAAAGCGGCCGTGCCGCTTTCGAGCATTTCGGCAAAACGCTTACCGTCTATGGTGATCATCGGAATCCTCTCCTTCTCTACCCCAAATTTCGCCATTTTTCCACAGTATAGCCGCCCAGATGCAACTCAACTTCAACTCAACTTCAACATTTGTTGAACTACGCCCCGCTAAGAACCGCCGCCCCGTTCGACGATTGCACGATACGCGCCGTAGGGGACGACGCCCTCGGCGTCCCGCTCGCCGACCCCACGGCGATGCACGGTAGGGCGCTGACACGTCCCCGCCGCCCCCGTACGATAATTGAGCGGTCGGACGAACGGTAAAATGTAACAATATGTCATCCTGAGCGAGCGAATGTGGTATAATAATTTTGGACAACTCATGAAATG
>CAYOZT010000020.1:0-23734 GCA_964408545.1 uncultured Oscillospiraceae bacterium | reverse complement strand
CTTTTTTGTCATTTCATGAGTTGTCCAAAATTATTATACCACATTCCGCTCGCTCGAAATGACAAATTTGCGGTTTTTTCGCGCGGGAGAAAAATTTTCCGAAAAAATTTGAAAAAAGCCTTGCAAATTGATCGCTACGGTGCTATAATACAGACAATCTGGCGTATGTAATACGAAAGAGAGGGGTTCTTCCCCTCTCTTTTTTCTAAGACTTTTACAAGAAGGTGCGAAAATATGAAGATCACCGAGATCGTTCAGGCGCTCCTGCAGCCGGTCGTGGAGGCAAACGGCTGCTCGCTGTGGGACGTCGAGTATGTGCGCGAAGGCGACCGCCGCTTCCTGCGGCTGTACATCGACAAAGACGGTGGCGTCGACATCGCCGACTGCGAGGCTGTCTCGCGTGCGGCCGATCCGCTGCTGGACGAGGCCGATCCCATCCCCGAGAGCTACTGCTTCGAGGTCTGCTCCGCAGGCATCGAGCGCGCGCTCAAGCGTCCTTCCGATTTTGAAAAATTCCTCGGAAGCGACGTTCTCGTCAAACTCTATCGTCCGCGAAACGGCACGAAAGAGATCCCCGGTATCCTGCGCGGCTATGAAGACGGCCGCGTGAGCGTAGAATATGCGGGCGAAACCGTCACCTTGGAGCGTTCCGAGGTCGCGCTGGTGCGCCTGCGCGTAGATTTTTGATCCACAATACAGGAGGAAGACAATGGCACAGACCAGAAGAAAAAAGACCGCCGAAGCACCCAAGGTGGATATCGGCGCAGAGATTTTTGCCAGCCTGAAGGACTTGGAGAAGCTCAAGGGCATCCCCGTCGAGTACATGGTGGAGCGGCTGAAGCAGGCGCTGACCAACGCCTACCGTAAAGACAGAGAAGATCACCGCGACGTTCCCGCGGAAAACGTCATCGTAGACTTGTCGGAAAAGGGTCTTTCCATGCACTTGGTCAAGACGGTCGTCGAGCAGGTCGAGGATGTGGCGCTGGAGATCACGCTCGACAGCGCACGCAACTACGATCCCGACGCGCGTGTGGGCGAAAGCGTGCAGATCCCCGTGGATGTGGCAAAATTCGGCCGCATCGCCGCGCAGACGGCCAAGCAGGTCGTCATTCAGGGCATCCGTGAGGCCGAGCGCGGCATGGCCTACGAAAGCTACGCCGACAAGGCGCAGGAGCTTTTGACCGCTACGGTGCTGCGCAAAGATCCCAACGGAAACGTTTTCGTGCATATCGGCAACGGCAGCACCGTGTCCGACGCCGTGCTGCGCCCGTCCGAGCAGATCCCGGGCGAAAGCTACGAAGAGGGCAGCCTCATCCGTGTGTACGTGCTCGAGGTGCGTCAGGCAACGAGAGGGCCGCTGGTGTGCGTTTCGCGCACGCATCCGAACGTGGTGCGCCGCCTGTTCGAGCTGGAAACGCCCGAGATCGCGGACGGGCAGGTCGAGATCCGCAACATTGCCCGCGAGGCCGGCTCGCGTACCAAGATGGCCGTGCGCTCCACCGTCGAGGGGCTCGATCCCGTCGGCGCCTGCGTCGGCCCGAGAGGCGGCCGTGTCAACGCCGTCGTCGAGGAGCTGCGCGGCGAGAAGATCGACATCGTCGTCTGGTCGGAAGATCCCTGCGAATACGTCAAGGCGGCGCTCAGCCCCGCGGACGTCGTCAGCGTCGAGGTCGTATCGGGTCAGAAAATGTGCAGAGTGCTCGTGCCGGACGATCAGCTGTCGCTCGCCATCGGCAGAGAGGGTCAGAACGCCCGCCTCGCCGCCCGCCTGACGGGATATAAGATCGACATCAAGCCCGCCTCGCAGGCCGAAAAGTCGGAGGAATAACCTCGCTCGGCGACATCCCGAACGGACATTCTCTGCACCGCAGCAAACGCATAGGAGGCAAATCGTATGCAGAAAAAAATACCCCAACGGCAGTGTATGGGCTGTCGCGAGCGGATGGATAAACGAGATCTGATCCGCATCGTCCGCGCTCCGGACGGGACGGTCAGCCTCGATTTTTCCGGAAAAGCCGCCGGCCGCGGCGCATATCTGTGTCCGAAGGCCGAATGTCTGAAGAAGGCGCAGCGCGCCAAATCGCTCGAGCGCGCGCTCGAGGTCGGCATCGGCGCGGAGGTCTACGAGCGTTTGGAAAAGGAGATCGCGCATGGATAAAGCATTGCAATATTTGGCGCTGGCCAGAAAGGCCGGCCTTGCCGAGCTCGGTGAAGAGCCCGTCGGCGGCGCCTCCCGCGCGGGAAAAGCCTACGCGATCTTGGTCGCGAGCGACGCTTCCGACCATACATGGCGCAGGAGCCTGAGCTTCGCCGCAGGCACGCAGCAGCAGTGCATCCGTATGCCCTACGATAAGGACGAAATGGGCGCCGCCGTCGGCCGCGAGTCGCTCGCCGTTGCCGCCGTGACGGACGTTTCCATGGCACTGGCGCTGGTGAGCGCCCTGCCGGAGCCGCCCGCCGCCGCAGTCGAGCTGCTGTCGCAGCGTGCGCAGAAGGCGCAAAAGCGCAAAGCCGAGGCCAAGCAGCATCGCAAAAATGTCCGCACGGGGAAAAAATAGTATTGCGCAGCGCGTCAAAAGCGGCTTTTGCCGCGGATGCATTTTGACGAACTGTTTTTGATAGATCCCACAGCAATTATCATTTTGGAGGTGCGTTTATAGATGAGTATTCAACCGAAGTATCGAGTAAAGGAAGTAGCGGCCGATTTCGGCCTCGCCCCCAAAGATATTTCCGAGATCGTCGGAAAGTATTACGAAAAACCCAAGTCCTATACGCAGGTGCTCAATCCGCAGGAGCTGAACGCCGTGTTCGAGCACATCACCCGCAACAACCAGATCAAAGACATTTCTCAGGTCTTTGACGTCAAGCCCAAGGAGCAGCCCGCGCCCGAAGCCGCCAAGGAAGCCAAAGCGTCCAAGGAGCAGCCTAAGGAGCAGCCCAAAGCCGCGTCCGCCAAGGGTGAGCAGAAAAAGCCCGCCGCCGGCAAGCCCGCCGCGCAGCAGTCTGCGCCCAAGGCCGAAGAAAAGGCCGCCCGTCCCGCGCAGCCCGAGCGCAAGCGCGAGCGCCGCGTGGTGGATACTTCCGCCGTGCAGGTCAATGCCAACCGTTTTGCCGATGTCGATAATCTCGTATCCGAGAAGGTGCAAAATTATCAGGGCGGCAAGCAGCGCATCGGCGGCAAAAAGGGTCAGCAGCAGCAAAAGCAGAAAAATAACAATTTCAAGGGCAACAAGTCCCGCAACGAAGAGCAGGAAAAGCTGCGCCGCCTGCAGATGGAAGTCGCCCGCAAGGCGCCCGTCACCGTCAAGATCCCCGAGGAGATCACCGTCAGCGAGCTGGCCTCGCGCATGAAAAAGACCGCCACCGAGGTCATCAAGTGCCTGATGAAAAACGGCGTCATGGCCGCCATCAACCAGACCATCGATTTCGACACCGCCGAGTACGTCGCCACGGAAATGGGCTGCAAGGTCGAGCGCGAGATCACCGTCACCATCGAAGAGCGCCTCATCGAGGAGCACAAGGACACCGCCGAAGAGCTGCTCACCCGCGCCCCCGTCGTCGTCGTCATGGGACACGTCGACCACGGCAAGACCTCCACGCTCGACGCCATCCGCAAAACCTCCGTCACCGCCGGGGAGGCCGGCGGCATCACGCAGCACATCGGCGCATACACCGTCGATGTGAACGGCCAGATGATCACCTTCCTCGATACGCCCGGCCACGCGGCGTTCACATCCATGCGTGCGCGCGGCGCCAAGTCGACGGATATCGCCATTTTGGTCGTCGCCGCCGACGACGGCATCATGCCGCAGACGGTCGAGTCGATCAACCACGCCAAGGCGGCGAACGTCCCGATCATCGTCGCCATCAACAAAATGGACAAGCCCACCGCCAACCCCGAGAAGATCAAAGAGCAGCTGACCAAGTACGAGCTGATCCCCGAGGAATGGGGCGGCGACACGATCATCGTGCCCATCTCCGCCAAGACCGGCATGGGACTGAACGACCTGCTGGAAATGGTGCTGCTGACCGCCGAGGTGCAGGAGCTGAAGGCCAACCCCAATCGCCGCGCCAAGGGCACGGTCATCGAGGCGCGTCTGGACAAGACGCGCGGCCCGATCGCGACGCTTCTCGTGCAAAACGGCACGCTCAATCAGGGCGATATCGTCATCGCGGGCACGGCGGTCGGCCGTGTGCGTGTGATGACCAACGATAAAGGCCGCAGCGTCAAGACCGCAGGTCCGTCCATCCCCGTGGAGATCACGGGTCTTGCCGAAGTTCCCACGCCCGGCGACGAGTTCAACGCCGTCACGGACGAGCGCATGGCGCGCGAACTGGTCGAGCAGCGCAAGCAGGCCATCAAGGACGCCGCCGCCAACGCCATGAGCAAGGTCACGCTCGATAACCTCTTCGCGCGTATGCAGGAGGGCGAGATGAAGGAGCTGTCGCTCATCGTCAAGGCCGACGTGCAGGGCTCCGCCGAGGCCGTCAAGTCCTCTCTGGAGAAAATTTCCAACGAGGAAGTGCGCGTCAAGGTCATCCACACGGGCGTCGGCGCGATCAACGAAAGCGACATTCTGCTCGCGTCCACCGCGGGCGCGATCATCGTCGGCTTCAACGTGCGTCCCGATGCGGGCGCGCAGGCCAGCGCGCAGCGCACGGCGGTCGATATGCGCTTCTACCGCGTCATTTACGACGCCATCGACGAGATCGAGTCGGCCATGAAGGGTATGCTCGCGCCGAAGTACGAGGAGGCCGTCATCGGCCACGCGGAAGTGCGCCTGACGTACAAAGTCAGCGCCGTCGGCATGGTCTGCGGCTGCATGGTCAAAGACGGCAAGATCACCCGCGACGCGCTCGTGCGCGTCCTGCGCGACAATATCGTCATCCACGAGGGCGAGGTCGGCTCCCTGCAGCGTTTCAAAGACGCCGTCAAGGAAGTTTCCGCCGGCTACGAGTGCGGCATGAGCATCAAGAATTTCAACGACCTGCGCGAGGGCGACATTTTCGAATGCTTCGTCATGCAGGAAGTCAAGCGATAAGCCAAAGGCCGCACCGCCGCTGCGGTGCGGCCTTTTTCCCGTATTTTTCAAGGAGGATAGCCATGTCATCCAAACGAATCACATCCATCAATCAGGAGATCCGTCGCGAGCTGAGCGACCTTCTGCGCACCGTCAAAGATCCGCGCGTACAAGACTGCATGATCTCCGTCACCCGCGTCGAAACGACGCCCGATCTGCGTTGGGCGAAGGTCTACGTCAGCTTTTTGCAGGAAGAACGCGCCGCCGACGCCATGAAGGGCTTGCGCTCCGCCTCCGGCTACCTGCGCCGCGGCCTCGGTCAGGCGCTGAGCCTGCGTTACACCCCCGAGCTGCAGTGGGCGCTCGACGACTCCATCACCTACGGCGCACATCTGCTGGAGCTGATCAACAGCCTCGATATTCCGAACGAGGAGGAAGGAGAGAATTCATAATTACAAATTACAAATTATAAATTATAAATTTGTCAGCGTGTCAAAGAAATAGCCGATCCTCGTGTCATTCTGAGCGAGCGCAAGCGAGTCGAAGAATCCGTACTCAAAAACGGCCGTTCTTTCCGAATTATCGGTGAAACCGGATCGTGGGGAGGACAAATCGCCACCGCGCAGTGACAGTTTTTTGACAGTCTGACAAATGATCAATTTGTCATTATGAATGATCTTTTGTTTTATGAACGGAATCGTCATTGTGGATAAGCCGCAAGGCTGGACGAGCCAAGATGTGACGGCGCGGCTGCGCCGTGTATTCGGCACGCGCCGCATCGGTCACGGCGGCACGCTCGATCCCATGGCCACGGGTGTTTTGCCCGTGTTCGTCGGGTGCGCAACGCGCGGCGTCGAATTTTTCGAGCACGCCGAAAAGGTCTACGAAACCACCCTGCGCCTCGGCATGACGACCGACACCGAGGACATTACGGGCGCGGTCCTGTCCCGATGCGACACGCGCCCCGCCCCTGCCGAGTTGGACGCCGTTTTGCCGCGCTTTCGCGGGGAGATCCTGCAGATCCCGCCGATGTACTCGGCGCTGAAGGTCGACGGGCAGAAATTATGCGATCTTGCCCGCCGCGGCGTGCAGATCGAGCGCAAGCCCCGCCCCATCACCATACACGAACTGACCCTGCTCGATAGAAACGGCAGCGACATTCGCCTGCGTGTGCGCTGCTCGAAGGGCACCTACATCCGCACGCTTTGCAAAGATATCGGCGAAGCGCTCGGCTGCGGCGGCTGCATGGCCGCGCTGCGGCGCGTCGCGGCGGGAGAATACGGCATCGACGAGGCCGTCGCATTGGAAACGCTGCTCGAAACGGACACGCCGGAAAGCTATCTGCGCCCGCTCGATACGATGTTTGCCGCCTACGGCGCCGTCACACTGACGGAAAACCAGGAAAAACGCTGCCGCAACGGCAACGCCTTCTCCGTCCGCCTGCCCGACGGCCGCTACCGCGTCTATGCTCAAAGCGGCGAATTTCTTGCCCTGAGCCGTGTCGAAAGCGGTGTTATGTCAACCGTGAAAAGTTTTTTCGAGCCTTGATCGGCAAAAAACAGCAAAAAAGCGAGATGCCCCGTTTGGGTAGCATCTCGCTTTTGCCGTTAATCGATATCCAGTGCGGGGGCGATGGCGGCCAGCAGCGCGTCATAGCTCATGCCGCCGGTTTGGGAATGGATGATCCTGCCGTCTTGGTCGACGACCAGCGTGGCGGGGAGCATGACGGAAATGTCCAGCGCCTCGGCCAGACGCTCGCCGCTGCAGGCACCGTCTTTGTCAAAGGCGAATAGGACGGTGTTCATCTTTTCTTCATCCAGAAATTGCAGCGCTACGGCTTGGCTGTAATCGTCCGCATCGATCGAAACGGCGATAATGTCCACATAATCGGCAAAATCGGCGGCGAGTTGATCGAAATCGGGCAATTCCTTCTTGCACGGATCGCACCACGATGCCCAGAAATTGATGACGGTGATCCTGCCGCGGTTTTCCGAGAGGGTGAAACTTTCGTCCGAGCCGATGATCGGCAGGGAGAAATCATAGCACAGCGTACCGACGTCCTTGCCGTATTCGCCATCGGCGTCAATGCTGACCGTGGGTTCTTTGTCGACGAAATTGTAGTACACCAGCGCGCCGAGCAGCACGCACGCAGCCGCGACCACGGCGACGATCTTGCCGACCTTACGGCGTTTTTCGCACCTTTTCTCTTTTTCGATGCCCGCGGTCGGATCGGCGACGAAGTATTTCGAGCCGCTCCAACGGATCGCCTTTGTCGGGCAGACGTCGATGCACTTGCCGCAGTGGATGCACTCGTGGTCACCGACGTGGCGGATGTCCATGCCGCACTGCTCGACGCATTTTCCGCAGCTGATGCACTTGTCCTCGTCGAGTTTCACGCCGAGCATGGCGACCTTGCAGAAGAAGCCGTAGATCGCGCCCAAGGGGCAGAAAAAGCGGCAGAACACGCGGAAAATGAACACGGACGAAACGAGAAACACCACCAACAGGCAGAATTTCCATGTGAACAGCGGGCCGAGCATACCGAACTTATCCGTATTGGCGGGGTGGATCAGCAGGCCGAAAGCGCCGAACAGGATCCCGTCGGGGCAGACATACTTGCAGAAGGCGGGCACGACGCGATTGCCCGCATACGCGACCGTGACACCGACGACAAGTCCGCCGAGAAATATGTACTTAAAATAAGAGAGCACGCGCGTTGCCTTGCTCTTTTTGAGTTTGGGAGACGGGATCTTATGCAGCAGCTCCTGCACGAGTCCGAAGGGGCACAAAAAGCCGCAGATCGTTCTGCCGAGCAGCAGCCCGAACAGCACGATGATGCCGAAAATATAGGCAAGCGATGATGTTTTTCCCGTAGCGAGCGCATTTTGCAGCGATCCGAGCGGGCACGCGCCCACCGCGCCCGGGCACGAATAGCAGTTCAAGCCCGGAACGCACAGTTTTTTGCCGTCGCCCTTGTAAATGTCGCCGGAAACGAAGCCTTTGATATTGGCGTTATACAGCAAGGCCGCGTAAACTTGGATGAGGCGACGCTTTGTCGGTTTATGGCGGAGCCACCAAGCTTTCGCTCCGCGTTCTTTCGTTACATTATCCAAGGCCGATACACTCCGTACAGATATTGATCGCTTTGACGAGCACTTCTTGCATACTGCCGTTTTGCGTACCCAAAACGATCAGTCCCAGCGCGAGCGCCAGCAGCGCGATGCGTGCGGCAAGCACGCCGCGGCGGCATTTCCCGCGCACGGGTCGCTCCGCGGGAACGGCAGCGGCATTGGCGGCTTTCAAAGCGGCGAAGGCTTTCTTGCGAAGATCTTGCCGCAGGTACACGAATGTGATCTCCGCCGCGGCAAGCAGCAGCAAAAACGGCAGCGCGTACAGCGCGGCACGGCGCACCTCGCGCGTCGGATCCTCGCCGGGGAAATGCGCGCCGTCACACAGATAGACGACGGGCGGCACCAAGCAGGCAAGCGCAACGACGGCGATCGCGGCGTAGAGGACGCAGAGTTTTTTTCGCACGTGGCGATACTGCGCCATGGCGAAGGCGAGATCCTCCTCCCGCTCGGGCTTTGCCTCGGTCGGGATGGGCAGCGTGCGCAATTTTCGCCACAGCATCTCGTCGCCGCGGCGTGTGCGGGAAGTTCCGCCTTTTGCCGCGAGGACGATCTGGCCGATCAGCGCGACGAGCCAAATGCCCACAAAAGGCAGCAGCTGCAGCAAATGCCGCCCGACGATCGCACGCGAGTAGATCGGGATGGCGTTGACGGCCACGGCGACCTGAATCTCGGTCGTCTGCGCGGACCACTGCTGCGTCTGCGCGCGCCGCAAAACTTCGGCACGCGCATTTTCGCGCGCGTCGAGCGCACCGAAATAAATGTCGCAGGCGTGCGCGATGAACAAGGCGCCGAGCAGCACGCTCAGCACGAGGAAAAAGCAGGCGTAATATCGCCGAAACGGTCGTTTTTCGTTCATGGGGGCGGATCTCTCTCCTTTTTTCTGTTCGGATATCCATATCATAGCACCGAATGCGAAAAAACGCAAGGTCATTTTTATCCGTGCAAAAAATCAAGTCGGCGCAAATGTGCATTTTTGCGGCAAATCCCTTGACAATCACTTACGAAATTGTGTATAATTGACAAGTATCGAAAAGGCTGTAAGTATGCGAAAAATCTTCTTGCGGCAAATCCACTTTTCAAGAAAGGCGGAAAGAAATGAAAATGAAGCGATTTTTGACGACCGCTGCGATGCTGCTGCTCCTTGCGGGGCTGCTGGCAGCCTGTGCAAACAGCGGCACGACGACTACCGCGACTGCGACCACGGCGCAGCCCATCATCGGCGCGGGCACCACGAAGCCGCACGAGAGCGACCCCACGAGCGGCATCGAGCCGACCGACCCGAGCGCCGGCACGGAGCCGACCGACCCGAAAGTCGATCCGAGCACCGGCATTGACCCGACCGACCCGAAGGTCGATCCGAGCGCCCGAATCGACCCGACCGATCCGACCGATCCGACCGATCCGAGCACCGACATCGAGCCGACCGATCCGATCGATCCCGACAAAGGCATCCACGTCACGCTGGAAAGCGCGCAGACATGGTCCGGAGATTTTGAAGACATACTGCGTCTGCAAGTGACGGGTGACGCCGCCGGCTGGTACACGATCGACGGCAACGTGACCGTGACCGGCTATACCGTCGGCAAAGATATGCTCATTTACCTGCCCGAAGGCAACTACGAGGTCCTTCCCGCGGGCGCCGTTGCCGCCTCCGTCACGCTGACTCCCGTCGAGCCTCCGAAAGGCTACACCGAGGACAGCGCCATCGCCGCCGACGGCACGGAAGTCAAGCTGTACACGGGCGCAACGCTTTACTTTACATACACCGCGAGCGACGACGGCGTCTATGCCGTTGCATTCGGCATGAACAAAACGACCGAGAGCTGCTGCTTCACGATCGACGGTGAAACTTATTCCGCTTCCGTCAACCGCCGTCTGCAGGCGGGAGATACCCTGCTGATCGGTGTCTACAGTCCCGAGCGCGTCAGCGGCATCGTCAGCATGATCGTCACGCAGAAGTTCGAGGAGGAGCTGCCCGCCGAGGGCTGGATCAGCGGCACCTACATGAACGGCAGTATGCGCTTGGAGCTCGATCGCGAGGAAAAGACCGTCAAGTTCATGGGGCAGGACGCCGTCCGCTTCTACTATCTCGACGGTGAGGCGGCCTTCACCTCGGGTGATAACAGCGTCATCATGTCCATGAACGAAAACTGCATCGACATCGACATCAAGCTGACCACCTCCGACGATCCCGAAAATCCGAAAGAATATACACTCGTCTACCGCGCGCCGGTCGACCCGATCGGTATCGAAAAATTCGAAGGCGTTTACCTCAGTGCAAGCGGCGACAAGATCATCATCGCCGCCGACGGCAGCGGTATCGGCTTCAACACCCGCTTCAACATCGGCGAAGGCGGCTGCAGCTACGACGCGGAATGGAACGTCCTGCAGTGGGGCGCGTACGAGATCGGTATCTACCAGCTCGACGGCAACGGCATGGTCCATATCATCATCATCGGCGAGACCAAGTATACCGCCACCTCGCACGCCAAGGTGACGCTGCCCGACGAAAATCTGCCCATCTCGTCAAATAAGTACCTGCGCTATGTCAGCAAGGCCACCGCGGCCTCCATCGACATTTACGACAACGGTACACAGTATATCAACGGTCGCGGATTTACCGTTTTGGACATCACGGCCGACGGCGCTTATGTGGTCTACGGCTACTTCAAGCAGACGGTCGCCGACAGCGGCGACATCAGCTGGCAGCAGGCCAAGTGGACGCTGAAGTTCAGCGGCGAAAGCATCTACTTCTACGACGAAAGCGGCAAGCAGTGCGATGTTTTGAGCGTGGAAAAGATCGTCGCCCGGATCGGCGAGCTTCCCGTATCCGCGATCGCGACCGATGTTCCGAAGGTCGACGCGGATGTCAACGGCTACTATTTCCTGAAGGTCACGCAGAGCGGCTACTATAATTTCCGCGAATCGGCCTCCAGTGCGGACATCTACCGCAACTGCACCGAAAACGGAGACGATTACCCCATCATCGATTACACGACGAGAGTCAAGGTCGACGACGGCGGCGTCACGCTCGAACTCAAAGCGGGCGAGATCTTGGGCTTCTACGGCGGCGACGGCGCGGGCGGCAGCAGAACGCTGACCGTCTCCTACATGGAAAAGCTCCCGCAGGGCTACAGTGCGGAGGATCCGTACACCATGAGCGGCACCTATCTCGATCTGAGCTCGCACGTCAGCAAGGACACGATCTATGTCTGCTTCACCGCCGAGAAGCCCGGTAACTACACCATCGGCTTCAACAATAAGTTTGTCGCCTTCACCGTCGACGGAACGACCTACGGCTACGATTACGCAAACTTCGAAGAATACGCCGCCGGAACGACCTGCAAGGTGAAACTGACCAAGGGCGCGAGCGTGCTCATCGCCATCAAGCGCCACTTCGACAACGGCGAGTCCTTCGTTCTGGGCGTCGCGCCCTCGGGCACCAAGCTCGACAAAATTTTCGACAGCCTGATCGAATACGCCGCATTCACCTCCAACGAGCAGGGAATTTATGAAGGCGGCAGCACGAGCGAAATGCACTTCGTCATCACCGTCAACGCAACGACCGTCGATACGGTCATTTCCGCGATCAACGAAAACGGGAAAACCGTCGAGAGCACCACGAAGGGTGCGACCGTGGAGGTGCGAAACGGCAAGTATGTCGTCAAGGATGTCAAAACGCCCTACGGCGAGATCGACATTTCCTTCACCATCAGCGGCAATGTTCTGAATTTGACCGTCGACGGTACGGAAAGCTACAGCCTCTACCGTCAGGGCACGCAGCCCGGCGGCACCGAAGTGGAGCTTGGCAACGTCTGCGCCGCCGTCGCGGGCAGCTATGTGTGCGTGGACAACGAAAGCATCGTCTTCGTCCTCAGCGACAGCATGGTCGTCAACAACTACAGCATCGGTGCGACTACCGGCGCCGCGCTGCAGGAAAACAACGGCGTTTACACCTTCAGCTACGCACAGGGAACGATCACCGTGACCGTCACCTTCTATGACAACGGTTACATCGTGATCAACGACTCCGTCTACGGCGAGTACATCCTCGTCCGTACGGAAAACTGAGCCGAGCGATCGGCCGTCCCGTGTCCGTTTCGGATGCGGGACGGCCGAAAACGAGCCGAGAGAAAGGATCCCGATGAAAAACCGATTTGAACTGTTTCTGAAAAAAGCCCGCAGGGAGATTTGGCTCAAGGCCGCGATCGTCGGCTTATCCGCAGCCGCATTCGTTTCCGGCGGTCTTTTGCTGACGCTGAAGCTATTGAACCGTCCGCTGTGGTACGCTTTGGCGGGGATCGCTGCCTTGCCGATCGCGGCAGGGCTGTTTTTACTGTTACACCGTGTCGGCGCCGCGAAAGTGGCGCAGCGGCTGGACGACGATTTCCTGCTGCACGAAAAGGTGCGCACCATGGTCGCCTTCGAAAATGAGGACGGCGATATGCTGCGCATCCAGCGCGACGACGCGATGCGGACGCTTTCCGAGATCCCCTTGAAGAAGCTGCGCTTTACGCGCGTGTGGCTGTATGCGCTGCTTCCCGCGATCGCCTGCGCCGTGCTCGTGACGGCACTGGTTTTCCCCGTGCAGGCGGAAAAACCGCCCGTTATCGAGGTCGAGCCGCCGCTGGATGTCAGCGACTGGGAGTGGCAGGCGCTCGATGAACTGATCGAATATGTCGAACAGTCCGACGCCGACGAGATCGTCATGAAGCCGAAGACACTCACGCAGCTTTACGGCTTCAAAAACCTGCTGCTGAGCGGCGCCGTGCTCGAATCGAACCTCGAGCGCTTCGTCAACAGCGTCATCTCGAGCGTGCAAAACGCCGAGGTCGAGGCCGCCGAGCAGGAGGATATCAGCGAGCAGCAATTGCAGCGGAACAAGGATGTCTGCGTATACGTGGTCAATAAGCTGTGCGAGATCTTCGGGCTCGATGCGCCGATCGACTCCACGCTCCCGACCTCTCCCGACGCGCCGGACGAGCCCGAAGGCGGCCCCGGCGACAGTAACCAAAACGGCACGGGCGACATCGTCGCCGGTGCGGACGAAAAACTCTTTGACGATGTGCAGGGCTATGTCGCCTATATCAACGTCATTCGCGAATACTACGAACAGATCGTTTCTGCCATGGACGAGGGCGTCTTGTCCGCGCAGGAATGGTCGGATTATATGGAAGCCTATTTTGAATACCTCTACGGTAGCCGAGAATAAAAAAGGGAAGGATAAACAAACATGGTACAAACGGAAAAAATCACGGCCTTCAGCCGGAAGGTTACGACTGTGAAACAGGAGCTGAAAAAAGACGTCGTCGGCATGAACGACGTCGTCGAAAACGTGCTCATCGCCATCATCGCGGGCGGCAACGTGCTGCTCGAGGGCGTCCCCGGCGTCGGAAAGACCCGTCTGGTGCGCTCGCTGGGCAAGACCATGAGTCTGCCGTTCTCGCGTATCCAGTTCACACCCGACCTGATGCCCTCCGACGTGACGGGCTCGAACATCATCGAAAAAGATGAAAACGGTCGCATGAATACCGTCTTCCGCAAAGGCCCGATCTTCGCCAACCTCGTGCTGGCGGACGAGATCAACCGCGCCACGCCCAAGACGCAGTCGGCCATGCTCGAAGTGATGCAGGAGCACAAGGTCACGGTCTCGAATACCACCTATCCGATCGCCGAGCCCTTCTTCGTGCTCGCGACGCAGAACCCCGTCGAGCAGGACGGCACCTATCCGCTGCCCGAGGCGCAGATGGACCGCTTCATGTTCAAGCTGCTCGTGCCCTTCCCCGATAAAAAGGATCTGGCCGACATCGTCTCCATGACGCAGCTGACCATGGACGAGACCGCCACCGCCGTCATCAACGGCGAAGAGATCCTCGAAATGCGCAGCCTCGCCAAGGACGTGCCCGTCATCGACGAGGTGCTCTCCTACGCCGTCACGCTGGTGTCGAACACCCATCCGCAGCTGCCCGACTCTCCCGAAACGAGCAAAAAGTACATCAAATACGGCGCCTCCCCCCGTGCCGCGCAGGCGCTGATCACCGCCGCCAAGGTTCGTGCGCTCATCAACGGCAATTTCAACGTCTCCTTCGACGATATCGGCGCACTGGCCTACCCCGTCCTGCGCCACAGGATCAAGGTCAACTACAATGCCATCAACGACGGCCTGACCGTCGACGCGGTCATCGAAAAGCTGGTGGCCGAGACGCGCAAGCAGTTCAAGTAAAATGGCACACTATACGATCAACGAGGCGTTTTTGCAGCGCTTGGAACGGCTGCAAAGCGTGCTGAAAAACAACCGAGCCGGACAGTTCGGCGGCAATCACAAAAGCCGTATGTTCGGTTCGTCGTGTGAGTTTTCCGACTATCGGGAGTATATGGCAGGCGACGATATCACAAAGATCGACTGGAATGTCTATGCCCGCACGGAGCAGCTGCAGCTTCGGCTGTATCTCGACGAGCGGCAGCTGCATACCCGCATCTACATCGACACCAGCCGCTCCATGGATTTTGACGACGGCAAGAAGGCGCAGATGGCCATCGAGATCGCCGCGACCATAGCGTATCTGTCCGTGTGCGAGCTCGACCGCGTGTCCGTGTACACCATTCGCGACAGTCAGGTCGACGAAGTGATCTCGGGCATGGTCGGACGGGAGCGCTTTTATCAGCAGATCGAGAAACTCAATTGCGTCGAATTCGGCGGAGACTGCATGATCTCCGACGGCATTTTGCCGACGAAGGTCGGCTACGGCGACGGCATGAGCGTGCTCATCTCGGATTTTCTGACCGATCACGACTACGAGACCGCCATCGACTATCTGGTCGACAAAAAGCGCGATCTTCTGTGCGTGCAGACGCTGCTCGCGTCCGAGATCAATCCGCAGCTGCGCGGCAAAAACCATCTCTTCGACGCGGAAGACAATCAAAAGTTCTACCGAAAGAATATCGATCGGGAAGTCATCGCGGCTTACAAGCAGGCCGTGCGCTATGTGCAAGAGCGCATCCGCAATTACTGCAGCGCACGCGAGGCCTCGTATCTGCTCGCGACCGACCAGACACCGATCGACCGGCTGTTCTTTGAACAGATGACGGCAATTGGAGTATTGAAATGACTTTTACCTACCTGCCGGGACTGCTGGGGCTGATCGGGATCCCCATTCTGATCGCCCTGTATATCATCAAAAGCCACTATACCGAGCAGACGGTCGCCTCCGTCTATCTGTGGCAGCTGAGTGAACGGTTCCTGAAAAAGAAAAAGCGCGTTCGCCTGAGCGGTCTGCTGAGCCTTATTTTGCAGATCTTGGCGGTCGCCGCCATTTCCCTGACCATCGCGGGGCCGCGCTTCATTTTGCGTGACGCGGCAAACGACTACTGCTTCGTGCTCGACGCCTCCGCGAGCATGACGGCGCAGTGCGGCGAGACCACCCGCTTTGAGGCGGCCAAGCAGCACATCCGCCGCATCATCGACGAGTCCGCCGACGGCAGCAGCTACACGCTCGTCTACGCCGGCAACACGACCTACGAGGCCTTCCGCTCGGTGGACGATCGCCGCACGGCGCTCGATGTGCTCGATGCGCTCGAATGCGAGCAGACGACATCGAACTGTGCGTCCGCGCTCTCGGTCGCACAAAGCTATTACACGGCGGATCATTCTCCCCTGACCTATCTTTTCACCGACGAAAACGGCGAGGCGGAGAATATCACGCTCGTCAACGTTTCGCTCGGCGAGGAAAACTACGCCTTCGTTTCCTACGAATACAGCAGAGGCAGCGCGCAGACCATCGTCACGGGGCAGGTCATCTCCTGCGACCGCGACGCCGACATCGTGCTCGAATTGTATGTCAACGATGTCAAGACCTACGAACAGACCATCCCCGTCGCCGCCGAAACGCCCGCAGGCTTCGGCTTTGCGGTCGACACGGTCGATTTCGACAGCCTTATCCTGCGCATCGCCAATGTCGATGCGCAGATGCTCGACAACGAGGCCGTCCTCTATGCGAACGGACGCAGAAAAAACAACCGCACATTGCTCGTCAGCGACGCGCCCGCGTATCTGGAATTTGCGCTGAAAGCCTCCGATAAGACCGATGTCGAAGTCGTGCCGACGCAGCAGTATAACGACGCGCCCGCGCAGTATGACGGCTACGGGCTGTATATCTTCGACACGGGCGCCGCGCCCGAAGAGGTTCCGCGCAACGCCTCCGTCTGGTTCTTCAACGTGCAAAGCAACGTGAAAAACAGCGGCTTCAGCTTCCGCGAGGAGCGCGCGGCCGAGGGCATGATCACGGTCATCGGCGCGGACGGCGAAGTGCTCGATACGGAGATCGAAAACCGCTTCGAGCCGGAGTATACGAACGCGACCTCCTCGACGGTCAAGACCTACCTCAAGGATATGCGCGGGCAGGATATCTCCGTCAAAAAATACGCGCGCTACAGTTTTTCCGGCCGTGCATTCACGAATTTGCTGTATCAGGAAAACGGCAGCGGCAAGGACAGCCTCCTGTTCGTCGGCAACAACGACAACGGATGCCGTCAGGTCGTGTTCGCATTCGACCTGCACGACAGCAACTTCCCGCTCAAAGCGGACTTTTTGGTGCTGCTGAGCAATCTGCTGGATTATTCCTATCCCGCCGTCATCGAGCAGACGCTTTATACCGCCGGTGACGAAATGCTCGTCAACGTGCCCGCCGGCTGCACGGATCTTCTGCTGCAAACGCCGGCCGGGAAGATCTCCTACCCCGATTTCAGCAGTTCCTACGCCTACTGCAAACTCGACCAAGTGGGCACCTACAAGATCACCGCCAGCGTCAACGGCGCCGAGCAGGAGTACTATGTCTACGCGCAACTGCCCGCCGCCGAGAGCTACGAGCAGATCTCCGTCAGCGCGATCATGCAAAAGCAGTCGGACTCTACGTCCTCCGACGGCTACTACGACAAACTGATCGTCTATTTCATCATTCTCGCCTTGGCGTTCTTACTGGATTGGGGGGTGTACTGCTATGAGCAATATCAACTTCGATAATCCGTGGCTGTTGCTGCTCGGCATACCGCTCGTCGTGCTCGTCACAATCCCCTTCGTCATCGCCGTACGCAGGGAAAACAAGAATATGCACAACGTGCTCGCGTTCGTGCTGCACCTTCTGATCGTCGTCGCGGCGACACTGGCCTTTGCCGGCATGAGCTACGACGCCATGATCACGGAGACGAACGTCTATGTTCTGGCGGACGTTTCCCACTCGTCGAGCAACAATCTGGCCGTCGTCGACGGTTACGTGCAGTCGGTCGAAAAAAATCTGCCGAAAAATTCCAAAATGGCGCTCATCGCCTTCGGCCGAAACTACCAGCTTCTGTCCGACATGGGCGAAAAGCCCGTCAGCGTCACGACCGCCGACAAGGTCGACACCAGTGCCACCGATATCGCCTCGGCCATGCGCTACGCCGGCAATCTCTTTGACGAGGACGTCATCAAGCGCATCGTCGTCATCACCGACGGCCGCGAGACCACCGGCAGCGATCGGCTCAGCGCCGTCGTGACGCAGCTGAAGGAAGCGGACGTCTATATCGATGTCATCTATCTGGACAATAACCTTGCCGAAGACGTGCCGGAGATCCAGCTGTCCGACGTGCAATACACTTCTTCGACCTTCCTCGGCAAACCCGAGCAGGCGCAGCTCTGGATCAACTGCAACAACGACGGTCAGACGCGCGTCTACATCGAGCTGGACTGTGACGACGGATCCGAGCCCGAAAGCATTGCAAGTGTCCTTTACAAGGGCGAAAACATCATCTCCGTCCCCTTGCGCACCGAGCAGGCGGGCACTTTCTCGTACACCGTCACCATCCGCCCCGAAAACGCCGCGTCGGACACCTCCGCCTACAATAACGCGTGTTTGCTGACGCAAACGGTGTCGGAAAACATCAAAACGCTCTTCCTCGGCGGTTCCCTGCAGGATCTCGCCGCGGGACGGGAGATCTACGGCACGGAAAACGTTCGCTACATCAGCGATCCGACGCAGGTACCGTGCAGCGTTGAGGAACTGTGCGTGTACGATGAGCTGGTGCTTTGCAATTTCGACATCCGCACACTGGCGGACAGCACCCAGTTCGTCTCCTCGCTCAACAGCGTCGTGTCCCAATTCGGCAAGACGCTCACGACGTACGGCAACACCTTCGTGCAGGACACGGAAGTCGTCGAAAGCGCCGAATTGCAGGCGCTCGGCGGTATGCTGCCCGTCAACATCGGCAACTCCGAGCGCGACGCGCGACTGATGGTGATCTTGCTGGACATCTCCACCAGTACCAACTTCTCCTCCCGTCTCGAGATCATCCGCGAGGCTACGGAAAAGTTGCTCGACACCATGGATGAAACCGACAAGATCATGGTCATCGGCTTCTCCGGCGACAATAAGTATCTGCAAACGCTCACCGAGGTACGAAACCGCGAAAAGATCCTCAACGCCATCAGCAATTACGAATGCCGCAACGGCACCTACCTGCCCGGCGGCTTGGATGTGGCCTACGACGAACTGATGAATCAGAAATACCACCGCCGTGAGCTGGTCATCATTTCCGACGGCATTTTCAGCCTGTCCGTCAAAGACGAGAACTACTGTATCGAGCTGGCGGAAAAACTGTCGGCGAACAATATCGTCGTTTCCGCGCTGGGCGTTTACGTGGCGCAGGATGAAGTGTCCCTGCTCGAAAAGATCGTCAAAAACAGCGAGGCCAACGGCAAGGGCTACTATAAGGGCATCCAGCAGCAGGAAGATATCGACTACGCCATCGGCGATATCGTCGAAAATATGCAGCAGACCCGCATCGAGGGCAGTAAATACGATCTGACGCTGCAGCGTCCGCAGGAAGATGTGCTCTACGGCGTCACCGCGCTCCGCTCCGTCGAGGGTTTCTGGTACAGCAGCGTCAAATCCGGTGTCGAGCCGATCATCACGGCAAAATATATGCGCGATAAGATCGACTCGCTCGATGTTCCCATCTATGCCACATGGGAATACGGCAACGGCAGCGTCAGCTGCTTCCTGTCCGACATCGGCTCCGACTGGACGGCTGCGTGGAGCACGGGCGATCCCGACCAAAACGAAGGCAAATTCTTCGTCAACGTCGCAGCCGACATGATCCCGGACGAGCAGATCGACTCCCCGTTCATCGTCTCGCCCGAGACGGACGGAAATACGACCACCGTCTATGTCACGACATCCTCCTTCCGCGGCGACGCGACGCTGACGGTGACGCTGACCGCGCCCGACGGCACAACCGAAACGAAAACGATGTTCTTCGACACAAGCCGCTATCAGTGCAGCTTCGACACCGAGATGGTCGGACGCTACAGCGTTCACGTCGTCTACGACTACGCGGCGCTGCACTACGAGATCGACCGCAGCTTCGAGATCTCCTATTATCAGGAGTACGATGCCTTCACGACCTACAATGTCGCATCGCTGTACCGCATCGTCAGCGAAAACGGCGAAGTGTCGCTCGACGGCGAGCTGAAAATGGACAATTCCGACTCTGCCACCCGCTCGTATACCTTCTCCTTCGTCGTGCCGCTGATGGCGGCCTGCGCCGTGCTGTTCGTGCTGGAGATCATCGTGCGTATGCTCCGCTGGAAGGACATTCGCTCCTTGTTCGTCCACGAGCAGAAGAAAAACGAGCGAAGATAACAAGCAGCCGAAAGCACGCCTGCACCAATGCGGGCAAGGCGTGCTTCGCCCCTGCTGGAAAGGGACCGCATAACCATGAAAAAACACCTTGTGAAAACGCTGGTGTGCCTTTTGCTGATCGCGTCGATCTGCACGGGCTGCGCCCTCGGCGTCAGCTATGATCAGCCCGGCGCCTCCAAGCCGACGAATCGATCGCCCTCGGACGACGATCCGTCCTCCGACGATGCGCAGGGAGCGACGAACGGCCTGAGCGATCTGAGCACCCCGAGTCACCCGAGCGATCCGTCGAACGAAACGCCCTACACCGTCTATGTGTACTATAACCTGAAACCCTTCGATCCCGACGGTGAGTCCGTGTCGGTCGCTTGGCACGGTGACGAGGGTACGACCGTCGTCGAGCTCAACGAGGACGGTCAGGCCAATGCCGGCGTGCTGGACGGCGATTACGCCATCACGCTCATCGGTCTGCCGGAGCAGTATTCCTACGATCCCAACGCCTGCCACGTCACGGCGGACTCGCGTCACGCCGATATCCTGCTGACCGATATCACTGAGCCGAAATCGGGCGACGGCGGTATCCATTCGCCCGCCGACAAGGCGATGTACACCGACTACGGCTGCTATAAGATCAATTACGAGGGCACCTACCGCGTGACCTTCACCGAGCCGGGGCAGACTTTCTACTTCGAGTATCAGCCCATCCGCTCGGGCGTCTACTCCATCAGCTCGTGGTGCAACATCTACGACGACGCGATCAATCCGCTGCTGGATCTACTGTACGGCTCCTCCGCGTTCAAGGCCTTTGACCGCACGATCGACGGCGGCGGCGCCTGCCTCGACGGCGGCTTCACGCGCAATTTCTACTACGAGCTGAGTCTGACGGACGACGCCGTCGGCAGGCCCTATTCTTTCGGTATCCGTATGGATACCACCACCGTCGAATATCCCGTGACGGTCGACTTCGCCATTCGCCGCGAGGGCGATTGCCTGAGCGCGAGCAGCGTGATCGTGACGCCGGATATGGAGCTGTTCGACCGTCTGCCGACCCCGCCCGACTCGAACAAGCCGTACAACTACGCCGATCTCGGCACCAAGCTCTTCGACGGTAAAAACTACCGTTACGACGAGGAAACTTATCGCTACCGCGTCTACGACGAGGAGCGCTACCCCGATACCGACGGCTGGGGGCCGTATCTGATGTGCGACATCAAGAATATGTCCGAAAGCTACACCACCACCTCTTTGTACGAGGCCAACCGCGTTCAGGGATCGCTGAACAATTACCTGCGCCTGTCCATCTGGGACGAGGAAACGCAAAGTTATGTCGCGCACTATTACACGGATTTCATCCGCGAATACTATGCCAAAAAGTGTGACGCGAACGGCCGCTGCTATGTGACGAAGGAATTGCAGGAATTTTTGCAGATCTATGCCTCGTCGCATCTGCTGTGGACGGACAACGTCAGTCCCTCGCTCGGCTCGCCCGAGGACAACGGCTACAGCGCAACACAGGAAGATATGTGGCTGTTTGCGTGCGGATTCTATGAAGATAGGAGTTAACAGATCATGAAAAAACAAGCATTCGGACGCATCGGCTGCATGGTGCTGCTGATCGTGCTGCTCGCGGCGCTCGCCTCCTGCAGCAAGGAGGTCACGCTCGAAAAGATCGAGCTGGAGGGCTACACGCAGGACTTTTTCGTCGGTGACGAATTCACGACGGGCGAAAATTTCGCCGTCTACGCCGTGTACTCCGACGGGAAGCGCGAGCAGATCAGTGAGGGCTACACCGTCAAGCAGGAAACGGGCATGAATATGTACACGCCCGGCGATTACATGGTCACCGTGGAATACGGCGGCAAAAAAGAGGTCTACACCGTCTACGTCAACTCCGACGAGAGCACGCTCAAAAAGCTGCAGATCGACCCGTCCGGGATGAAGACCGCTTTTAAGCTCGGCGACGCCTTCGATTTTTCGGGCATTCGCATCACCGCGACCTACGAAAACAAGTCCGGCCGAAAGTTCGACGTCGTCTATACCGACGAAGATCTGCGTATGTTCGACATTTCCGTGACCGACGCCAACGGCGTGGTCGGCGAGAACGCCTATGAAGAATTCGGCGAGCACACCGTGCGCGTGGCGTACGACGACGTGAGCGCCACCTGCACCGTCAAGGTCGAGGGCGTTCGCTTGGACAGCGTGCTCAGCGCCATCCATGTGGGCAAATACGGCGCACAAAAGGTCAACAGCGGCTCGATGTATGTCGAAGACTCCTCGCAGGAAAAGACCAACCACACCACCTACAACTACGAGTTCGGTGACAATTACACCCACATCACCGAGGACGCCGACGCGGGCGAGCTGAGCGTCTATCGCGAGTACCATTTCAGCATCGATCCCGATACAGGGCTGCTGGTCAACGCAACGCTCGAAAACGGCAGCATGATCACGGGCAACGTCTACAGCGTCGACCGGATGCAGGGCGTGAACATCGCGCTGTGGTGGTATACCGAGCAGGTCAACGGCGTGGAAGAGGCCATCGAGCGGCTCTACAGCGTCGCCGTCACGGATCCCAACGGGGATTTCCAAGAAAGTGTCGACGAGGCGAACAAGACTTACAAATTCTCCTTCGGACGCACCATGAAACTGGCGGTGACGTCGTCGTCCTCCGATAACTATTTCGAGACGAGAGTCGAATTCACGCTCGACGAAAACTACGCCATGCGCTCCGCCTACATCTATCAGTCCATCTACCCGACGGGCTTCACCACCGACGCCGACGGCCACACGACGATCAACGCCGGCGCGCAGCCCGAGATGGCCTCGACCATGCAGTGCACGCAAGTCTGCGGCGAGCGCACCGCGCAGAACCCCTATATGCAGACGAACCTCATCATTCAGGACTTCGACCTCGTCTACGACGGACAGGTGCTGCCCGACGATTACGTATTCACCGCCAAGGCGGGCGAAAATGTGACCATTTACGTGGAGAACATCTCCCCCGCGAGCGCGAGTTTGGAGTACGATCGCATGGAGTTCACCGAGAGCGAGGGCTACCATGTCTACCGCAGCGGCAACGAGATCCGCCTGACCTTCCTCGGCCACGGCAGCTACCGCCTCGATTGCTTCACGCAGAACGTGAAAAAGAGCATCGGGATGCAGCTGACGGGACGCGCGCCGGAGGAACTGAACACGCAGGTCTACCGCCCCGCCTTCGACGGCTTCGTGCAGACCGATAACGCGACGATCATGATCGGCTCGACGCTGTATTTCAAGGCCGTGCCCAACAAACTGGCCAACGACGCCTACACCGTCACCATCGACAATGAGCAAGAAGGCATCACCGTGCAGCAGACCGAGCTGAACGGCGAAAGCTGCTATGCGCTGGTCGGCGCGACCGCGGGCTCGTACACCGTGCGTATGCGCTCGACATCGGCACAGCTGATCACCTGCGTGCTGAAGGTGACGGTCGTGGACGCTCCGGATCCGGAGCAGCTGCTCACGGGCAGCTACCGCGTGACCGACAATGAAGACGGTGTCTATCAGCTGCAGTTCACGCTCGACGCGTCCTCGCAGCCGTTGACGGGCACGCTGACCGTTGTCTACACGCCCAAGGACGGCCAAGCGCAGACGGAAGTCCTGCGCTTCACGCTCGACGAGAGCACACTTTCGCTCATGCTGGAGAACACGCAGGGCGACAGCCTCGGCATTGCCATCCGCGTCAATGCCGCAGGTAAGTTCCAACTGGAGGATCGCTACGAATCCACCTACGAATTGAAAGCGGAAGAATAAGTAATCCCCCCTGCCGCCGAGCCAACGCTCGACGACAGGGGGGATTAAACGTTCAATCATTATTATTTCTCCGGCACATTTTCCTCTAAGATATCCGATAATATACACTCGTTTTCTG
>CAYOZT010000019.1:0-25770 GCA_964408545.1 uncultured Oscillospiraceae bacterium | reverse complement strand
ATGGCAAAGCCCCTGTTTTCGCCTAGCAAAAACAGGGGTTCTTTGACAGACTGAAGTTCCGACCGCGAATGCGGTCGGATCTTTTCTGGCGGAGATGGAGGGATTTGATTTGCATTTTGTCCCTTGGACAAAATATCGGTGTTGCCGCCGTTCAAGCGGCGGCAAGCAACGCTCCCCCGGAGCGTTGCATTTGATCCGTTCAAATCCCTCCCGATAAAAAAGTTCCGACCGCGAATGCGGTCGGATCTTTTCTGGCGGAGATGGAGGGATTTGATTTGCATTTTGTCCCTTGGACAAAATATCGGTGTTGCCGCCGTTCAAGCGGCGGCAAGCAACGCTCCCCCGGAGCGTTGCATTTGATCCGTTCAAATCCCTCCCGATAAAAAAGTTCCGACCGCGAATGCGGTCGGATCTTTTCTGGCGGAGATGGAGGGATTTGAACCCCCGCACGCCTTGCGACGCCTAGCGGATTTCGAATCCGCACCCTTCAGCCACTTGGGTACATCTCCACAACGCGGCTATTATATCAGCTTTCGCAGAAAAAATCAAGGATAATCTTTCAGAAAGCTGTGCAAAGCCGCAAATTATTCTGCCGTGTTCCCTTCACGGAACGCGATCATCGTTTTTTCCCCTTTTTTGACAAGGTACGCATCGTGCAAGCGCTGCAGGTACGCAAAAGGTTCTTCCGCATGGATCTCGACGCAGTCGGTGTTTCGCTCCCGCAAGGAAAAGGAGAGTCTTCCCTCCCCGAGCCGCTTGGCGGCAATGCGGCATTCGAGCCCCATCACGCCGTGCAGCGGCACGAGCAGTCCCAAATTTTCTTCCCCCGCGAGCAACTCGAACATCCCTCGAGAAAGCTTCGGGCAGCGGCAGAGCAGCGCATAGTACAATCCCTCGCGTCGCACGCACACCGTCCCGATCCGTTTTTCTCCGAAGCGCAGCTCGTATGTCCCTTCCAAACGCATCATCTCCGCTCACAGTCTATGCGCCGCCGCGGCAGCGTATTACAGCGTACGGTTATCCGAAAGGCCGAAGCTGACGGCGATCGCTTCGTCGACCATCTGCATCGAGCGTTCATCCAAATGCCCCATGTGCTCGCGCAAACGGCGCTTGTCGATCGTTCGGATCTGCTCCATGAGAATGACGGAGTCTTTGCTCAGCCCCACGCTCCCGCCCGCGATATTGATATGCGTCGGCAGGCGAGCCTTCCCCGTCTGACTGGTGATCGCCGCCGCAATGACCGTGGGAGAATGGCGATTTCCGGTGTCGTTCTGCACGATGAGCACGGGACGCGTTCCGCCCTGCTCACTGCCCACGACCGGCGAGAGATCCGCATAGAATATATCGCCCCGCTTGACCGTTGTATCCATTTTTCTTCACACTCCGATAGCATCATTGCCTGCATTACCGAGCTTTCCTATGTAACGCAGGCTGATACTATTGTCCCACGCTCAAAGGAAATTCATACGGTGCATCGGCACGCTATCTTATGCTATCTGCCGACAAAATGCTACTTCAATCGGAAGTTTTCGACGGTCATGGTCACGATACGGCGGTTTTCCTCATAAATATCGGTGCGAACGGGGCCGCTCTGCCCGTCCACCCAGATATCGAGCGTCAGCGCATCGGCATGGAAACTGTCGTCGACGCGCATACGAAAGAGCTTATCTTCCTGCGCGCAGCTGCGCACATAGCCGCTGCGCAGTGCCCGCACCATCACCCACGGTGCACTGACCGGCGAAAGGAGCTCGTCCGATTGCAGCGGAAAGGTCAGCGCATTGCCGTCAAAGCACAACGCGCCGCCGTCCGAGCGCACGACGCCGCTGATCCCCTCGATGCTCTGCGGTGATCGGACGGTGAAATCAATGTTCCCTTCCGCGTCGGACGCACAGCTGAGGCAAAAGCTGTAGGTCTTGTCCCCAAAATCGGCGGTGATGGTCGCGTCGAAGGCGCATCCCTCGCCGTTGATCAGGCTTGTACGCAGTGCCATTGCGCGCCCGAAACCGTCATTTTCGCTATAGCAGCCGCCCAACAGCAGCGCAAAGAGCAACACGATCGCGATCTTCTTCATGTGGATACCACCCGACTTTGTTCAGTCATACCGATAGGTATGCAGTAGTAGTCTATGCATCGGATGGGAAAATATGCCTATCCTTCCGAAGAAAGCCACACGGCGCGCTGCAAATGCGGCGCGCCGTGTCAATTGCGGACGATATTATTTTTCGACGACTTCCAGCACTTCCATCGGGCAGACCTTGGCGCAGATGCCGCAGGCCATGCACTTGGATGCTGCGCTTCCCTCTTTGAGCACCATGACCTTCATCGGGCAGGCCTCGACGCATTTTCCGCAGCCGACGCAAAGCTTTTTGTTGATCATGTACATTCCGGTCTTGGGATTTTCGGTGATCGCGCCGTGCTCACAGGCCTTCAGGCACTTGCCGCACTGGATGCAGGTCATGGGCTTGGCGGAGCCGTCCTTGCCTGCAACGATTTGAATGCAGGAAAGCGCCGGATCGAATTCCTTGTAGAACGCCTCGGAGCACGCGCGAACGCATTCGAGGCAGGCCATGCATTGGCTGTTTTTCTTAACGGTCAACTTTTTCATAAAGACAATTTCCCCTTTATTTTTATGATACCCTCATTATAACATATTTGTCGAAAAAAGCAATCCATGATTTGCTCATTTTTCCGCGTGTAAAACGGAAAGTCGGTGAAATAATAAGCGTACATTCTGAAAATGCAGGAGGAAAATATGAAAAAGATCCTTTGTATGACCTTGCTCGTTGTTTTGACGCTGCTGCTGATCGCAGGCTGCCGCAAAATGAACAGCGTAACGACCGTGCCCGCTACGACCGCGCGCCCCACGGCTTCGGCGACCGCTCGTCCCACGATCACGCTGCCGGACGAAAAGATGACGATCGATCCGTCTATGCCGACGACGGTCAATCCGTCGGCGCGTATGCCGCGCAGATAAAGGAGGAAAGCATATGGGTGTGAAAGCTTTGGCCGTTTCCATGGGCTTGGGCGCTGCGGTCGGCGCAGTCGCCGTGATGATGGTTCCGCGCGGCAACCCCGTCCGCAAACTTGCAAGCAAGGCAGCCGACACCGTCGAGGATGCGGCCGCCAAAATGAGCGACAAGCTCAGCGACATCATGGAAAAGAAGTAAACGTTCGGGCGTGTCGCTTTCGCGGCACGCCCGAGCTCCATTATTCTTGCGTAGGATCTTCGTCGAAGGGAGCCTCGTCCTGCGTGGGAGCGGCTTGTCCGCCGCGCATGGCAGCCCACTGCTCCTTGGTCACGAGAATGGCACGCGGCTTACTGCCTTGGAACGGACCGACGATCCCCTTTTCCTCCATCTCGTCGACGATGCGCGCCGCACGCGCGTAGCCGAGCTTCAAGCGGCGCTGCAGCATGGAAACGGAGGCCTGTCCCGTCTCGAGAATGACATCGACGGCGTCGAAGAGCATATCGTCGCCCTCGAGCTCGGCGTCGTTCGGCTCGGGGTCGGAGGCCGTGGCGGGCTTACTGCTTCCGGTCTGGTTGGCGCGCTTTTCGATATCCTTGAGGATCGCGTCATCGTAATCGGTGTTGAAATTCTCTTTGACGTAATTCGTGACGGCTTCGACCTCGGCGTCGCTGACGAAGCAGCCCTGCACGCGCAGAGGCTTCCCGCTGCCGATGGGCGCAAAGAGCATATCGCCCTTGCCGACGAGCTTTTCGGCGCCCTGCGTATCGAGGATGATGCGCGACTCCATCGCCGACGCGACCGCAAACGCGATACGCGACGGGATATTCGCTTTCATCAGACCCGTGATGACATCCGCGGACGGACGCTGCGTCGCAATGATCAGGTGGATGCCCGAAGCGCGTCCCATCTGCGCGATGCGGCAGATGGATTCTTCGACTTCCTTCGCCGCAACGAGCATCAAGTCGGCCAACTCATCGATGATGACGACCACCTGCGGCAGTTTTTTGCCCTCCTCGGCCTCCATGATGGCATTGTACGACTCCAGATCGCGCACGCCCGCGTCGCTCATTGCCTTGTAGCGGCGCATCATTTCCGTCACCGCCCACTGCAGCGAGCCTGCGGCCTTCTTCGGGTCGGTCACGACGGGGATGAGCAAATGCGGGATGGAATTGTAGATGCCCAATTCGACCATTTTTGGGTCGACCATGATGAGCTTGACATCCTCGGGGCTCGCCTTGTACAAAAGCGAAATGATGATCGAGTTCATGCATACGGATTTACCGGAACCGGTCGTGCCCGCGATGAGCATATGCGGCAATTTTGCGATATTGCCGACGATGCAGTTGCCGCCGATGTCCTTACCGACGGAGAAGGAGGTCTTGGACTTGGCGTTGCGGAATTCGTCCGAGTCGATGACCTCGCGCAGCGAAACGGTCGTTACCGCGCGGTTCGGCACCTCGATGCCGACCACGGAGATCCGCCCGGGGACGGCGGCGATACGCACGCCCGTCGCGCCGAGGCTCAGGGCGATATCGTCGGCAATGGTCGTCAGCTTATTCAATCGCACGCCCTTGTCCAGCTCGACCTCGTAGCGCGTCACGCTCGGGCCGCGGGTGACATTGATGATGTGCGCCTCGATGCGGAAGCTGGCGAGCGTTTCGTTCAATCGGGCGGAATTTTCGCGCATTTCGGCCGTGCTGTCGACACTGTTTCCGGCGGCGGCCTTCAGCAGCTCAATGGGCGGGAACAGATACTCCTGCTTTTCGACCGTTTCGTTCATCGCGATCTCCTGCTCGACCTCGGCGGCGGAGCGTGCCGTCTCCTCGGCGCTGATCTTTTGCTTGACCTCCGCCTCGGGTGCGGGCATATCGGCCGGCGGCTGCAGCTGCTCGGTTTCGAGCTCGGGCATACGGCTGATCGGCTCTAACCGCTCCGCGTTGCTGCGCTCAAGCGTCGAATCGTGGAAAACGGACTCGTCGATCGGCGCGATGACATCCTTTTTCTTAACGGGCGGCGTATAGTCCTCGTCGATCTGCGACAACAGATCCTGCGCGCGGTCGACGGTCTTTTTTGCGGGCTTGGCGGGCGTATCTCGGTGCACGGGTGGCAGATCTTGCGCCTCCCGCTCCATTTCCGCCTGCAGCTCCTGACGGCGGCGCTTTTCCTGCGCATATTCGATGCGCTTTTGCGCGATCCGATTGACCATCATCTGCGCGGGCTCGGACTCGTCCTTCTCTTTCTCCTCCCAATCGGGACGCGGACGGTTTTCGATGGCACGAATGATGCTCGGGATCGTCAGGCGGAAGGACGCCAAAAGCGTCAGCACCGCCGCAACGACGAGAATGATTAGCGATAAGATCTTGCCGAATACCGTCAGCAGGAGCTCTGCCAATCCGCCGCAGATCACGCCCGCGGCGACGCCCTCCTTGCCGCCTTCATACAGCTGCTCGATCACTTCCCAGCCCGACTCGAGCTCGGGCGCGACCTTCGAGCCGCACGCATACCACCAGTGCACGATCGCACCGAAGCAAAGCATGAAAACGCCCAGACAGATGCTGCGCATCAGCACGGGACGCTTTTTGGAGAAGGCATGGATGACGAACAGGAACAAAAATCCCGGGACGGCCACATAAAAGGCAGATCGTCCGAACAAGCCCAAGACGAACTGATAGCAAAGCTGCGGAAACACGCCGCTCGGCTGGATCCAAACGATCAGCAGCAGCAAAAACACGATCGCCATGATCGTCGCGCTGAGCACGCGCGTGGGGATGCGTTTTTCCTTCGGCTGCTCGATCGGGAGCTGTTCTTCCTTCTTTCGTTTGGCGGCAGGTGTTGCTTTCTTTTCCGAAGTGCCGCGCTTGGTCTTTGTCTGGCTGTCTTTGCTTGCCATTATGTACCCCTCCTTATCAAAGCATCAAGTATAAAATAAAGCTGAAAATGCCCAAGCCGCAGTTATAGTAGGCAAAGGCGGAAAATCCGATGTGCACGCTCAGGTGCCGCATGGTCAATATCGCGCCGAAAGCGCCCGCGAAAGCTGCCGCAGCCGCCAAAAAGCAGCGCAAAATGTGCAAAAACGACAATCCCGACAGCCCCGTGATCAAAAACGTGACGAAATCGGCCGCGACCATGC
This sequence comes from uncultured Oscillospiraceae bacterium, assembly GCA_964408545.1. Lineage (GTDB taxonomy): Bacteria > Bacillota > Clostridia > Oscillospirales > Oscillospiraceae > Faecousia. The sequence goes on along the minus strand of CAYOZT010000019.1, from coordinate 19,671 downwards.
CCGCAAGCAAAATGCCCACGATCAGCATCGCCGTTTCCGTAACGAATTCGCGGTCACATTTGCGCAGCAGCCCGATCGCCACGATCCAAGCGACGCAGGACATTCCCGCGAAGCTCGAAAGTCCCGCCGCGATGCCGAAGATCAGCGCCTCGACAGGGTAGATCTGCCGCACGCCCCGATCTCCCCCGGGCAGATAATCGGGAAGATACAGCGCCGCGGCGCAGGCGATCAACAGGATCGACATTGCGGGCAAATTCACCGCGATCGATGCGATCAGCGTCGAAAGAAAAGCGCCCAACAGCGTCGGGATCGCGGCGGTCATCAGCATACGCGCCGTCTGCACGGCGGAAGCATCGGCAGGGCGTTTTCGGCGCTTGGCGGGCAAGGAAGCGAGCCGCAGCTGCGTATACAGATGGGTCGCCCGCTGCCGATACAGCAGCGCCGCCGCGGCCAGTGCGCCCGCGTGGACAAACAGCTGCAGCAGCGCATCGCCGCTGTCCAAGCGGAAGATCATGGAAAAGAATGCCCGATGTGCCGACGCGGACACGGGCACGAACTGTGAAAAGCCCGCCACCGCACCGTAAAGCAAATACAGCAATGTCTGAAGCACGATCCCTTCCCTCCCATACATAATTTGTCTATATCATAGCACAGGCGGCGGCGAATTTCCACCCCAAAGCGAAAATTATTTCCTGTTTTTTCGCGCTGCGATCATCTTATGCAGCGCCGAAAGCGCGTCACTCAAGCCGCCGAGCTTGTCGATGAGCCCCGAGGCGACAGCCTCTTTTCCGTAGAGGATGGTGCCGACATCGGTCGCGATCTCCCCCGTCGCCATCATATACCCCTCAAAGCGCTGCCGCGAAATACGCGAATTGGCCGTGACGAAATCGGCGATCTGTTCCTGCACGCGCTGAAAATAGCGAAACGTCTGCGGCGCGCCGACGACCATCCCCGTCATCCGCACGGGATGCACGGTCATGCTCGCCGTGGGCGTGATGAAAGAGCGTTTCGTACACACGGCCAACGGAATGCCGATGGAGTGTCCGCCGCCGAGCACCAGCGAAACGGTCGGCTTTTTCATGCCCGCGATCATCTCGGAAATGGCAAGTCCGGCCTCGATGTCACCGCCGACGGTATTGAGCAGCAGCAGGAGCCCGTCATACTCGTCGCTCTCCTCAATGCCCGCCAAAAGCGGCAAAATATGCTCGTACTTCGTCGTTTTCACACTCTCGGGCGCGACCTGATGTCCTTCCACCTGCCCGATGATGGTCAGCGTGTAGATGCTCCCTTTCTCGCTTTTTGTCGCATTCGCGCCAAGCTCCGCGGCACGCTCTAGCGTTCGGTTGTCACTGTCAGAATGTTGCTGTGTTTCCATGTTTTTCCTCCCGCGCTTTTTCTCATAGGATAACCGTTTCGCGCCGAAATATTCATGCTTGCTTTTTTTCTTACGGTGTCGTATAATAAAAAGAAAAAACGAAAGGACGCACCCACTATGTTTGAATACAAAACTTCCGGCACCTGCTCTCAGCGCATTTTGTTCGATATCGTCGACGGCAAGCTGCACAATGTGCAGTTCATCGGCGGTTGCAACGGCAACCTCAAGGGCATCGGCTCCCTCGTCGAGGGCATGGATGTCGACACCGTCATTGCCCGCCTCGAAGGCACGACCTGCGGCTCGAAGGACACCTCCTGCCCCGATCAGCTCGCCCGTGCGCTCAAGCAGGCCAAGACCGCCTGAACATTCTGCCCCTTCCCGCAGCGGAAGGGGTATTTCTTTTTTGTGCAAAATCGCAAAATAATCCTTGACGAACACTTGCAAATTCGTTATAATCGCAAATGGATTTGATTACGATAAAAGGAGCTTGTTTCCATGAAGAAAAAATCCGCACCGTTGCAGCCGGGCACGAAAAAGATCATCGGTCCGGAAGTTTTTGTTTTCCTTGTGATCTTTTTCGGATTGTTCGTGTACATGGGCTGTATCATGGGCGCTGCGAATATGCTGCAGACCATGATGAAAACGGCCTTTGACCTGCTGATCAACACCGTCTTTTACATCATGGCCATCGCCGTACTGGCCGGCGCCGTGTCGGGGCTTTTTTCCGAATTCGGCGTCATCGCCCTGCTCAACAAGCTCCTCAGCCGCGTCATCGAAAAGATCTACGGCTTGCCGGGTGCCAGCACCGTCGGCATTTTCACGACCTATATGTCCGACAATCCCGCTATTTTGACACTGGCGAAGGACAATAATTTCCGCCGCTACTTCAAAAAATATCAGTTGCCTGCGCTGTGCAACATCGGCACGGCCTTCGGCATGGGCTTGATCATCAGCACTTCCCTGATCGCGATGAAATCTCCCTCGGGCGAAAGTTTCTTCCTCGCCGTGCTCATAGGCAATCTCGGCGCGGTGTGCGGAAGCATCGTATCGACGCGTCTGATGCTGCACCATACCGCGAAAGTTTACGGCAAGGAAGCGCCCTGCGAGCAGGTCTCCGACGATCAGGCTTTGGATATCACCAAATATCGTGAGGTGCGCACGGGAAGTACCTTCTCCCGCTTTCTCGACGCGATGCTCGAAGGCGGAAAAAGCGGCGTGCAGATGGGGCTCGATATCATCCCCGGCGTTTTGATCATCTGCACGCTCGTGATGATGCTCACGAACGGCGAGCCCGTCGGCGGTTACACGGGCGCAGCCTATGAAGGCGTCGCGTTGCTTCCGTGGATCGGCGAAAAATTGAGTTTCCTCATTCAGCCGCTGTTCGGTTTCCAAAGCCCCGAGGCCATCGGCGTACCGATCACCGCGCTGGGCGCGGCGGGTGCCGCCATCGGCATCGTCGAGCAGCTGGTCGCCGCCGGTGCCGCCAATGCGCACGATGTGGCCGTTTTCACCTCCATCTGTATGTGCTGGAGCGGTTACCTGAGCACCCACGCCGCCATGATGGACTCGCTCAATTGCCGTCACCTGACGGGTAAGGCCATCGCCTTCCACACGGTCGGCGGACTGGTCGCCGGGATCGTCGCCAACTGGAGCTATCGGCTGCTGATGCTTGTTTTATAAACGTTTTTCGGGCGCGATGCTTTTGCATCGCGCCCGAAGGTTTTTTACTTTTTATCGCGCTTGCGGCACAGGTAGATATCGAGCTTGTCCTTCATGTTATCGGGCATCTTGCGCTCGACGGGGCAGCGCGCGGCATTGGCCATGCGGTCTGCGAAGGCGGCGATGAAATCGATATCCTCCGCCATGTGCTCGGCCTTCATGAGTGCCATGGTGTCGTAGCTGTTGTGGATGGTCGCCGTATTGCCGGGCGCGATGCGCGCAAAGGACACGGCGGGCACGCCCTTATCGGCAAAGGGCGTCGAGTCGCTCGAATAAACGTCCTGACGCACGGAAATGCCTCTTCCGAGCTCCATGCCGAGATACTCGATGTAGCCGACCAGCTTTTCCTCGGTCGTGCAGCAGGCGATGAGCTTGCCCATGATGCAGCCGATCATATCGAGGTTGATGCACAGGTCGATATGTTTCAGTTCCTCTTCGTGCGCGGCGCAGTAAGCCTTCGAGCCGAGCAGGCCGCGCTCCTCACTGCCGCACCAGATGAAGCGCAGGCTGTAACGGTGCGGGTGCTTGGTGAAATACTCCGCCAGTCCCAAAATGCCGACCGAGCCGGACATATTGTCGTACGCGCCCTGCGAAAGCGAGGTCGAATCGTAGTGCGCGGTGAAGACGATGGTCTTTTCCGTTTCGCCGGGGATGTCGACGACCACATTGCGGGAATTTCCGGTATATTCCTCCTGTTCGAGCACGATCTTCGCCGTTTTCGCGCCGCTTTCGATGAGGCGGATGGCGGATTTTGCATTGATATTCACGCCGGGGATCTTCTTGCCCTGACTGACATGGGCACGCAGCTCACGCTGATCGATATCGAAATCGACATAGTTGACGTTGCCGTCATATGTAATGAAGCCCAGCGCGCCGTTTTCCAGCAGATCCTGATACATCCAGTAGCCGAGGTAGCCGTCGATCATGACGATCTTGTCCTTGCAGAGGCTCAGGCTGTAAGCATCGGTGGAGGAAAGGTAGTACAGCGGCGCCTCGATCTCGGCGCTTCCGGCGTTGCGATAGCCCTTGCAGGGCACTTCCTCGCCGTCGACGATGAGCTTGGCGTTGCAGATATTCGCCATCTGCACCTCGAACGGCTCGATCGCAGCGCTCAGTCCGAGCTCGGCGCACTGCTGCTTCAGGTACTCGGCGCAGCGCAGCTCCTCGTCGCTGCCGCCCGTGCGGATGTAGGCGGTGTCGCGAAAAATGTCCATGATTTTGCGATTGTCCATGTGGTGATCCTCCTATTTTTTATTTCCGCATTTAGGATACCACATTCCCGCCGAAAAAGCAACGAAAACTTCGCCCTTTCCGTTTTTACAGCAAGGTCGTCACGAGCCACAGCAGCGCCGTCACCAGTGACCCGCCGATCGCCCACACGGGGCCGCGGCGGAAAAAGCCGCGGCCGCTGCGATGCAGCGCGGCACGCTTTGCCTCGCGCAGCAGCATTTCGTCCGTGATGCCGTCCCGCGGCGCATCCTCGCGCAGGATAAAGATCGCCTGTTCGAACAGCTTTTGATCGGGTGCGTGCACCACGATGACCTGTCTGGATATGCCCTTGACCAAATCGATCGCCCCCCTTTGCTTCCATTATGTCCCAAGGCAGGCGTTTCCATTCTCGCGCGCAAAAAATACACCGCAGGGTCAAGCCTTGCGGTGTATGTTATAACGCGACCAGATGGCGATGGCGATCTGCCCCGGAATGCCGAGGAACAGCAATTGCCATACGGCTCTGCCCCGAACGAGCAGCGTCAGCACGACGGAAAGGAGCAGCGACCACATCAGCAGCGAAATGATCGGATAATTGCGCCGTTTGTTGAACCAGATGGAATTGAACACGAGCCAGACGATCATGCTCACGGGTACGGCATAGATGAACGGCAAGCTTTTTGCCGCGCGGTCGGAAACGGTCATGTCGAGCACGACGAACGCGACCGTCGCAAGGAACCATACGATCAGCTCGCTCAAAAGCGTCACGACCGTGTGCGAACGCAGTGCGGAAACGCTCGTCGCCGCCGTCTGCTGCGCTGTTTGCGTTGCGTCCTTCGTGTCATGCTCGGACTCGAGCAGATAATCCAGTGTCACGCCAAACAGATCCGCGATCGCTTTGAGCACCATCACGTCCGGCACGGATTCGCCGCGCTCCCACTTGGACACGGCCTTGTCGGAATAGTTCAAGTGCTCTGCCAGCTCGATCTGCGTCATTTTTTTCTCCAAACGCAGCGCGGTGATATTTTTTGCAATAACGGGTTTCAAATCTTGCATAAGCCGACCTCGATCTCAAGATTATCTTATCATAACAGAAAATTGTGAAAAAATCAAGCGCGCGGCGGCGCAAAAAATACGCAAGCGCCCCCGCGGTCGGGAGCGCTCCGCTATCGGTCAACCTTGTTTGCCTGCGCGATGAGCTTTTCCTTTTGCTCCTTCGTCAGCGCCTTGATCTGCCTTTCGCGCCGCAGCGCCTGCGCATGATCGGCGCAGCATTGCGTATAAACGATGCGCAGCGGGCCGCGGCCGCGGGTATATTTGGCGCCCTTGCCGCTTTCGTGCATCGCGAGGCGGCGCAGGACATCCACGGATATGCCCGTATACAGGCTTCCGTCGCCGCAGCGCAGGATGTACACGCTCCACGTTTTTTCGCTCATTTTCGTTTCAAGCCCCGTCCGAGGACGCGATCGAGCAGGAAAAAGGTGATATTCCCCAAGACCAAAGTCACGATCAGAAGGATCGTCCCCATTTCGCGGAATTCCTCCGCCAGTGCCGCCATGCCGAACAGATGGATCAGCAGCGTGTACATCAGCAAAATGTCCGCATTGAACAGCAGCAATTTCCAGAGGATACGCAGCGGCCACTTATCGATCATCGGCTTGACGAGCGGATAAAAGCCGAGGAATACGAACACGGCCGCGCCCTCTTTATCCGGGCTCATCAGCAGCGACAGCAGCGCGACCGCGCAGTACCACGCCCAGCCGACGCGCCTCGAGCAGCTTTTTGCCACGAATTGCAGCAGCATCATCGCTATCATCGGGCATACAAAAGTCGCCAGCGGGATCATGCCGCCCAAACTCATAATGACGACGGCCAAAGCCGCCATCATGCCGCCGAGCGCCATTTCGCGCACGGACGAATGCATTTTATCTCGATCGGTCATAGCGTTCACATTTCTTGTCTGCCCTCAAGGGCGCGTGAAAGGGTCACCTCGTCCGCGTATTCGAGCTGACTGCCGACGGGGATGCCGTAGGCAAGGCGCGTGACCTTGACCTCCATGGGGCGCAGCAGCCGCGAGATATACATGGCCGTGGCCTCCCCTTCCGTATCGGGATTGGTCGCCATGATGACCTCACGGACATCGCCCCCGCCGACGCGCTGCAGCAGTTCGCGGATCTTGATATCATCCTGTGTCACATGGTTCAGCGGCGAAATAACGCCGTGCAGCACGTGATATTTTCCTTTGAATTCACGGCTGCGCTCCATCGCGATAACATCCTTCGGTTCGGCAACGACGCAAATGGTGCCGTCGTCGCGCGCCGGGTCACTGCAGATCGGGCACAGCGGGCGATCGGTCAAATTCTGACAGCAGGGGCACGTGTGCACCTGCTCTTTCGCCGCGACGATCGCGTCGGCGAAGGCCTGTGCCTGCTCGGTCGGCAGGCTCAGCATATAAAACGCCAAGCGCTGCGCCGTCTTGCCGCCGATCCCGGGAAGACGCGCGAACTGATCGGTCAGCTCCTGCAAGGCAGCGGGAAAAAACTGCATACGGCCTCCTCAGAACAATCCGCCGAGGTTCAGCCCGCCCGTGATCTGCGCCATGTTGTTCTGCGCATCGGTCTCGGCGGTGCGCATGGCCTCGTTGACCGCGGCAATGACCATATCCTGCAGCATTTCGACATCGTCGGGATCGACGGCCTCGGGCTTGATCTGCACGGAAACGAGTTCGTGCTTTCCGTTGACGGTAGCCGTCACCATGCCGCCGCCCGCGGAGGCGGAATAAGTCTTATTTTCCATTTCCTCCTGCATACGCAGCATATCCTGCTGCATTTTCTGCGCCTGCTTGATCATTGCGGCCTGATTCATGCCGCCGGGCATTCCGCGAAATCCACCTTTTGCCATAGTTCATATCTCCAATCTTAATCTTTGATTTTGATCACATCACTGTGCGCCTTCCCGAAGGAAAGCAGCTGTTGCATTTTGTCGTTCTGCGTTGCCTGACCCGAAGCATCGACCGCCTTGACGGCAATATCCCGTCCGAGCAGTGCGCGAGCCTTGCGCGCGACCAGTTCGATCGTCTGCGCTTGGTCGACCATGCCCAAGATGAAAGCGTTTTGGCAGCGCAGCAGCAGCGTATCGCCCTGCAGGACGCCCTGCACGGGCGCATCGGGCGCGGTGGTGAAAAAGCCCATGCTCGGAAGCTTGGACTCGCGGCGCACGGCAGCGACCAGATCCGCCCAGAAACCGATCGGCGCATCGGGCACGGGTCGGTCATCTTGCTCGGGGGGCGCGTCGGCGTCCTCGGGCGGCGGCGGGAATGCCTCTTCTTCCGCGTCTTCCGTTTGCATGGGCGCGCTCTGCGCCGTCGCGACGAAATTCCCGCTGCGGATCGTTTCCTCCAGACAGCTCAGCCGCGCGTTGAGGGCGGTCGCGTCGAGCGTCAGCTCGGGGCGGCACAGATGGATCAGGCATAATTCCGCATCCATGCGCTTGCCCGCGGAGCGGGTGAAGCCCGCCATCGTCTGCTGCAGCACGCCCGTCATATAGACGAGCTCCGCGCCCGTAACGCTCGCGGCGAGCGAAAGTGCCTGTTTGCCGTCGGCCACGCCCGAGAGCATCGCAAGTCCCGCCTGCGGCGCGGTCTGCAAGATCAGCAGGTCGCGGCAAAGGCAAGCCAGCTCGTCGAGCATTGCGGAAACGTCCTTGCCGTCGGCGTAGAGGCGATCAAAAAGCTTCAGGGCATTTTTCGTGTCGTGTTTTGCGATATAGCCCATCATTCGCGCGGCGGTCTGCTCGCCCGCAATGCCGAGGCATTCGTACACACGCTCGGCATTGAGTTCTCCTTCGGTCGCGCAGGCGCATTGGTCGAGCAGGCTCAGCGCATCGCGCATCGCGCCGTCGGCCATGCGCGAAAGGACGCGCGCGGCACTCTCGTCGAGCTCGATGTGCTCCTGATAGGCGACATATTGCAGCCGCGCGGCGATATCCTCCTGCGAGATGCGGCGGAAGGAAAATCTCTGGCAGCGCGAGAGGATGGTCGCGGGCACTTTGTGCAGCTCGGTCGTCGCGAGGATGAACAGCAGATGCTCAGGCGGCTCCTCGATGATCTTCAGCAGCGCGTTGAACGCGGAAATGGAGAGCATATGCACCTCATCGATGATGTACACACGCTTTTTGACCTGCGAGGGAGAATAGACGGCATCGTCGCGCAGATCGCGCACATTATCGACGCCGTTGTTGGACGCCGCGTCGATCTCCAGAACGTCCATGCACGCGCCGCTGTCGATGGCGCGGCAGGCGGCGCAGCGATTGCAGGGATTGCCGTCGTGCGGCTCCAAGCAGTTGACGGCCTTTGCGAGGATCTTCGCGCAGCTGGTCTTTCCCGTGCCGCGCGAACCGGTGAACAGGTATGCATGGCTCAGGTGGCCGTTGCGCAGCTGTGTTTTCAGTGTTTGCGTGATCGGAAGCTGCCCCACCACGTCATCGAAGGTCTGGGGGCGATATTTCCGATATAAAGCTTGGTATGCGGACATAAGCACTCCCCTTTTGTCGGTCTTCAGCAGTTTTCGCGCAGGCGCTCGAGCTCCCGCGCATCGATAAATCCACGCGACGCGCCGCTCGTTTCGATCTTCCGCGCGGCGAACAGCTGCGCGCGAAGCAGCGCTTCCTCGGGCGAAAAGCCCTGCGCGTAAGCGTGCACGAAGGCGCTGAACAGCGCATCGCCCGCGCCGACGGTGTTGACGACTTTGTCGCAGTGCGCAGCGGGAAACTCCGTGATGCTGTCCTGCTCGCGCAAGTACATCGCCGCGCCATTGCCACCGCGGCCGAGGACGATCAGTTTCATCGGATAATGGTCGGCAAGGCGCCGCAAAAACGGACGATAATCGTCGCCGATGGCCTCGTCGCTCAGGAAAACGATGTCGGCGCACGCTAAAAACTCACGGTTATATTCGTCAAAAGCATCGCCCAAAACGTGCACATCCGTCGCGACGGTCTTTCCGGCGTCGCGCGCCATGCGTAGCAACGGGCGATTGAAATTCGTATTGCAGGCGACGACGAGGTCGGTATTTTCAAGCAGCGTATCCGCGAAGGGATAGCTCGTTTCCTGCACGTCCTTCAAATCGCAATAGATCTGCCGTTTTCCCTGCTCGTCGTAAAGGACGACGGAGGCGGGCGTCTGCCGCAGCAGTTCGCGCACGTCGCCGGTGTCGATACCGTCGGCATTGAGCTGCGCGCGGATCTGCGCGCCGTAAAGGTCGGGCGCAAGCACGGAGCAAAGGCGCACCGCATCGCCGAGCGTTTTCAGCGCAAGCGCGACGTTGTACGCAACGCCCGAAACGGCACTGTCGATCCCGAAAAAGGGATAATCGATCGGGTAATACGGGATGGGAAACTGCCGCACACGGACGGTCGTCTCCACATTCACCAGTCCCGACACAAAAATTCGACGCATAAGGACACCTCAATAAAAATGCACACCGGCTCATAACAAGATCGCACACCCACATTTGAACGAGTTGCACACCCGGCCGCTTTATTCGCAGCTCAGAAACGGCAACCTCGCGGCACACGGAATGATCCGCTTAATGCTGCTTGGTTCCCCACCTGACATGGTTCACGGGATCCCGTTGCGCAAGACCGTCCCCTCAACACTGCTTATAAAGTCCAGACAGTACACAAACAAGCCCGGGTGTGGGAATTCATCCCTGCTGTAGCGGATTGCAGGCATAGGGCACCGCTATCTCCCCGACTAGTGCGACCTTGTTACAAGCCGGTATGCCGTAACAAGCTTATCCGGTTTGAATTTAGTTCATTTTGGCTTCCACGAAAGCAGCCAATTCTCCGAAGGTAACGATCTTCTGATCCTCGATCTCCAGCTCGATACCCAGTTCGTTCTCCAGATCCATCACCATCTCGATAATATCCAGAGAATCGATGCCCAAGCTTTCAAAGGTAGACTCGGGGGTGATTTGAGAAGGATCCAGTTCCAACTGCTTCGAAGCGTAGGCCACCAGTTTATCGTACATAGTGAATTCCTCCGTTCGTGATCTGTAACAACAGATATTTTAGTACAAGTTGCGCAATTTGTCAATGGATATTTTTCAAATAAAAATTATCGCAAGTTTATCAAGAGGTCTGTACTTTTTGTCGCAGACCTCTTGAAATTTTGTATTTCTCGGTGTACAGTTAAGAGCAGCTGTCCCATGCGAAACACGAAAACTGTCAGTTTTGAGCGTGAAAATCGCATCGTCGATGGGCATAAAACCACCGTGCGTTACATAGCCGGAATTGCAGTTTAGCACAAGCATTGGATATTTTGAGAGCCTCCGACAATACTCATTCGGGTGTCGTCGGAGGCTTGTACTAACACGGAAATCTTTTTCGTAAATTTCATATCATTGAAAACTGCGGTCAATCATTGCACGCATCCAGCATTCGTCGCATCACGATGTAGAGCCGTAGTAGTCTCATTACCGTTTTTTCTGTACATACGATTTCCATCCACAGTTCTTCATCCGCAAGGCTAACTCCATACTCGCAAAATGTATTTCGAACCATTTCATTTAGTCTATTTCTATCAAATTGCGGATTTCGCTTAAGCGCAGCAACTGTCATCCCCCTATCAGAGGCATAAATACAATCGTTCACTTCAATCAATTCAAACGTTATTTCATTTCCGTCTGTTATCGGGTCAGGCAACGCAGCAAACTGTTTCCCGTAATCCGACCAAATACGTAGGTTTTTGTTGAAATTGCAGATTGATTCTTGCCACGAGCTCCGAGTAATCGCATCGAAAGGATCGTCCTCATCAAATTCGGTAAGCTCATCATCGTCAGCATCATTAGTGTCCACCGCTTTTTGCGTCCAAAAGCCATTGAGAAAGTCTTGGCTTCGGTCGTTGAGATATCGACTGAAAGGAAACGGTTCCGCAGACACATCCTTCTTTTCTGCTTCTTTCGTTTCTTTTTTGTGAACATACCGATACATCGCCCCCGTCTCATATACAACCAAATCATTCTGAACCAAGCTCTCTACCGCCTTGTCCACAACGCGGTAGTCCAAGCCTAGTTCTACCTGAATATCAGCAACGCAGAAGCATATTTTTTCCTTGATGTAGTCTAAGATTTCCCGATCAGGTTGCGAATCTTCTTCATTTTTTGCATATTTTTCCATGTATAAATCAAGAAATGAACTCATAGCACACTCCTTTCACCGCTAGGCTGCGGCGTCTTTGAGTCAAATCATCTATTTCAAATAACATGACACATTCTTGTCTTTCTGCACAATTATCAAGTGTGTCTTTTTTGTATCTTGTACGTATAGCAGCTATCAAAAGGATCAACCCCGCCCACATACTGTTTCTCGTCTGTAATCGGCAAGTCATTAAATTCCTTGCAAAGGTAGTAACGTTCCAGCTTAGAAAACAACACATAACCGCAGTTGGCCTCCGTAATGATACACTCCCCGGGGGAAAAATGTAACAGATCACTTTTCGGGACAAGTGGGATGGTCTCAATCTGATAGCAGTCCATTTCCGGTGATTTCCCGTTCAGTGCCGAAACAGGCGAGATTCTCGTAATCAAACCACACTCTTTTGAAAACTCATCCAGCGTCTGCGAGTTATTACTACCGAAGAAAACATGCATATTCAGATTGTCTCGAATGATTGCCGCCACCGAATCCCCGTAAACACTGTTGAGCTGGGCATAAGACTGCATAACGAGGATAAAAAAGATATTTCGCCCCGCGCACGCCGAAATGGTTGTTTCAAAGTCTTTCATCGCAGGAAAATTGCCGAATTCATCCAGAATGAAATAAAAAGGAATGGCTCTTTTCCCATCGCTTTGTTGATTAGCGTGCTCTATTAACAAACGATGCTTCCTTATTGCTCGGCTCATTGCTTGTCTTTTTAATGGAGTTTCCGCTCAGCTCGAAGAAATACTTTCCGTCTTTGTCCGAGAAGATCGTGCCCTCTTTCAGCTCTCTGCCGGTGCCGGCGAGCACAACTTCGCACTCAGTGAAGGCATTACGGACAGACTGCAGGGCGGAGGATTCGTTGGCCTTATTGACAACGCTCGAGAAGGTCGGGATCAGCACGGCGGCGAGGATCGCGATGACCGCAATGACGATGACCAGCTCCACGATGGTAAAGCCTTTTTTGTTGAGTTTTTTCATAAAATATCTTTTCCTTCCTAAAAAGTTGTTTCCTCCCGTTGCTCCGGGGGTAAGACGATTATATATATATATTCTGTCAAGCATTTTTTGACAGCTCGGACGATTTTTCGTCAATTTTCCCCATTGCACGCAAAAAACGGAGGGAATGCGTCCCTCCGTTTTGGTAAAAATGCCCATATTCCGTTGGCCTGCGATCAATCGAAAATGCGATAGGGGCGAAAATCGAGCTTGTCGGCCGAAACGAGGCGGTAGGAAACGCCGTCCCACAGCCCTTCCTGCGCCAGCGCGTGACTCGGCCCGTGCAGATGGCCGTAAAAGCACTGCCGCACGCCGTAGCGCGCCAAAAGCGCCAGAATTTCCTCGCAGACATAGCCTCTGTAGCGCGGCGGATAGTGCAAAAAAACGAGCTTTTCGCGCTCCCCCGCCGCTTTCAACGATGCCTCCAAGCGCAGAAGCTCGCGCCGAAACACTTTCTCGTCGTGCTCGCCGCTACGCTCTTCCTCAAAAAACCAGCCGCGCGTGCCGCACAGGGCGAAATCGCCGTATTCATAGCAATTGTTGTTGAGGATATGGAAATCCTCCAGCGCGTTTTCGGCGCAAAAGCGCTCGAATTTCGCCAGCGTGTTCCACCAATAGTCGTGGTTTCCCTTGACGATGAGTTTTCTGCCGGGGATATGCGTATTCATCCAGCAAAAATCCGCCCGCGCCCGCTCCAGATCGAGCGCCCAGCTCAGATCGCCGAGCAAAACGGTGGTATCCGCCGCCGTAATGACGGACAGCCCCGCGCGCAGCTTTTCCATATAGCCCACCCAAGCGCCGCCGAACACGTCCATAGGCTTCGGCGCGCCGAGGCAAAGGTGCAGATCACCGATGGCATAAAGCGCCATGCGCACCGCCTCCTAACGTTTGCGTCTTTTCTCAAGCTGCGGCTGCCTGATCTTCAGGCAGCGCGCGACCAGCGCCGCGTCACACTGCACGCCGCGCTCGGCGAGCAGCACGGTTCGGTTCTCCATGCCCGTGGTCGCGCGGAAATCCTGCAGGCAGCCGTAGGCCAGCGCGGAATACGGCCCCAAGATCTGCGCGCGCGTGCGATACACGCCCGGGATGATCGACTCAATGCGCCGGTCGCTGATGACGGCGGAAAACAGCCCCTGCGACAGCAGATGCGTCTGTTCCTCGCTCAAAGCATACTGCGCGCCCGCGGCGCAATCGCGCAGATAGCGCTGCGTCTCCTCGACGCCGAAAACGCCGTGAATGAGCCGCTCAAGGTCGCGCGGGACGACAAGATCGGCATCGGGCGTCAGTGTCGCGATGGCGCGCTCGCCGCTCGGAAGCTCGCCGTGGTTTATCAGCTCCCAAAATGCGCCGTTTGCGTTGCAACCGCAAAGGATATTGCCCACAGGCAGACCCATTTGCCGCGCGTACCACGCCGCGATCGGCATGGAAAAATCGCCCGTTGCCATAGCAAGGTCGGTTTTTTGCGTTCTGTCCGTCTGTGCCGAGGAAAAAGCGGCGAACAGCAGCGCGATGCGCACGGCGATGCGCACCCAATTGCTCGGTGTCCCCTGCGTGCCGAGTCGCGCGCCCAGCGCGCGGACAAAGCCCTCGATATCGGCGTCCGAATTGTGCCAGAACTCCGCCGAGAGCACGCGCCGTCCGACGGTGACGCAGCGCACGGCCTTGCTGCCGATGGCGTCCTGCGTCTGCGCCGCGCTCAGCTGCGTGCCGAAGAGCATATTGAGCACGTCCGCGACGATCTGCGGTTGCGTTGCGCGCAACAGTTCTTCCAACCGTTCGCTGTCGAACTGCGGCATACGGAAAGGCAAATACAGTCCCCCGTCGGCGTAGCAGTCCGTGCAGACGGTCTTATGGGCGGTGACGACGTCGTATTTGCTTCGGGTCGTCCTATACAGCACGGTCGATCACTCCCAGCGCATTGTTCCAGAAAAGGTCGGCGATGTTCTGCTCGCTCAGTCCGCGCTCGCGCAGCCGCGCGGCCATGGCCGGGTAGCTTTGCACGCCGTCAAAGCCCGCAGGCAGTTCCCCGCAGCCGTCCAGATCGCCGCCGAGGGCGATATGTTTGCCGTCGGGATCGAGTTCGAGCCAGTGGATAATGTGGTCACATACGGTATCGAGCGTCGGCTTTTCGCCGACGAAGGGCGCGCACTGGTTAAAGCCCGCGACGCCGCCCGTTTGGCAGATGGCGCGGAACATATCGTCCGTCAGGTTGCGGCTGACGGGGCACACGGCGCGGCTGTTGGAATGGGTGGCAACCACCGGTTGCGTCGTGATGTCCATGATGTCCCAAAAGCCCTTGTCCGAAATGTGGCTGACATCGACGAGAATGCCCAGCCGCTGCGCCTCGCGCACATATTCTCTGCCGCGATCGGTCAAGCCCTCGCCCGTTTTGTGCGAGCCGGTCAGGACATTGCTTTCGTTCCAGCCGAGTGAAGAGATCAAAAAGCCCACCTTGTGCAGCATTTCGAGCATCCCCGCGTCAAATCCGAAGCCCGCGGGGCCTTCGACGGTCAAAATGGCGGACATTTTTCCGTTTTCACGGTTTTTTCGGACATCCTCCGCGCAGAAAGCCTGCGCGATCAGATCGTCGTTCGATTGGATGTGGAGCATGATGTTTTCCAGCTCGCGCTCGAACACGATCTCGGGCGAAAGGCCGTTCCACTCCTTCATGAAGGGCGTCGTAAAGCAGGCGAAGCACTGCGCGTAGCAACCGTTGGTTGCGGCGCGCTCCAGATCGATGTGCAGCCGATTGCGGCGCAGGTCTCCTTTTTGTGTCAGATCGTCGCCCAGCAGCGCCAGCGCGGTGTCACAGTGCAGGTCAAAAACGGGATAGCTCATTCGAATGCTCCTTCCAAATGGTTGATTTGCGGATCGGGCGTATTGCGCCCCTGCGGGGCGTAGATCTCGATGACGTCAAAGCGCGGCTGCAGCGCGGTCGGATGCGTCTGCAGATACACGGCCGCCGTAACGCGGATGCGATCGCGCTTGCGATGGTCGACATACTCCTTCGCCTCGGCAAACAGAGCGTCCTTGCGCTGCTTGACCTCGACAAAAACCAGATTTTTCTTGTCTCGGACGATCAGGTCGATCTCGCCGAACTTGCAGCGAAAATTCGCGGCAAGCAAGGTATAGTGTTTGTTTCGTAAGTACTCGGCGGCCAGAGCCTCGCCCCACGCGCCGTTAAGATTCGCTGCCATAAAATTTCCTCAAAAAAGTCATTCGATGGATCGGGCACGGGCCGTATGTGCGCAGTGCTTCGTAGTGTGCCTTCGTTCCGTAGCCCTTGTGGATATCAAAACCGTATTCGGGGTATTTTTGTGCCATTTCGAGCATCACATCGTCACGGCTGACCTTCGCGAGGATCGACGCCGCGGCGATGCTCGCGCTGAGACTGTCACCCTTGATGACGGTCTGCACGGGCAGACCGAAATCCTTTTCGCGGTTACCGTCGATGAGTGCAAGCTCCGGCTTGACGGACAGCGCCGCCATCGCGCGCTCCATGGCAAGGAAGGTCGCCTGCAAAATATTGACGCGGTCGATCTCGTCGTGCTCGGCGAAGCCGATGCCGTAGGCGATCGCCTGCTCGCAGATGATCGGAAAAAGCTCCCTGCGGCGCTTGTCGCTGAGCTTTTTGCTGTCGGTCAGCCCCGAAATTTCCAAATTCGGCGGCAGGATGACCGCCGCGGCGCACACGGGGCCTGCCAGCGGGCCGCGTCCTGCCTCGTCCACGCCGCAGACGACGCGGTAGCCCTGCGCAAAAAAGCGATTTTCAATTTCCCACATATCGATCGTGCTCATGTCAAATGTCCTCCGGTCGTTCCAGTGAAAAGCGTCCGAGTTTGCCGCCGCGGAACTCGTCGAGCAGCACCTTGGCCATTCGCTCCGTATCCACAAGGCCGCCGCGCAGCATAAAGCCGCGCTTGCGTCCCGCCTCCCGCAAAACATCCCACGCCGCGCTCTCGGGCGGCAGCTCGACGCCGTAGCGAGAGCGCACGCTCTCGGGGTAACGCTGCCACAAAAGCGCCATCAGGCGGCTTGCCAGTTCCTCCGTGTCCATAATGTCGTCCTTCACGGCGCCGGTGTAGGCCAGTTTCATGCCGACCTCGGGGTCCTCGAATTTCGGCCAGAGGATGCCGGGCGTGTCCAAAAGCAGCAGCCCCGCGTCGACCGTCACCCACTGCTTGCCGCGCGTGACGCCGGGGCGATTTTCCGCTTTCGCGCCCTTTCGGCCGGAAATCTGGTTGATCAGCGTAGATTTTCCCACATTCGGGATACCCACGACCATGATGCGCAGCGCCTTCGACATTCCCTTCGCGCTGTCGCGCTCGATCTTCTCGTGCAGCAGCGCGCGGACGGCGGGCGTAAACGCGGCGATGCCCTTGCGGCTTTTGCAGTCGGTCGCGACGGCGGCCATTCCCCTGTCGCGAAAATATTTCACCCAACGCGCCGTCACATCGGGATCGGCCAGATCCCAACGGTTGAGAATGACGATGCGCGGTTTATTGCCGCAGATCGCGTCGATATCGGGATTGCGGCTCGATAGCACGATGCGCGCATCGACGATCTCGCATACCGCATCCACGAGCTTCAGATCGGCCTCCATTTGGCGGCGCGTCTTGGTCATGTGCCCGGGATACCATTGAATATTCATATTGTCCGTCATGTGTGCAGCACCCCGATCCTGCTCCAATCGGCGTCCTCGCTGCTCGGAATGAGCAAGAACACCACCTTGCCGAGGATCTCACGGCAGTCGATCTGCCCGATCTCGGAGTATCGGCTGTCGAGCGAGTCGTTGCGATTGTCACCCATGACGAAGACGCAGCCGTCGTCCACCGTCAGGGGAAATTGAATATCCCCTTGCTTCATCGCGGCGGAAAGCTGCGGGAAATAGACGTAGGACTCTTCCAGCGCCTCTTCGTCGACATAGACGACACGCGCGTCAAAATCGATATCGACCGTCTGTCCCTGCGTCGCGATGACGCGCTTGATGATCTGTCGGCCGTTGCGGAAGGAATCCTTGCTGATGACGACGATATCCCCGCATTTGGGCGTACGGTAGACGCTGCGGCTGAGCAGCAGCAGGCGGTCGCCGCTGTGCAAGGTCTCGTACATGGAGTTTCCGTCCACCTGCACGACGCGGAACAGCAGCAAAAACGCCAGCATAAAGCCCGCAAAAATATATAGGTAATCGCGGAAATTACGGAACACCTTTTGACGCGGTGTCAGATCTTCCTCGACTTTTTTCTCTTTTTTTCGAAAAAAAGACATAACGCTTCCTTCCTCCCGTCGAACTGCTTGTCAAGCCATATACGGTGATTATACACCCATTTGCGCAAAAAGAAAAGCACTAATTTGCTTTTGGGCAATAAAAAAAGAGGGGTGACCCCTCTTTTTTTATGAAATCAGACTCAGACGCGCTCCTTGATCTTGGCAGCCTTGCCGAAGCGACCGCGCAGATAGTACAGCTTCGCACGACGGACCTTGCCCTTGCGAACGGTCTCGACGGAGACGACGCGCGGGGAATGCACGGGGAAAACCTTCTCGCAGCCGACGCCGTAGGAAATACGACGAACGGTGATGGTCTCGCCGATGCCGCCGTGCTTGCGGGCGATGATGGTGCCCTCGAATACCTGCACACGCTCACGAGAGCCTTCCTTGATCAGCACGTGCACGCGAACGGTGTCGCCGACGCGCATCTCGGGCAGCTCCTGCTTCATATACTGGCTGGACAGAGCCTTTACCAAATCCATATCTTTTCCTCCTTAATATTAGGCGTTCTTACGGCGGTTCGTTCCGGCGATATGGTTCCCGGCACCGCAGAGGACTCACCTTGCTTTAAGACTGAGGTATTATAGCAGAACTTCTGCCGAAAATCAAGTACTTTTTTCGTATTTTTTGCATTTCGGGCACAAAAAATGATCGGGAAAGCCTTGACTTTCCCAAAAAAGCGACATATAATATAATCGTCGTTTTGAAATGGATATTTTCATTCGTCAAAAATAAGAACGGAGGGAATCCTATGAAAGAATCCATTTGCGGCGCCAATTGCGCCGAATGTCCGTCCGAGCGCGTGTGTCCCGGCTGTGCCGACACGGCGGGCTGTCCTTTCGGGAAGCCGTGCTATGTCGCAAAATACATATTAACGGAGGGCATGGACGCCTATCTGGCCTTTCGGGACAATCTGATCCGCCGGATCAACGCCCGCAACATTGCGGCCATGGAGCCGGTCACGCAGCTGTATCCGCTCGTAGGCAGCTTCGTAAACCTCGCCTATCCCCTTCCCGGCGGCGAAGTCCGGCTTTTGTGCGACGATGAGGTCTATCTCGGCGCGCAGGTCAAAAATCTCGGCGACGCAAGCGGGAAAAGCTGCTTCGGCGTCATTGCGCGGGAGGATTTTCTCTTGATTTGCCGCTACGGGGAAAACGGTGCCGATCCCGAACTCGTGCGATACGAAAAAGGAGATTTTTTGCATGGATCCGAGCCGGCGCTCGACACGGCGGAGCACGCTCTTGACCGCACGGAAACGGCGCGGCTGATCCTGCGCAGATTTTGCAAGGACGATCTGCAGGATCTGTACGAATATCTGTCCGATGAAGAAGTCGTGCGTTTCGAGCCGTACAGGCCGATGTGTATGCGGGAAACGGCGGAGGAGCTCGATCGGCGGATCTCCTGCGAAGAAATGATTGCCGTGGAATTGAGATCGACGGGGAAAATGATCGGCAATGTCTACCTCGGAAAACGCGATTTTGACGCGTTGGAGATCGGCTTCGTGTTCAATCGGCAGTATTGGGGACAGGGCTACGCCTCGGAAAGCTGCAGGGCGCTCATTGACGCGGCGTTTTCCCGCGGCGTTCACCGCATTTATGCCGAATGCGACCCGCAAAATCCAAACTCGTGGCACCTGTTGGAAAAACTGGGCTTTACGCGAGAAGCGCAGCTTCGGCAAAATGTGTACTTTTGGAAGGACGCGAACGATCGCCCCATCTGGAAGGATACTTATGTGTATGCCCTTGTTCGCGCAGTAGAGTAAGGCTTGCGTCCTATGCGGCGCTCCTTGCGCAAGAAGCGCATACCCGACATAACAAAAAATCTCTTTTGCCCAGTCGGACAAAAGAGATTTTTTTGGTCCGAGTGTCGAGATTCGAACTCGAGGCCTCTTGAACCCCATTCAAGCG
>CAYOZT010000018.1:0-26413 GCA_964408545.1 uncultured Oscillospiraceae bacterium | reverse complement strand
TGATCGTGATCGCCGTGATCGCGATCCTCGCCGCCGTGCTGATCCCGACCTACTCCAGCCTTGTCAAGAAGGCAAACCGCTCCGCGGACATTCAGGCCGTCCGCGAAATGAACGTCGCACTGGCTATCTATACCGCAGAAGCAAAACCTGACGACCTGTCTGCCGCACTCAATGCACTTTCCGCGCAGAATATCACAGCGGACAACTGTCACCCCATCACATCGGGCACGCAATTCTATTGGGTAAAGAGTGAAAACCGTATCGTGTATGCCGAATTGGAAGACGGCAAAAAGACTGTATTGTATCCCGAAGAATGCAAAGACTGGACCTACAAGGCCGGCGACTGGTTTGTTCTGGACGCTTCAATCGAGAAAGTGTCTATCAACTACGAAAAAGCTGTTAACGATGGTGCGTTGTCAATCAGTAGCGCGGGTGAACTTGCACAGTTTGCAGCAGACTTCTCCAACGAATCGAATACTGAGGCAAGAACGGTAACGAAAATTACTTTAACTGCGGACATTTATCTGGATGGCGCAGCGATTCACATTAGCAACGATAAAAACAATCTGGAATTTGACGGAAATGGTCATACAATTTACGGATTGAAAGCCGCAGAATACAATAAGATGGTAGATGGGGTGCCTAACGAATGGGGCTTTATCGCAAGTGTTGGTAGAAATAAAAAAGTGACGATCAAAAATGTTACTTTTGATGGCGCGAGTGTAGGTTCTTCCAGCCAGACGTCCGGAAGTAAGTTCGCTTTGATCGCCGGAAATGTTAGCGGTGAATTGGTGGTGGAGAATGTAACCATTAAAAACTCCTCCATTGGAGGTTTTCAAAATGTCGGAGCTGTTGTGGGCATGGCTTCCTCTGGCTCAACAGTTACGCTGAATAACGTAAAATTTGATAATGTGAGCGTAACCGGTCTGTACAACACGGCGAAAATCATCGGTCGTACACTACCGCCGGTAATGGAAAATAGTGTTGAGAAATATGCAGCCGCCAAGGTAAGCTACGAGAATACAACAGGTGACGGCATCACCGTTAAACTGAACGAAGTGGCATACGAGGCTGAAAAAAAGGGTACACCCACTTGGACAGAATTTACGGTGGACAGTGTTTCAGCAGTCAAGACCGGTCCGTATGTTGCATATACGGGGACAAATGGAGAGGCATATTACATCAACACTATCACAGATAAGCTTGCGTGGGCATACTGCGATCAATGTGGTACATATACATACGGCGAAAAAACGATAACGATAAAATACAAGCCTACCGATGATAGCATCAATATTTCGACAGATTGAGCGTATCGTAACTATCCCGAACGGACAATTCTACGGACTCCGTAGTCCATAAATTAGCCCCTCCCGAGCACACCGCGGGAGGGGCTTTTGTCGTGTTCAAAATCTGCTGTAGGGAAGAGGCGTCTGCCGAAAAAACGCAATTTTGTCATTTCGAGCGAGAGGCAGCGAGTCGAGAAATCTATTCATTGACGGGACATTTTTCGTCAAAAAGGGGATAGATCCTTCAACTCGCTTCGCTCGCTCTTCGATGACATGACTTTACTTTTGGCTATTAGACCGGCGGCGCAGTCGTCGAACGGGGCGGCGGGGACGTGTCCCCGCCCTACCGGATGGGGGCAAACGGGAACGCCGAGGCGTCGTCCCCTACGCAGAGGGAAGTTATGTGGCGTCGAGGGCGGCGGCGTAGACGACGTTTTTCGGCAGATCGAGCTCGTCGGCGGTCAGGCGGACGGCGTCCTTGCGGCTGAGACCTTGCTGCATGAGCTCGGCAACGCGCGCGGCGGCGTCGCCCGACGTGGGCTTTTCCGCATCGGACGCGGGCGCGCCAGCGACCACGAGGACGAATTCTCCGCGCGGCGGCTCAAGCGTATAATGCGCGACGGCCTCGCCCAAACTCGTGCGGAAAACTTCCTCGTGCAGCTTCGTCAGCTCGCGGCAGAGGCTGACGGGGCGCGCGTCGCCGAAGACCTCGCGCATATCTTCGAGCGTCGCTACGAGCTTATGCGGCGCCTCGTAAAAAACCATGGTGCGCGGCTCGTTTTTCAGCGAAAGGAGATGCTCACGGCGACTTTTTTTCGCCGTGGACAGAAAACCCTCAAAGCAGAAGCGTCCCGTGGCCTGCGCGGAGATGCTCAGCGCGGTGATCACGGCGCAAGGACCCGGGATGGCGCAGACCGTGACGCCGTTTTGCGCGCACAGACGCACCAGATCCTCGCCGGGGTCGGAGATGGCGGGGCTGCCCGCATCCGACACCAGCGCGCAGGTCTCACCCGCGAGGATGCGCTGCAAGATCACATCACCCTTAAAAGCCTTGTTATGCTCAAAGTAGCTGACAAGGCTTTTTTTGATCCCGAGGTGGTTCAGCAGCTTCAGCGTGACGCGCGTGTCCTCCGCCGCGATGAAATCGGCGTTTTCCAGCGTTTCGCGGCAGCGCTGCGAGATATCCCCCAAATTGCCGATGGGCGTGGGGACAAGATAAAGCATTCCGGCCATGCTCAGCCCTCCTGAAGATGATAGATGCGGCGATAGTGCGCCGAGGGCGCGCCGTCGCGCTCGAATAGATGGATCTCGTCGATAGAAAGTCCCGTTTTGCCGCCCTTGCGGCACTGCAGCAGCACGAGCGTGATCGCGCCGCCGTCGCGATGGCGCACGAGGCGCAGCCGCTTCGGCTCGAGCGATGTTTCTGCGCCGCAGGCGCAGAGCTTGGCAAGATTTTCGGGTCTGTGCACGAGAAACAGGTCGCCGCCGTAGCGCAGCGCATCGGCTGCGGCGCGGAAAAGCGCCTCGCTCGAGCAGCGATCGTCCCGCCGTGCCTCGGCATGAACGAGTGCCGCGGGGCCGCCCGAAAAATACGGCGGATTGGAAACGCAGACATCAAACTGCCCGCGCGGCAGGGGAACAGTGCGCAGATCCGCGCATATACTGGATAATCGGGAGTCGAGCGCGTTGCGGCGGATGTTTTCCAGCGCCAGCGCGTGCGCGCGTTCGTCCAGCTCGACGCCCGTGACGAGGCATTGCGCGTTTTGCGCGCACAGCAGCACGCCGAGCGTGGCACAGCCGGAGCCGAGGTCGAGCACGCGGGCGTTTTTCGGCAGACGCACGAAGTCCGCCAGCAGCATGGAGTCCGTGCTCAGCGGAAAGGCGGAGGCGTCGAGCGTAAAGCCGTTTTGCAAAATTTCCATCGTTTTTTCCTCGAAAAAAAGCCTGTGCAGCCGCGCGGACTGCACAGGGCTACTGCAGATTCGACCGAAATCAGCCTTCCTCGATCGCTTCGACGGGGCAGTTGTCGGCGCAGGAGCCGCAGCTGACGCAGACGTCGGCATCGATGATGTACTGATCGTCACCCTCGGAGATCGCCTCGACGGGGCAGTTGTCGGCGCAGGTGCCGCACTTGACGCAAGCATCGGTGATTTTGAAAGCCATGATTTATTCCTCCCAATTATTCGTTTCTCATTTCCGACGCGGAAATGGCTAAGAATATTCTAACATGGATTTCGGAAAATGCAATTCCTATTTTTGCTTTTTTCGTATATTTTTTACGAGCGTAGGGGAAAATCAGCGACGACAGGAGGGATGCATATGGGATATCGGGCAGACGCGGCCAATTTGATCCTCGATGCGGCGGCTCGCGCGCGGGAACTCGGGCACAGCTATGTGGGCACGGCGCACCTGCTTTTGGCGCTGACGGCGCTCGATAGCTGGGAGGGACGCTTGCTGCGCGCATTCGGCGTGAGCGAGGGATTGCTGCGCGATCTTTATGTGCTGTATGTGGGGCAGGGGCAAAAAGGAATGCCGCTGCAGCAGGGGCTGTCCGACGATGCGCAGGGCGTTTTGTCCTGCGCGGCGAGCGAAGCGGCGCAGGACGGGCAGCGGGAGGTCTTCCCCGAGCATATTCTGCTTGCGCTGCTGCGCGCGGAGCACACTACGGCGGCGAAGCTGCTTACGTTTTGCGGGGCAGAGCCGCAGCGCGTGTTTTCACGCGCGGTGGAATACAAAATGTTGGGCTATCGAGAGACGGTAAAGCGAAAAAAGGAGGGATCCGCTACGAAGCTTTTGGAACAATTCAGCGAGGATATGGTCGCCAAGGCGGCAAGCATGGATCCGGTGATCGGGCGCGATCGGGAGATCGACACGGTCATCGGCATTTTGAGCAGGAAAAACAAGAACAATCCCGCCCTCGTCGGCGAACCGGGCGTCGGAAAGACCGCCATCGCCGAGGGCTTGGCACAGCGCATGGCGCTCGGCGATGTTCCGCCGCAGCTGAAGGAAAAACGGCTCATCAGCCTGAATATGGCCAATCTCGTGGCGGGCACGAAATACCGCGGCGAATTTGAAGAACGGCTGCGCGATGTGCTTTCCGAGATCAAGCGCAGCGGCGACGTGATCTTATTCGTCGACGAAATGCACACCATCGTCGGCGCGGGCGCGGCGGAGGGCGCGATCGACGCAGCCAATATTTTCAAGCCCGCGCTCGGGCGCGGCGAGCTGCAGATCTTGGGCGCGACGACGCTCGACGAATACCGCAAGCACATCGAAAAGGATGCGGCGCTGGAACGACGCTTTCGCCCCGTGCAGGTGCACGAGCCGAGCAAAGAGAGCACGCTCGCCATCTTGCGCGCGCTCAAGGCGGGCATGGAGGTGCACCACCACATCCACATCGGCGAGGACGCGCTGGAGGCGGCCGTGGAGCTTTCGGTGCGATATCTTCCCGACCTGTATCTTCCGGATAAGGCGATCGACCTTCTCGACGAGGGCGCGGCACGCGCCCGCCTTTGGGAGCAGGGGAGAGTTGCCGCCGCACGCGGGCGGGAGCTGGAGCAGGCACTGCACGAGGCGGTGCGCGACAAGCAGTTCGAAAAAGCCGCGCTGCTGCGCGACAAAATGCAGACCATCGCCGATACGGGCGACGGCGGCTGCAGCCGCGTCGGTGCCGAGCAGATCGCACTGGCGGTGTCCGATCGCACGGGCATCCCCGTCGGACGCCTGACGGCGGACGAACGCGCGCACTTATTGCAACTCGAGGATATCCTCAACGAGCGCGTGCTCGGGCAGGAGGAGGCGGTGCGCACGGTGGCGCAGGCGGTGCGCCGCGGCTTCAGCGGCATCCGCGATGCGCGTCGTCCGGTGGCGAGTTTGCTGTTTGCGGGCGCGACGGGTGTCGGAAAAACGGAACTTTGCCGCGCTTTGGCCGAGGAAGTGTACGGCAGCACGCGCGCGATGATTCGTCTGGATATGACCGAATATGTCGAAAAACAGTCCGTCGCACGCCTGATCGGCGCGCCCGCGGGCTATGTCGGCTACGAAGAGGGCGGAAAGCTCACCGAGGCCATCCGCCGCCGTCCGTACAGTTTGGTACTGTTCGATGAGATGGAAAAGGCACACCCCGATGTGCTCGGCATCCTGCTGCAGATCATGGAGGAGGGAGAACTGACGGACGCGGCGGGGCGGCGCGTCAGCTTCAAAAACGCCATTGTCGTCATGACCTCCAACATCGGTGCCGACTCGGAAAGCGACGGCCTCGGCTTCTGCCCGACGGGGCGGGCGGGCAAAACGGAGGCGGAGCTGAAAAAGACGCTTTCGCCCGAATTTCTGGGGCGCGTGGATCGGATCGTCCACTTTGAAACGCTCGGCACGCAGACGATGGAGCGCATCGCGCACAAGCAGCTCGCGCAGCTTTGCGAGCGCGCGGCGGCGGTCGGCGTGACGCTCGACATTTCTCGGGAGGTGGCGCAGTCGATGGCGCGCGATTGCAAGCTGCGCGGCGGTGCACGGCAACTGCGGCATATGGTGCAGGATAAACTCGAATCGCCCTTGGCACAGCTCTTGCTCGGCACGCAGGAGCGCCCCTTGTGCGTCGGAGCACGCGTCTGCGCGGGAGAAATCGAGCTCTATTCCTAAACATCTGTTCAAAAATACGAAATTCGCGGTGTTCCTCGAAAAAAATTCAAATTTTTTGCTAAAAAAGATTGATTTTTTTTGAAAAGCCTGTTATACTGTTGTTGCGTGGTACAAAATGGATGTAAAGTGGAGCAAAATGGAGGAGATGAGGCAAGATGATCGGCAAATATCCCGCAAAAATGGACGACAAAAACCGTCTGTTCGTTCCCGCGAAGCTGCGTGAGGAGCTGGGAAGAGAGTTCTACGCCACCTTGGGCGTCAACTGCGGTCACCGCTGCCTTTCCGTGTATCCGGCCTCCGACTGGCAGGAAATGAACGAAAAATATAACCGCCTTCCGCTGGCGCAGCGTTCCGGCCCTGCGAGCCTGATCTTCATCAATGCCACCGAATGCACGCCCGACAAGCAAAATCGCTTCTCCCTGACGACGAATCTGATGAGCTACGCCGGCATCAGCCGCGACGTCGTGATCGTCGGACGGGCAGGGCAGGCGGAAATTTGGGACGCGGCGGAGTTTGAGGCCTTCGAAAACGAGAACCTTACGCCCGAAAAACTGCTCGCTTCCTTGGAGTCGATCGGACTATGAGCGAGTTTCATCATGTTTCGGTATTGGCGGAGGAATGCATCCAAGCACTGAACATCCGCCCCGACGGCATTTATGTCGACGGAACGCTCGGCGGCGCGGGTCATTCCGCGCGGATCGCCGAACGCCTGACGAGCGGTCGCCTGATCGGCATCGACCGCGATCCGATCGCGCTGCGCGCCGCAGCCGAGCGGCTGCAACCGTTTGCGCAGCGTGTGACGCTCGTCCATGCAAATTTTTGTCAGATACGGCGTGTCTTGCAGGATCTGGGCATTGCGGGCGTAGACGGCATTTTGCTCGATCTGGGCGTGTCGTCGCCGCAGCTGGATGATGCACAAAGAGGCTTCTCCTATATGGCCGATGCGCCGCTGGATATGCGCATGAACGGCGAAGATATCCTGACGGCGCACGATGTGGTCAACACATGGTCGCTCGAGCAGCTCAAACATATTCTCTACACCTACGGCGAGGAGCGTTACGCACCGCAGATCGCAGCAGCCATCTGCCGCCGCAGGGAAGAAAGCAGCATCGACACGACGCTGCAGCTCGTCGACGTGATCCGCTCGGCCATGCCCGCGGCGGCACTTCGCGAGAAGCAGCACCCCGCCAAACGGAGCTTTCAGGCGATCCGCATCGCCGTCAACGACGAGCTCGGCGCGGTCGAGCGCGTCATGGTCGATGCGATCCCGTCGCTGCGCGCGGGCGGACGGTTGGCGGTCATCACCTTTCATTCGCTGGAGGATCGCATCGTCAAGCAGGCCATGGCCGACGCGGCCAGAGGCTGCACCTGCCCGCCGGAATTTCCCGTGTGCGTGTGCGGCAAAAAGCCTGTCGTGCGGCTCATCGGAAGAAAGCCCATCGTGTCGGGCGAAGAAGAACTCGAAACGAATCCCAGAGCGCGCAGCGCGAAGCTGCGTGTCTGCGAAAAGATATAAAAATACAGACAGAAAGGATGAGGAACCATGGCATTGCGAGCAGACGTACGTTATGTGCAATACGGCGTGGACGGGACGGCGGCGCGTAAAGTGCAGAAACAGCCGACACCCGAGGTCGTCAAGCCCCGATACGAGCACCGTAAGACGGAAAAAAAGGTGATCGCCGTGGATCCTGTTGCCTTGGCCGGCATCGTGCTTTCGGTCGTCGTACTGATCGCGTTGCTGGTCGGACTGGTTCGCTACCGTCAGAGCCTGAACATGAGAAACGAAATGCACGCTTATGTGCAGCAGCTTGAGCAGGAAAATGCCGAGCTCGAGCAAGTGTATCGCGATGGCTACGATCTCGAGCAGATCCGTGACATCGCCCTGAGCGCGGGCATGATACCCGCGGAAAACGTCGAGCGTATGTCCGTCGAGGTCGAGGAGCCTCGGCAGGAGACGCCGCGCCTCGGATTTTGGGACAGCATAGCCACTTTCTTGGCAGGAATTTTTGCATAATTCAAGTACTTGCCCATACAATTAGGATAGTAGCTGCGATGGGCAGTAAGGGGACCCCTTGCTGCCCATTTTGCACCATCTTAAGGGGGACAGGGCGTGAAAAAACGATATCAGGAGCATTTTGCGCGTGCGCGCATCGATTCGGGGCACCACCGCAGGATCATCGCGGCGATGACGGTGCTGGCCTTTGCGGCTTTCGTGCCCATTGGGGCAAGGCTCGTGCAGCTGATGGTCGTGCAATACGACTACTATGCCAACCTCGCGCTGCGAAACCAGACGCGCACGACTTCCGTGACCGCCGCGCGCGGCACGATCTACGATAGCAATATGCAGGTGCTTGCGTGCAGCGTCGGCGTCGAGAACCTGTACTTAGACCCGCAGGAACTCAAGCAGGCGGGGGAGGACATTGCGTTCATATCCGCGCGATTGGCGGACATACTGAGCATGGACGAAAAGACCATCGCAAGCCGCGCGACGGATCTTTCCATGCGCTACAAGCTTATCGCCTCGGCGCTGCCGCAGGAAACGGCGGACAAGATCCGCAGCCTGATCAACGAAAACGACATTCGCGGCATCCATCTCGAGCCGAGCAGCAAACGCTATTATCCCATGGGCAGTCTGGCTTCGCAGGTCATCGGCTTTACCGACGCTTCCAACACGGGCGCGGAGGGCATTGAAGCGGCTTACAACAGCTTCCTCGCGGGCACGGCGGGCAAGGTCATCACGGGAAAGGGCAACAACGAGATGGATATGCCCTTTTCCTACGAGCAATATCTGCGCTCCGTCGCAGGCTGCGACGTGGTGCTGACGATCGACGCCACCGTGCAGGCTTGCCTTGAAAAGCGCATGGAGGAGGCCATCGCCAAATACGATGTGCAAAACGGTGCCTTCGGCATCGTCATGGAGGTCAAGACCGGCGCGGTGCTCGCCATGGCGACGCTCGGCGGTTACGACCCGAACGATTATCTGGAAATCTACGATACCGAGCGCGCCGCCGCGCTCGAACGATTGCGGCAAAAAGCGCTGCTGCTTCCCGAGGGGAGCGAGGCGTATACCGCCGCCTACCAAAGCTATCGCGATGCGCTGCAGCAGGCGCGGCTCAAGCAGTGGCGCAACCGCATCATCAGCGACGGCTACGAGCCCGGCTCGACATTCAAGGTGCTGACCTTGGCCGCCGCGCTTGACAGCGGCGCGGTCACACTGCAAAATCGATATTCCTGCAGCGGCAAGGCACAGATCGCGGGACGCGCGCAGCTGCTGCACTGCTGGAAGTCCGTCGGCCACGGCTCACAGACGACGGCGCAGGCTCTGCAAAATTCCTGCAACATCGCCTTCGCCAATATCGCGCTGCAGCTCGGCGGCGAGACCTTTTACGAATACATCAAAAATTTCGGCATTCTCGAAAAAACGGGCATCGACCTGTCGGGCGAGAGCAAGGGCGTCTTTTTTGACAAAGCACTGGTGACCGACACGCAAAAATGGGGCACGGCGTCGCTGACCTCCGCTTCCTTCGGCCAGACCTTCAAGCTGACGCCGCTGCAACTGGTGCGCGCGATATCGGCCGTGGTCAACGGCGGGTATCTGATGGAGCCGTACATCGTTTCCGAGATCACGGACGCCGACGGCAAGGTCGTCCTCAAGCAGGAGCCGACGATCACGCGGCAGGTGATCTCGGCGCAGACGTCGAAGACCATGTGCGCACTGCTCGAGTCGGTCGTCAGCGAGGGCACGGCGAAAAACGCAGCCGTGGCGGGCTACGCCATCGGCGGAAAAACGGGTACGAGCGAGAAGATCGACGTGCTCGACGAAAACGGGCAGCCGACGCTCGACAAGATCGTCTCCTTCGTCGGCATTGCGCCGATGGACGATCCCGCGTACATCGTGCTGGTCGCGCTCGATACGCCGTCGCGATCGACGGGCATCTACATTTCGGGCGGCGTCATGGCCGCGCCGACGGTCGGCGCCGTAATGGCGGACATACTGCCGTATCTCGGCGTTGAGAAAACGCAAGGGCAATGAGAGGTAACAGCATGATTTTGAAAGATCTTTTTCGTGGCGTCGACTTCTTGGAGAGCCATGCGGATATGCAGACGGAAATACACGGCCTGTGCAGCGATACGCGCAAGGCAATGCCGCACGGGAGCGCTTTCGTCGCACTGAACGGCTATGCCGTCGACGGCAATCGCTTTATCCCCGCCGCCGTAGAAAAGGGCGCGAGCGTCGTGGTGACGGGGAAAAAGCCCGATGTCGATGTGCCTTATATTCTGGTGGAGGATGACCGCCTTGCACTGGCACAGCTCAGCGCCAATTTTTACGGCCACCCCGCCGATACGATGTGCATGATCGGCGTCACGGGCACGAACGGCAAGACTTCGGTGACATGGCTGCTCAAGCAGGTTTTGGAAAAATGCGCGGGCGCGAAGGTCGGATTGATCGGGACGATGGAAAACCGCATCGGCGAACGTGTCCTCGCGACCGACCGCACGACGCCCGAGAGCATCGAACTGCAGCGGCTTTTCGCGCAGATGCGCGACGAAAAATGTACCCACGTCGTCATGGAGGTGTCCAGCCACGCCATCGCGCTGCACCGCGTGGAGGGGATCGACTTTGCGGTTGCCGCCTTCACAAATCTGACGGAGGATCATCTGGATTTCCACAAAGATATGGAAAACTACGGCATGACCAAAGCGCGGCTGTTCGCGCATTGCCGCAAGGCGGTCACGAATGCCGACTCGCCGTGGGGCGAGCGGATGGTCGCGGGACGGGAGATCCCCGTGCTGCGTACCGCGGTGGACGGCGCGGGCGACATCAAAGCGGAAAACATCCGCTACGGCGGCAGCGGCGTGCACTTTACCGCCGTTTGCGGGGAAGAAAAAACGGAAATTTCCGTCCCCATCCCCGGAAAATTCACGGTCTACAATGTGCTGACCGTGCTCGGCATCGCGCGGCAGCTCGGCATCGCGCCGCATGACTGCGCCGAGGCACTTCGCACTGTGCAAGGCGTCAAAGGCCGCGTCGAAGTCGTGCCGACGCCGAACAAGGACTACACCGTCCTCATCGACTATGCGCACACGCCCGACGGACTGGAGAATGTGCTCAGTGCCGTGCGCGGCTTCTGCAAGGGAAGGCTCATTGCCGTATTCGGTTGCGGCGGCGATCGCGACCGCACGAAGCGACCCATTATGGGAATGATCGGCGTGCGCTTGGCGGATATCGCGGTCATCACCTCCGATAATCCGAGAACGGAGGCACCCGATGCCATCATCCGCGACATCCTCGCGGGCGTGGGGGAAGCGAAAAACTATGTCGCGATCGAAAATCGCGTGGAAGCGATCCGTTACGCCATAAAAATCGCGCGTAAGGATGATATCATTGTTTTGGCAGGAAAAGGACACGAAACATACCAAGAAGTCATGGGTGTCAAGCACCACATGGACGAGCGGGAGATCGTGGCAGACTATACGGAGGGAAAGTAAATGGCGCTCGTAACACTTAGACAAGCGGCTGCATGGTGTGGCGGCAGGGTCGAGGAAAAATATGCGCACGTCGCATTCGACGGCGCGAGCAACGACACGCGCACCATCCGTGCCGGGCAGTTGTTCGTCGCGCTCATCGGCGCGCGAAACGGCAATGATTATGTCGGTACCGCCTTTGAAAAGGGCGCGACGGCCGTGCTGACGAGCGAAATGCGCGGCGATTATCCGGCCATCGTGGTCGAGAACCCGCGCATCGCGCTCGGCCTCATCGCCGCGGGACTGCGCAAAAGTAAGAACTTAAAGATCGTCGGCGTGACCGGCTCTGTCGGAAAAAGCACGACCAAGGAAATGATCGCCTCCGTTTTGGAGGGCGACTTTGTCGTCAGCAAAACGCCCGCGAATTTCAACAATGACCTCGGCCTTCCCATGACCATTCTGGGCATGGACGCCGATACCGAAGTCGCGGTGCTTGAAATGGGTATGAGCCATTTTGGAGAGATATCCTACCTTTCCCTCATCGCCAAGCCCGATATCGCCGTCATCACCAACATCGGCACGATGCACATCGAGAACCTCGGCTCGCAGGAGGGCATCCTGCAAGCGAAGCTCGAGATCCTCGACGGCATGGACGCCGATGCGCCCCTCTGCCTGTACGGCGACGACCGCTATCTTCGCACTTGCCGCGAAACGCTTTCGCGCCCCGTGACCTATTTCGGCCGAAACGGCGATTGCGACATTTTCGCGGAAAACGTCCGCGAGGACGATATGCTGACTTTCTCCGTGCACGCGGGGGACGAGCATTTTTCGCTCGCGCTGCCGCTGGAAGGAGAGCATTACGTTGCCGATGCGCTGGCCGCGGTCAGCGTCGGCCTGCACTTCGGTGTCGCGCCCGCGCGGATCGCCGATCGGCTCAGCCGCTTCCGCAACATGGCGGGACGGCAGGAGATCTTCGAAAGCAAGGGCTGCACCGTCATCAAAGACTGCTATAACGCAGGCCCCGAGTCCATGGAGGCGGCTCTGAAGGTGCTCGGAAAACGCAAAGGACGCCGCATCGCCGTGCTGGGCGATATGCTCGAACTGGGCGATCACGCGCGCGAGGCGCACGAACGGGTCGGAAGGATCACCGCCGGCTGCGCCGATATTCTGCTGGCCTTCGGCCCGAACGCGGGATTTGTCGTGCAGGGCGCGCAGGATGCGGGACTTCCGCGGGAAGATACCCACATATTCGACAGCCGTGAATCTATGGCCGGCAAGCTGCGCGCCATGAGCGCGCCGAGCGATGTGCTGCTGTTCAAGGGCAGTCACGGAATGCATATGGAGCTTGTGCTGGAGAAATTCCTTAACGAGCAATAATACGAAACGCGAAGAGAGAAAAGTGGAGGCAAGCATATGACAAAGGTGATCATTACGGGCATTTTGTCCGGGATATTGACGGCGGGCATCGGCTATTTGTTGCTGCCGATCTTGCGGGCGCTCAAGGCGGGTCAATCCATCCGCGAGGTCGGTCCGACGTGGCACAACGCCAAGCAGGGCACGCCCATGATGGGCGGCATCATGTTCATTCTCGGAACGCTCATCTGCCTGCTGTTCAACATCGGCGTGATGACGGATCATACCCCGCTGTACGCCATGTCGCTGGGACTTTGCTTCGGACTGGTCGGTTTTCTGGACGATTTTTTCAAGCTCAAGCACAAGAAAAATCTCGGCCTGACCGCCATCCAGAAGGCACTGCTGCAAATGGCCGTTTCGGCGGTGTATATTTACATTTTGATCCGACAGGCCACGCTGTCCACGGAGATCTATGTTCCCTTCGTCAACACGACCTTCCATATCCATCCCATCGTTCTGGTGATCTTTTCCATGTTCGTGATGGTCGGCTGCGTCAATGCGGTCAATCTGACCGACGGGGTGGACGGCCTGTGCGCGAGCGTGAGCATTCCCGTGATGGTATTTTTCACGGCCGTGGCGATCGCGAAGGAAAAGTACGATCTGGCACTGCTGCCGGGCTGCCTTGTGGGCGCGCTGATCGCGTATCTGTTTTATAACTGGCATCCGGCGAAGGTCTTCATGGGCGATACGGGCTCGCTTTTCTTGGGCGGCATCGTGTGCGCGCTGGCCTTTGCGCTGGATATGCCCTTGGTGCTGATCTTGGTTGGCTTTGTGTATCTGGTGGAAACGCTGTCGGTCATTTTGCAGGTCACTTATTTCAAATTGACACACGGCAAGCGCCTTTTCAAAATGTCGCCCATCCATCACCATTTCGAAATGTGCGGCTGGAAAGAAGTGAAGATCGTCATCGTATTCAGCCTCGTTTCGGCGGCGATGTGCGTGCTGGCGTGGTTCGGCGTCAGAGGAAGCTTTTAAGTGAGGAGAATGTATGGCAGGGAAGACAAAGTCTTTTCATGCCAAAGAGGATCGGCTTTTGCAAAAAAAGCCGTCAAGCGTCGATAAGCCTTTTTTGATACTCGTATTGCTCCTGCTGGGCATAGGACTTGTGATGCTCTATTCGGCAAGCTATGCCCAGAGTGAGTATGATACCGCCTACAAAAGTTCTTCGAAGTATTTGCAAAAGCAGGCCGTTTGTGCTATGATAGGTGTTGCGGCGATGTTTTTCTTCAGCCGCATCCCCGCAAAGCTCTGGTATCGCCTCGCGTGGATCGTTTACGCGCTGGCGATCGTGCTGCTTTTGAGCGTGCTTGTGATCGGTCAAACGGTCAACGGCGCAAAGCGTTGGATCAACTTTGCGGGCATTCAGTTCCAGCCCTCGGAGATCGCAAAATTTGCGATGATATTGCTGCTGGCGCGGCTGACCAAACGCTACGGCGAAGAGGCCAAGACCTTCCGCTACGGCGTTTTGGGCTTCGGCTGTGCCATGCTGGGGCTGCTCGTCCCGCTGGCGCTGGAAAAGCACCTGTCGGCGATCTTGTTGATGGGCATGGTCGGCGTCGTGATGATGTTCGTGGCGGGCACGAGCGGAAAGTGGCTCATGGCGGGCGCGGCTGCGGCGGCCGCCTTCGTGCTGGTGTATATCAGCGTCATGGGCTACGCGGGCGACCGCGTGACTGCGTGGCTGCACCCCGAACGCGACCCCGCCGACACGGGCTACCAGATATTGCAATCGCTGTATGCCATCGGTTCGGGCGGCCTTTTCGGGCTTGGCTTCGGAAGATCCAAGCAGAAATACCTGTATCTGCCGTTTCAATACAATGACTATATTTTCGCCGTGGTCTGCGAGGAACTGGGGCTGGTGGGCGCGATGGCGATCATCGCCGTCTTTTCCGCGCTGATCGCACGCGGATTTTGGATCGCGCTGCGCTCGCGCGACCGTTTTTCGACCGTCCTCGCGGCGGGACTGACGACGCTCATTGCCGTGCAGACCATCTTGAATTTGGGCGTTGTGACCAATCTTTTGCCCTCGACGGGCATTGCACTGCCGTTTTTCTCCTACGGCGGGACGGCGCTGGCCGTCAATTTGGGAGAAATGGGCGTGATCTTGAGCATTTCACGCCAACGCGATCAAGCCAAACAGCTGGAGGAAAGCACATGAATATCGTATTCACCTGCGGCGGCACGGGCGGCCATATCAACCCCGCCATTGCCATTGCCGATATCGTCAGGCAGCGCCACCCGGATTGGAACATCCTTTTCATCGGCGCATCGGGAAAAATGGAAGAAACGCTCGTCCCCAAGGCAGGCTACGAGCTCCGATGTCTGGACGCCTCCGGCCTCAGCCGCAAAAAAAGCCTGCAGGGACTCAAGCAAAATATGCACGCGCTTTCCTGCATCCGCAGCGGCGTGAAAGAATGCAAGCGCATCTTTGCCGAGTTTCATCCCGACGTTGTCGTCGGAACGGGCGGCTACGCGAGCTATCCCGCGCTGCACGCGGCGCAGCGCATGGGCATTCCGACCTGCGTGCACGAAAGCAATGCCGTCCCCGGCGTGACGACGAAAATGGTCGCGAAAAAGGCCGACCGCGTGCTCGTTGCCTTTGAAGAGAGCGCTCGCTTTTATCGCTGTCCCGAGCGGGTGCAGGTCGTGGGAATGCCCGTACGGGAGGAGTTTCGCCTGACCACGCGTGCGCAGGCACGAAAAGCGCTCGGACTGGACGAAACGACGCCCTTGCTTGTTTCCACCTTCGGCAGCCAAGGCGCCAAGGTCATGAACGAGCTGACTGCGCAGCTGTTCGCCATGGAACAGCGCGACGGCTTTCCTTTCCGCCATATCCACGCCACGGGCGCCTTCGGCGCCGAGTGGATGCCGCAGCTGACAAGATCGCTCGGCGTGGATACCGACACGGCGCCGAGCATCGATATGCGCGAGTATATCTACGATATGCCGATCGTTTTGGCCGCGGCCGACGTGGTGCTCGGCCGTGCGGGCAGCAGCACCTGTAATGAGATCGCCGCCGTCGGCACGCCGTGTATCCTCATCCCGTCGCCGAACGTGACCAACGATCATCAGACCAAAAACGCGCGCATTCTCGAAAGCCGCGGCGGCGCCGTCGTCTTCGCCGAGAGCGAGTGCAGCGCACAAAAGCTTTACGATACCGTCACATCTTTGCTGAGCGATCGCCAGCGGCGCCGAAAAATGTCGGCGGCACTGCGCGGCATGGCCGTGCTCGATTCGGCGCAGCGCATTTGCGACATCGTCGAATCGCTTTGCAAGGGATAAACCGTACGGAGGAAGCAGTATGGAAGAAGAAAGATCCACTCCCCAAAGGCGCAGACCGCGCTCCGCGAGGAAAAAGCGCGAACCGCGTCCTCGTCAAAACATCCATTACACACAGCCCAAGCCCTTTTTTCGCAAGAAGCTTTTGATGCAGCTGCTTGCCGTCGCCGCGATCGCACTGGCGGTCGCCGTGGGCGTGTCGGTGTTTTTCAAGGTCGATACCGTGACCGTTACGGGTGCTTCGAAATACAGCGCCGCGACCGTTGTCGAGGCCTCCGACATCGAGAAAGGGGACAGCCTCCTGTTTTTCGGACGCGGCGCGGCTGCCGCACGCATCGAGTCGAAGCTTCCGTATGTCGCGAGCGTGCGCTTTGAACTGAAATTACCGGGAACGGTCAATATCATCGTGGAAGAAAAGCCCGTTTCTTACGCGCTCGAGGCCGAAGACGGCACATGGTGGCGCATCACCTCCGACGGGAAGATCGCCGAGCAGGTGCTGACCGATACGGCGCCGTCGCCGATCGTCACGGGCGTGAAACTGCGCGAGCCGACGGTAGGGAAGAAGGCGACCGCGCTCGAGCCCGAGGGCGACGAGACGCAGACCGCCACGCAGGCCGAACGCCTGCGTACCGCCGTGAAGATCCTGCTGCAGCTGGAGCAATGGGAACTGTTCGGGCAGGTCGAGAGCATCGATGTCAGCGACCTTTACGCCCTGAAGCTATATTGCAGCGAAGAATGTCGCGTCGAGCTCGGCGGCAGCGAGTCGCTTGAGAAAAAGATCGGCATGGTCAAATCGACCTTCCAACAGCTTGACGCAAGTGAACGTACGGCCGTGGTGCTCGAGCTGTTCAAACAGAACGCGCAATGGCAGATCCGCTGCTGGAGCGTGAGCGACGAATAAGAGCGATACGCGATATGACGACTTCCTCCTGCGTACAAAAAGATATTTTCAAAAAAACTTTGCCGAAATTGCAGAATTTCTATTGACCAAATGGAAATTTCACGATAGAATATACAGGTAAAGGAAAATATCTGCATGGCTGTAGCGGCCATGTGTGTACGCAGGAGGAAATATTATGCCAGATTTTCAGGAACGCGTTGTCAAGATCAAGGTCATCGGTGTCGGCGGCGCAGGTAACAATGTTATCAACAGAATGATCGAGGCCGGTGTGCAGGGCGTCGATTTTGTCGCCATCAACACTGATAAGCAGGATCTGAACAAATCCCGCTGCCCGAACAAGATCCAGATCGGCGAAAAGCTGACCGGCGGCATGGGCGCAGGTTCCAAGCCCGAGATCGGCCGTAAGTCCGCCGAAGAGTCCCGCGTCGCCATTTCCAAGGTGCTCGAGGGCGTGGATATGGTCTTTATCACCGCGGGCATGGGCGGCGGCACCGGCACGGGCGCTGCACCCATCGTTGCCGACCTCGCGCACGAGGCGGGCGTTTTGACCGTCGGCGTCGTGACGAAGCCCTTCAAATTCGAAGGCGCGAATCGTATGCGTCAGGCCGAGAAGGGCATCGAGGAGCTGCACGGCAAGGTCGACTCCCTGATCGTCATCCCCAACGATCGGCTGAAATATGTCACCGATCAGAAGATCACTTTTGCCAACGCCTTCGGTATTGCCGACGATGTGCTCAAGCAGGCGGTCATCTCCATTTCAGAGTTGGTCGGTTTCTCCGAGCGCGTCATCATCAATCTGGATTTTGCGGACGTTTCCGCCGTCATGAAGGATGCAGGCCGTGCGCACATGGGCGTCGGCACGGCTTCCGGCCGCGAGAAGGCCGAGCAGGCCGCACTGGCCGCCATCGCCAGCCCCCTGCTGGAGACGGCCATCACAGGCGCGACCGGCGTGCTGATCAATGTCACGGGCTCTTCCGAGCTGACATTGGAAGATGTCGAGACCGCCGCCAACATCGTGCAGGAAAATGCCAACCCCGAGGCGAACATCATCTTCGGCGCGACTTCCTCCGAGGACTTCGAGGACGAAATGCGCGTCACCGTCATCGCCACGGGCTTTGAACAAAAGGAAGAGGAGAAGGCCGCTCCCGCCAAGCCCGGCGCAGCAGGTGCTTCCGCCGCTTCGACGAACAGCGATATCGACGATATCTTCAGCCTGTTCCGCCGCTAAAATCATTCGGGCGTGCTGTGTCGTGCAGCACGCCCGTTTTTTCGGGAGATCATTATGGATGCTTATCATGCCTTGGCGGACTGCTACGATCGTCTGACGAACGATGTGGACTATCGTGCGACCGTCGATTTTTATTTCGAAATTCTTCGAACGGAGAATTTTGAACCGCGCACGGCGGTCGATCTGGCCTGCGGCACGGGCTCGGTCGCAAAATTGTTGGCCGAGCGGGGACTGCGTGTCACGGGTGTGGATCTGTCGCAGGAAATGCTCAGCGTCGCCGCGCAAAAGACGCAGGATATGAAAAATCGCCCCTTTTTTGTCTGCCAAGCGCTGCAGGAGCTGTTGCTGCCGCGCGGCGTCGATCTGGCGGTCTGCGCGCTCGACAGCCTAGACTATATCACCGAGCCGGCCGATTGCCGAGAAGCGCTTCGGCGCGTTTTCCGCGCGCTGAATCCGGGCGGTGTATTCATCTTTGACGTCAACACCCCCGAAAAGCTGCGCGCGATGGACGATCAGGTCTTCCTCGACGAGGACGACGATGTCTACTGCGTTTGGCGCGGGGAATTTGACGAAAAAAGCAATATTTGCAGCTATGCGATGGATCTTTTTCGGCGCGAGGGCGCCCTGTGGCGTCGCTCGTTCGAAGAGCATCGCGAGTATGCCTATTCACGCGCGCAGCTGACCGATTTTTTGCGCGAAGCGGGCTTTACCCACATCGAGGTCTTCGCCGACCGCAGCTTTTGCGCTCCGCGCGCGGGAGAGCAGCGCATCTATTTCAAGGCGCGAAAGGGAAAACTCCGCAAAAAAGGATAACAGTTGCCGAATATCCGCCGCGTCGGGCTCTTTCCCGACGCGGTTTTTCTTTCGAAAAAACACCCTTATTCGACGCATTTGTTGAGAAAGTTACAAATCATTCATTTTTTGCGCCCGTCTCCTTGACAAACGAAAAGGGAAGGGGTATCATTACCATAGATGGATATACGCGATCCACCCAAAAACCGAACAACGGAGGAAACGTATGAAAAGAAAGATCTGTAAAGCAATTGCGTGTGCGCTGTCCGTGCTACTGCTGCTCGCTTGCGCGGCATGTGCGCAGCAGGGTCCCAGCGGCGCGCAGGGACAGCCCGGAATCAACGGCATCAACGGCGCGGACGGCAAGGACGGACGCGACGGCATCGATGGTGTCGACGGCAAGGACGGTCTGAACGGTCAAGACGGCAAAGACGGTATCGACGGCAAGGACGGTCTGAACGGTCAAGACGGCCAAGACGGTAAAGACGGTATCGACGGCAAGGACGGTCTGAACGGCCAAGACGGTAAAGACGGTATCGACGGCCTGAACGGCCTGAACGGCCAAGACGGCAAAGACGGTATCGACGGCAAGGACGGCTTGAACGGCCAAGACGGTAAAGACGGTATCGACGGCAAGGACGGTCTGAACGGCCAAGACGGTAAAGACGGTATCGACGGCAGGGACGGTCTGAACGGTCAAGACGGCAAAGACGGCAAAGACGGCAAAGACGGACAAGACGGTAAAGACGGTGAAAAGGGCGAAAAAGGCGAGCAAGGTGTCGGCGTGATCGGCGCGTACATCGATGAAAACGGACACCTCTGCTTGCTCCTTTCCGACGGAAGTGTCTGCGATGCCGGTGCGATCGGAATCGCGCAGAAAAAAACCTATACCGTTATCTACAAAGACTATGACGACACCTTCTTGGGCTTTTCGACCGTAGAAGAGGGCGCATCGGCGCAAGCTCCGAGCGTGCCGAACCATCCCGGGCGCGTATTCTGCGGATGGGACAAGGAAACGGAGCACGTGCAGTCGGATATGGTCGTTACGGCGCAGTACAAGTTTACGGACGCGTTCTTCGTCGAGTCGGAAACGGACGAGCAAACCGGAAAACTGATGCTGACATTCCGCATCACACAGCCTGCGAGCAGCGACCTTTCCATTATGGGTTTCCAAGTCAACATTCGATATAGCGCAAACTATTCCGTGATGGATATCATCGCACGCGATTCGGGCATTCGTGCGACCGACCATGCGCAGGAAGGCTATATCAGCGTCGCATACTTCAATCTCGCCGGTAAAGCGATCGACAACGATTTCGCTTACCTGACGGTGGAATTGGACGCTTCCGCGTGCATCGACTCCGATCGGGTGTTTGTCGAACTGCTGTATCTGATGGATGTGAACGGTGAGGATATCGCCGACGAAGTCGTCATCGACTGCGAATACATTTATTCGTAAGCGGGCAAGGAGGATATATCATGAAAAAATTCACACGTATTTTGGCGACGTTTCTGTCGATCGTGATGCTCGTTTCCATGCTGCCTGTCGGCACGGTGAGCGCATCGGCCACGGCACAAACGAAGTCCGTTTTGAGCGCATCCGACGAGGATACCGAGAACTGGGGCGTCGTCGGTAACATTTGCGGTACATACTGGGATACCGACTTCCCGATGAGAGAGCAAGCGGACGGCAGTTTCCTGTCCGATGTCTTCGAGTTGCACGCAGGCGAAGAGTTTAAGGTTCGTCAGGGCGGCGCTTGGGATGTAAACTACGGTGCCGACGGCGTTTTAGGCGGCGACAACATCGTTGTCGAGACCTCCGGACAGTATCGCGTCAAGCTGACCATCGACGGCGAGGATGTCACTATCGAGCTGATCCCCGGCTATCGGTATACCGACATAACGGCGAACGGCACGGCGACGGCCGAGATCACATACGGCGGACAACTTGCCTATTTCCGCTATGTTGCCAAGAAGAACGGGAAGATCACATTTTACTCCACGGGATCGTCGGATACGTACGGATACATTCTGGATGCTTCCGGCGATACGCTCCGATCGGATGACGAGAGTGGAGATGGAAATAATTTCAGCATTTCTTATCAAGTATCTGCCGGAACGACCTACTATCTGGCGGCGGGATTTTATAGTAGCAGCCAAACCGGCTCGTTTGAAGTGTGTTTACTGGTAGATGAGCCCTTGGCGATTACCGGCGGTCTGCAGACATATACGCTGTTCAACAGCGGCAGAACCGATGCTGCGACTCGCTATTCGAGCAGCAGCAACCCTGCGGCCGATACGCTGACCAACGACGGTTATGACATCTATGCCACGACATCGTATTCATCCATGCGCACGGTGCAGCTCGGATTGCCCTTTACCATCGAGACGGCGGTGCTCGAACAGGCGACGCTGAGCATCTACGCTTACGACGTGGACGAAAGCTACGGCGAACGCGATTATATCTATTTGTACGATGAAACGACGGGTCAGAGCACGATGCTCGACGGCTATCTGTCCGGAATGGACAATCAGTGGAACACGACCGTCTTTAAGATCGACCCGAGTCTTTTTGAGGTCGGACACACCTATCATTTCCTGCTGAATGTTTATGTGGACAGTTGGGTCGTCTATGTCCGCAACGTGTCGATCGAACTGCCCTGCGGCGGCAGCGCGGATGAGCGATTCATCCTTTCGTCGGATTTTTCCGCGACCATCGATGCCGACGGCATGGTCAGCACGACGCTTTCCTTGGCAACGTCCGAGAGCAGCGTCCTGTCGCTGGAATACGCTGCGACCTACGACGGCATCCGCTACGGCGCGACCACCGAGACCTTCGCCACGACGAGCGAGC
Source organism: uncultured Oscillospiraceae bacterium (assembly GCA_964408545.1). Lineage (GTDB taxonomy): Bacteria > Bacillota > Clostridia > Oscillospirales > Oscillospiraceae > Faecousia. The sequence goes on along the minus strand of CAYOZT010000018.1, from coordinate 4,553 downwards.
CGAGCGAAAAGAACGTGTCGTTCTATCTGCAATCCGGTGCGCCGAAGGGAACATATTCCATCAACGTGATCGTCAAACGCGCGGACGGCTCGATCGTGACGACCTTCACGACCGTGGCATCCACCGTGGATGTCTGCTCCGTCGGCTATAACGCCAACGGCGGCTCGCAGAATTTGCCGCACGACAGCAACGCCTATACCGCGGGCGACACGGTGACGGTGCGCTTTGACTACCTTCCCAGCAGAGAAGGCTACATTTTCCTCGGCTGGGCGCGCGATCGCGCCGCAAGCGTTGCGGAATTTACGCAAGACAACGGCGCATCTTTCGAGATCTTTGCCGATACGACGCTCTACGCCGTCTGGGGCTTGGAGCATTCGCAGCACACGCCCGGCGCGTTCGTAGTGGACGTGGAGCCCGGTTGCGTCAACGGCGGCAGCGGCCATACCGTGTGCGCCGAGTGCGGCGAGACCGTCGACACGGTCTACATCCCCGCAACGGGACACAGCTATGCGTACAGCACGACCGTCGATCCCGATTGCGAACAGGACGGCTATGTCCTGTATATCTGCGGCAATGACGACTGCGGCGCGGAAAAGCGCGACAGCCTGCCCGCGCTCGGCCATAGCTACGGCGACGACAATGTCTGCGACCGCTGCGGACACACGCTGCCTTATCTGCACGAGCACAAGTATAGCGACATCGTCGTGGCACCTACCTGCTGCGAAATGGGCTACACGCTGCACACCTGCGCCTGCGGCGCAAGTTATCGCGACGATTACATCGAGCCGAGCGGCCACAGCTGGGACGAAGGCACGGTAACAAACGAGAACGGCTGCGTTCTGGACGGAACGATGCTCTATACCTGCACCGTGTGCGGACAGACGCGCACGCAAAGCATCCCCGCCGCGCACGATTGGACACAGATCCTGATCACGCAGGCTACCTGCGAAACCGACGGCGAAATGAAGCGCGTTTGCAAGCGCTGCGGCGAAGAGCAGTTGCAGACCATCCCCGCGGGACACAGCTGGGACGAGGGCAGCGTGATCAAAGAGCCGACCTGCAGCGAAGAGGGGACGAAAGAATGCACCTGCACGGTCTGCGGCAGCAGCGAGGAGCAGACGATCGCAGCCTTGGGACACGAATTCTACTGCGGTGTCTGCATCCGCTGCGGGATCAAGTTCATCGATATCGTCAACGATGATCTGACACATCTGCAATACGGTATGTATTTTGAGCTGGACGACGTGATCTCCGCCTACGGCCCCGAGACGGTCAACGAATACGGCGTAATGCTCAACTACAACAGCGACGCACAGCTCGACAAGGTCGCCGTTTACCTGACGCAGGACGCAACGATGTGGAGAAGATGCATCGCCTGCACGGGAAGCGGCATCGAATTTGCGACCTACGTGCCCTATCTTTCCTACCATGCGGATATCAAGTACTCCGGACTCAATTGCGATTGGATCAACACCTTCAGTCTGCGCCCGAACGCGGACGGCATCTGGAACTACGACGATTATGCCACGATCGGCGTGAATCTGGAGGATCAGTACGGGCAGCTCCTGCTTTCGCTGTACAGCATCGGCAACGCCGGTGCGCAGACGCGCGTGTTTGACGATCTGGACGAAATGATCGCGTGGCTTTCTCCGCAGACAAAGCACGAGCACAGCGCCGGCGAATGGGAACCGGCAATCGTCGTCGACGGCAAGGTGACGCAGATCAAGTGCGCTTGCACGCAGTGCGGCGAAACGCTGCAGTACCGAAATGTCAAGGCGGAGTTCTACACCACGGAAGTTTCCGGCCGCTATCAGGATAGCATCCGATTGGATATTTACGTGAAAGCGGGCTCGTATCTTTCGGATCTGCAGTTGAATTTCGGATATAACAGCGAAATGTTCGAGGTGGAGTCGGTCGAATTCGCCGCCGGGCTTCCGGGTCTGCAGCAGGCCAGCATCGACCCCGACACACAGCGGATCCGTCTGATCTACTCCGACACCGTCTGCCTGAGCGAGGACACCTGCCTTGCGAGCGTGCAACTGAAGATCAAGGCGAATGTCGTCTATCGCACGGAAAAGGCGATTTGGCTCGCGGAAGACGCCTATAACATCTGCCACGCGCTGCTCGGCAATACCTGCTATGCGCTGGATGTTGCGTTTGAGAGCGGTTTCGGCAATGTCAGCATTCTCGGCATCGACCCGAACGGGGACGGCGAGCTGAACATTTTCGACCTGTATGCAATGCTCATGGCACTCGTTTCGCCCGATTATGCCTACGACGATGCGCAGTTGGTCGCGACCATGGACTGCAACGGCGACGGCATATTCGACGTTGCGGATCTGACCTATCTGCAGCAAATGATCGTCGATATGGGATGATCGCAAAAGCATAAAAAGGAGAGGAAGCGATCTTTACCGCTTCCTCTCCGTGCTTTTTGCGGGAAAAGCGCGTCGACCTGCTTGACACATTCCCGACATTTCGATATAATGACCGTGGGATAGGAAGGAGGCGGCGCATGGATATTTTGCAAATGCTACCGAATGTTTTGCTGCCTTGGTTTTACGAAAATAAGCGCGACCTTCCGTGGCGCGCGGATACGGATGCGTACCATGTGTGGCTCTCCGAGATCATGCTGCAGCAGACGCGCGTCGAGGCGGTCAAGGCGTATTATCTGCGCTTTCTGCAGCAATTGCCGACGCTGTCCGATTTGGCCGCCTGCGACGATGAGCGACTCAATAAGCTCTGGGAAGGACTCGGCTACTACAGCCGCGTGCGTAACCTCAAAAAAACGGCGCAGATCGTCGTCGAGCGTTACGGCGGCGAGTTTCCGCGCGATCACGACGTGCTGCTTTCTTTGCCCGGTATCGGCGCATATACCGCCGGCGCCGTTTGCTCGATCGCCTTCGGACAAAAGCGCGCGGCGGTCGACGGCAATGTTTTGCGCGTGTACACGCGACTGCTGCATGACGAGACGCCCATCGACCAAGCGGCATTCAAATCGGCCGTTGCGACGCGCTTGGAGGCTGTTTATCCGCCGCAGGCAGGGGATTTTACGCAGGCGCTCATGGAGCTCGGTGCGACCGTGTGCGGGCCGAATCGCGAAGCAAGGTGCGATATTTGCCCGTGTCGGGCGTTTTGCCGCGCGCATGGCGCAAACGATGTGGCGCATTTTCCCGTAAAACCGACGAAAAAAGTAAAACGACAGGAACAGTACACGCTTTTTATTCTGGAGCAGGAGGAGCGATTTGCCTTGTGCAAGCGAGCCGATGACGGCCTTTTGGCGTCGCTCTGGCAGTTCCCGAACGTGGAAGGCCTGCTCGATGTGCGCGATGCGCTCGCGTGGTTGCAGTCGCAGGGGATCGAAGTGCACGATGTCGATCGTCAACTGGAAAAAAAGCACATTTTTACGCATATCGTGTGGCAAATGCGCGGATTTTATATGCGGGTAAGCTCTTGCGGTGACGGCTTTTCGTGGTTCACTGCGGACGAGATCGAACAAAATGCCGCGCTGCCGACGGCGTTTCGCCAATTTTGGGAGGCAAGGAAAGAATGATCGAAGTGATTTACGCGGACGAGGACATCGTCGTTTGCGTCAAGCCCGAACGCGTGCTTTCGACGGACGAGGCGGGCGGAATGCCCGAGCTCGTGCGACAAACGCTCGGGACTCGGGAGGTGCGCACGGTGCATCGTCTCGACCGCGTCGTGGGGGGACTGATGGTGCTCGCGCGCTCGGCGACGGCGGCAGCCGCGCTTTCCGCGCAGCTGCGCGACGGCGTTTTTGAAAAGGAGTACCGCGCCGTCGTACACGGAACGCCGGGATCTGAGCAGGGGAGACTGACCGACCTTCTGCTGCGCGACAAGGCGCGGAAAATGACCTTTGTCGTTTCGCAAGCGGAAAAGGGCGCACAGGAGGCGGCATTGCGATATCGCGTGCTGAGCAGCAACCGAGAGTTGACAAAACTTGCCATCTGCTTGGAAACCGGGCGCACGCATCAGATCCGTGTGCAGTTCGCCTCGCGCGGTATGCCGCTCGTGGGCGAGCGAAAATACTCCGATCGCGAGGACGATTGCCCGATCGCGCTGTGGTCGTATCGCTTGGCGTTTTGCCATCCGACGCGCGGCGAGAAAATGGAGTTCATAAAAGAACCGCCACGGGTCTACCCGTGGACGGAAATTTGAAAAAACGGAGGAAAAACCATGCATTACGATCATTTCCAGAACAAAGAGTGCGAATACTTCCCGTGCCACGAGGGCGCCGACCCCGAAACGTTCAGCTGCCTTTTCTGCTACTGCCCGCTGTATGCCTTGGGAGAAAAGTGCGGAGGCAGCTTTACATACACTGCCGACGGGATCAAGGACTGCTCCAAATGCCTCAAGCCGCATCGCCGCGAGAACTATAACACGATCTGCCTGCAGATGTGCGATGTGCTCGAACTGGTGCGCAAGAAGGAAAAGTAAACAAAAAACGGGAAGGGCGTGTTGCGAACGGCAACACGCCCTTCAGTCTGTCAAAGAACCCCTGTTTTTGCTAGGCGAAAACAGGGGCTTTGCCA